>JAPOXI010000128.1 GCA_026707185.1 Chloroflexota bacterium
ATAGCTTCAGCGAGTGCGGCGCGAGTTACATCAAGCAGGCGGCTCGCGTCAGGGCCAATCTCGCCAACCGCGAGCGTACGCGCTGAGTCGGAGTGCCAGCCGTCAAGAATCACTCCACAATCCAGCCCAATGATATCGCCTTCCCGCAGGACTGCGCTACCCGGAATTCCATGCACGATTGCGTCGTTGACTGAAGCGCAGATTGCGCCGGGAAAGGGACTGATGTGCGCCTCGGCCGCCGGCACGCCCTTGAACGACGGAATGCCGCCGTGGTCGCGAATGTAGGTCTCGGCCAGAGCGTCGAGGTCCCCGGTCGTAACGCCTGGCCGAGTCGCGGCCTCAACTTGATCCAGCGCACCCGCCAGCACACGGCCCGAGGCGGCCATTGCTTCGATCTGCTCGGGGGTCTTCGGCCGAATAGTTCCGGAGTTCATCGCATGGCGGCCTTAACCAAAGACCACACACGACACGCGACAGCGCTGACGTCTCCGGAACCGTCCACCTCAACGAGCACTCCCGACGCGCGGTAGTAGTCGATCAGTGGCGCGGTGTCCTCGTGATAGACCTGCAAGCGATAGCGCGCTGTCTCCTCCGTATCGTCCGCCCGCCCTCGGGCAAGTAAGCGTTCAAGAGCCACATGGTCGGGCACGTTGATGTACACGACCACCGTGACCGACAGGTTGAACTGCGTGAGCAAGTCGTCCAGCTTCTCGGCCTGGTTGCGCGTGCGCGGAAACCCGTCAAAGCACGTGTCTCGTCCGCGAGCTCCGCCGAGATACTCCTCGATAACCTGCAGCACCACCTGGTCCGGCACAAGCTGGCCGCTGTGCAGGTAGGACTCGGCGCGCAATCCGGCGGGCGATCCGGCGGTGACCGCATCGCGAAACAAGTCACCCGTGGACACGTGGTCGAGCGCAATGTGCCGCGCCAACCGCTCACCTTGCGTCCCCTTGCCGGCGCCGGGCGGTCCGAGCAGCACCAAAATCACTGGACGTTCGCCCATTCGGCTACCGAATAAACCCTTCGTAGTTGCGCATCATGAGTTGGGATTCAAGCTGGCGCATGGTGTCCAGCACGACACCCACGACGATGAGCATTCCCGTACTGCTGATGGCCACCGCGTCGGCTCCGGTCACGGACTGTGCGACGAATGGAACTACGGCGATGATCCCCAGGAACACCGCGCCGGCCAATGTGATGCGGTTGACGACGCCCGTGAGATATTGGTGGGTTGGACGACCCGGACGTATACCCGGGATGAATCCACCGTTCTTCTGAAGATTCTCGGCCAGATTCTGCTGCTGGAAAACGACCAGCGTGTAGACATACGTGAAGACGATGACGAGCAAAAACGTGAACACCCAGTAAATGCCGTTGCTGGGACTCAGGGTGAGCGCGATCGCGCCGGCGGCATTGGCGAGCCACGACATCTCCGATGTCTCGAAATAGCTTGCAACCGTAGCTGGCAGCAGCATCAACGAGAAGGCAAAAATCAGGGGGATCATGCCCGCCGAGTTGACCTTGAGCGGGATGTGCGTGCTCTGACCGCCGTACATTCGGGTTCCCCGGATGCGCTTGGCGTAGTGGACCGGGATTCGACGCTGGGCTTCCTGCACGAAGACGATGGCCGCGATCATGATGAGGCCGATGATCACGACGGCAACGAACCCACCAATGTTCTCGCCGGCAAAGAGCGACTGGCCGAGGGCGGCCGGAGCGCCCGCCACGATGCCGGCAAAAATGATGATCGACACGCCGTTGCCGATACCGTTCTCAGTGATCAGTTCGCCAATCCAAAGCAGAAACATCGTCCCCGCCGTCATCACGATGAGCATCACGAAAATGTCGAACGCGTTGAGGGTGGGCGACAACAGGCCCTGCTGGGCGGAGCGCAGGATCTGAATCTGACCAAACCCCTGCAGCATGGCGAACGGGATCGTGGCCAGGCGGGTCCATTGCGCGATCTTGCGACGACCCGACTCGCCCTCCCGCGAGAGTTCTTGCAGCGGAGGGATCAGCGGCACAAGAACCGTCGAGGCAATGTTGGCCGTGACGTAGGGGTAAACCCCCAACGCAACGACCGAGAAGTTCTCCAGGGCCCCGCCGGACAGGAGATTCATGAAGCCCAGCAACTGGTTTCCGGCAAAGAAGTCGGCCAGCAACTCCGTGTTCACGCCGGGCAGGGGGATGTGCGCGACGGCCCGGAATAGCACCAGGAGGCCGATTGTGAAGAGAATCTTGCGACGAACGTCGGGAAGCTGAAAGGCCGCGACGGCCGTCTCGATCACTCGCTCAACTCCTCAACGGAACCACCGGCGCTTTCAATCTTCGCCCTGGCCGCCGCCGAGAACTTTGGCGCCCGCACCGTCAGCGCGTGATTCAGGTCACCGCCGGCAAGAATCTTGAACAGGCCGGCTTCAATCAGTCCCTTGCCCTTGAGTTCATCGGGCCCCACGACCGAGTCTTCCGGAAAGACATTCAACGCGCCCACGTTCACCGGCTGAAAGTCGCGCTTGAACCGGTGGTTCGTAAAGCCACGTCGACCGGGAAAGCGCATGAGCAAGCGCGTCTGCCCACCTTCGAATCCGGGATACGCGTTGCCGCCGCTCCGGGCGCCCTGCCCCAGCGTGCCGCGGCCCGTCGTTTTACCCTTGCCGGACCCTTCGCCGCGGCCCAGGCGTCGGCGGCGCTTGCGTGGCGGAGCGGCTGCGGTGATCTGATGCGGCTTCATGTCGAATCGCCGTTCGAGAGGTCCGATTCAACCTCGACAAGATGTCCCACAACCTTAACCATGGCGCGGACATCCGCTGTGTCGGGACGAGATGATCGACGGCCGATCGCACCCAGGCCCAAAGCCCTGAGCGTGTCGCGCTGCCGGTCCCGGGATCCGATCGCGCTTCGGACCTGACGCAGGCGCAGTTCACTCATCGGTAGGCGCCCCGACAGCTTGTCGACGCCTCGCCACGGTTTCTTCCGGAATCTGGAGGCTGGCCAGGCCGTTGACGGTGGCTCGAACCACGTTCACGGCGTTCGTCGAGCCGATGATCTTGGTCAAGAGGTTGCGCACACCGGCGAGTTCAAGCACAGCCCGAACCGCACCGCCGGCAATCACCCCGGTACCGGGTCGGGCCGGGCGCAGCACGACCTTGGATGCCCGATAGCTCTCTTCGACGTAGTGCGGAATCGAGCCGTCCTCGGTCAAGGGGACTTCGATCAAGGACCGGCGCGCGCGTTCCTGACCCTTGCGAATGGCCGCGACGACCTCGTTGGCCCGGCCGATGCCGACGCCGACATGTCCACGCCGATCACCGACCACGACAATGGCATTGAACCCAAAGCGGCGACCGCCCTTCACGACCTTCGCCACGCGCTTGATTCGCACGACTCGGTCGTCAAGCCGATGAAGGTCGCCCCCGTCGCGGGCCGCGTCGGGACCGCCAGCGGCAAGCCTGGAGTCAATCGTCATAACGCGATGCCCCCTGTGCGCACGGCGTCGGCCAACGCTTGGACGCGTCCGTGATAGCGGTGGCCGCCGCGGTCAAACACGACAGCGGTTATGTCAAGTTCCTTTGCCCGCTCGGCCAGGCGCGATCCAACGTCTGCCGCGCGTTCCAGCTTGGTGGTGCCCGTCGTTTCCGACTCCCGTGACGATGCCGCGACAAGCGTGTGCCCGGCCACGTCATCGATCACCTGCGCGTAGGTGTGCCGTAAGCTGCGGAATACCGCCAGTCGCGGCCGTTCCCGCCGGCCAACCACGCGGCGGCGAATGCGGCGATGTCGCCGTAGACGAGCCATTCGTCGGGTCTTAGCGGCCATTCGTCAGGTCACCTATGCAACGATCGTAGCGGCGGTCTTGCCAGGCTTTCGCCGCACGACTTCACCCTGGTATCGGAGTCCGTGACCCTTGTAGGGGTCGGCAGGCCGGATTGCTCGCAGATCCGCCGCAACCTGGCCAACGGCTTGCTTGTCGATGCCGCGGACAACGATGTGCGTCGGGTCGGGCAATTCAAACTCGATGCCTTCAGGCGCCTGACGCCGTTGCGGATGCGTGAATCCCAATTGCAGGTCAAGCGTGTCGCCCTGCAGCTGGGCCCGGTACCCGGTGCCTTGGATTTCGAGCCTTTTCTCATAGCCCTGGGTGACGCCAAGGACCATGTTAGCCACTAACTGGCGGGCCAACCCGTGCAAGGCACGCGTCCGGTGATCATCGTTGGGACGGGCGGCCAGCACACGCCCGTTGTCGCGCGTGAAGCTGATGATGCGCGGGAGGGCCTGGACCAACTCGCCCTTAGGGCCCTTCACGGTGACCACGTTGTCCGCGTCAAAGCTCACCGTTACGCCGTCGGGCACGTCGATGGGAGTCAAACCAATACGCGACATCGGACTACCAGACGAAACAGATGACTTCGCCGCCGAGGCGGCGCTTGGCGGCTTCTCGCCCGGACATAATGCCCTGCGAGGTGGAGATCACCGCGGTACCGATGCCACCCATGACTCGGGGGATCTCGCGCGCCCGGGTATGGATACGGAGACCGGGTCGACTGACTCGCTTGGCGCCAACGAAGGCCGGCTCGCCGTTCTGGTAACGCAAGTTCACTTCCAGCCACGCCCGATGACCTTCGTGAATCGTCTCCATGGACCCGATGAAACCTTCGTCGACAAGCAGCGCCGCAATCCGGGCCTTGGTCTTTGAGTGGGGAATGCGGACCTTGGTATGACGCGCCGCCACGGCGTTACGCAGCCGAGTCAACATGTCCGCAATCGGATCGGTCATCGTCGGCTCACCAACTCGCCTTCGTCACACCTGGAATGTGACCCTTGACCGCCAACTCACGGAAGCAGATTCGGCAGATCCCAAAGCGCCGCATGTGCGCACGTGGCCGGCCGCAAAGTCGGCACCGGTTGCGATAGCGAACCTTAAAGCGCAGTTTGCGCCCACGTATGGACTTGGACTCGAACTCCGGGTCCAGCCATGCCTCGCGTTCGCGCTTCCACTTTTCGATCTTTGCCTTTCTCGCCATGTCCGAACCTCAGGCCGCCTCGTCGAGGCGTTGGAACGGCATGCCGAGGAGTTCGAGCAGCCGCAGGGATTCACCGTCGCTTGGCGCGGTCGTCACGATGACGACCTGCAAGCCACGGATTCGATCAATCTGGTCGTAGTCGATTTCAGGAAAGATGAGCTGCTCAGACAGCCCCAGCGAGTAATTGCCGCGGCCGTCGAACGACGTCCGCAGAACGCCCCGAAAGTCACGCATGCGAGGCAACGCCACCGTGACCAGGCGGTCAAGAAACTCATACATTCGGGTGCCGCGCAGCGTACCCTTTACGCCAACGCGCTGTCCGGCGCGAAGCTTGAAGGCCGCCACGCTCTTGCGCGCCCGCGTCACAACCGGTCGCTGCCCCGTGATCGTGGCCACATCGCGCACCGCGTGATCCACGGCCGCGTCGTTTTCGAGCGCCTCGCCCAGCCCGATGTTCACAATGATGCGATCCAGGCTCGGAACCGCGAGCGGGTTGGAATAGCCGAACTCCCGCATCATCTGCGGTCGGATCTCTTCCCGATAGCGCGTGAGTAGGCGGGCCATTACTCGTCAATCTGTTCGTTGCACTTGCGGCAGATGCGCCGCTTCACCCCATCGTCGCCCAGTCGGTAGCCGACCCGGGCCGGCTGGTCGCAGACAGGGCACACCAACATGACGTTCGAGACATCAAGTGGGGCGTTGAAGTCAATGATACCCGCCGGCTGACCAATTGCTCGCGGCCTCGCGTGGCGCTTGCGGACATTTATGCCCTCGACGACAACTCGTCCCGTCGCCGGAACCACGCGTTCAACAGCGCCACGCCGTCCCACGTCACGTCCGTGCAGCACCTCAATGGTGTCGCCTTTTCGAATTCGAAACCGACGTATGGACATGCCTACAAGACCTCGGGCGCCAGCGAGACAATGCGCATGAACCGGCGGTCACGCAGTTCGCGTCCTACCGGACCGAAAATGCGCGTGCCACGCGGCACTTCGCCCTCAAGTAGGACCGCAGCATTGTCGTCAAAGCGAATGCGCGAGCCGTCCGGCCGCCGGTATTCCTTGTTAACGCGAACGACGACGGCGCGAACCACCGACCCACGAGGCACCGCACTGTTCGGGGCCGCCTGCTTCACGCTGCCCACAATAATGTCCCCAACGCGTGCGTATTTGCGGGACGACCCGCCCAGCACGCGGATGCACATGATTTCGCGCGCGCCGCTGTTGTCGGCAACCCTCAGCCGGCTCTGTTGCTGGATCATTTCAGCTAATCGTGCTTGGAGTCTTCCGAGTTGGAAAGAGACGCCTCGTCGGCTATTCCGGTACTGAAGGCTGCCTGGCGTTCCTCGTCGGTGAGCAGTGTTCGCTCAAGGACTTCGACCAGCCGCCAACGCTTGCGCCGGCTCATGGGACGCGATTCCTCGATTTGCACCACATCGCCAATGCGACACGTGTTTTGGGGATCATGGGCCATAAACTTGCGTCGCACGCGCACGGGCTTCTTATAAAGCCGATGACGTCGGACCGATTCGACTTCGACGATGATGGTCTTGTCGGCCCGATCGCTTGCAACGCGACCCACCCGGCGAGCACGAGTTCCTGGCACGGGTTAGGCCTCCATCTCAAGCGGCGCCAACGCACGTTCGCGCTGCACCGTCAGCATGCGTGCGATGTCGCGGCGCACCTGCCGAAGCTGCGAAGTGTCCGCCAATTGCAGCGTCGCGTGCTGGACGCGCAGCCGAAAGAGTTCTTCCTTGGATTCCGCAACCCGTGTCTCGAGCTCTTCGTCGCTCAGATCGCGAAACTGATCAGCCTTACCCAACGGCGACCTCCGCGGAACGCGTCACGACGCGCGTCTGAACGGAAAGCTTGTGCGACGCCAGGCGCATGGCCTCCCGAGCCATTTCCTCTTCAACTCCGGCGAGTTCGAAAAGAATGCGCCCCGGCTTAATCACGGCTACCCAACTCTCAACATTGCCCTTACCGCTGCCCATTCGGACCTCGGCCGGTTTCTGGGTCACGGGCTTATCCGGAAAAATGCGAATCCACAGCTGCCCGGTTCGTCGAACCGAATGGGTGATGGCGCGGCGGGCCGCCTCGATTTCGCGGCTGTCGACCCAACCCACCGTGGTGGCCTGCAGTCCAAAGTCACCCGAGACGAGGGAATTGCCGCGGCCGGCTCGGCCGCGCCGACGTCCCCGGTGCATCTTGCGGAACTTCGTTCGCTTGGGCATTAACATGGCTAGCCTCGCGGTGGCCGGCGGCGCCGGCCGGCGACTGGCCGCGATACCGACTCCGACAGCAACTCGGCGGCGTCACGCGCGGCGCCGCGGTGGACCCATCCCTTCACGCCGATCCGGCCGGCGGTCGTCCGTGCCTCGGTAAAGCCGTAGTCGATGTCGGCGTCCAACGTCTGCAGCGGCACCGTGCCCAGGAGCTCGAACTCGCTGCGCGACATTTCACGGCCGCCCAGGCGGCCGCTCACCATAATCTTCACGCCCTGCGCGCCTGCGCGCATGGTGCGTTCGGCGGTCATCTTGATTGCTCGACGGAATGAAACCCGTCGCTCAAGCTGGTCGGCGACGTTTCGCACCACCAGAAACGCGTCGAGCTCAGGCTGGCTGATCTCCTCGACATCAACAACCACGCGCTTTCCGGTGTGGCGTTCGATGCGATTCTGGATCTCCTCGCGGTTGCTGCCCCCGCGCCCGATGACGATTCCCGGCCGCGCTGTATGAATGACGACGCGAACCTGGCTGACCTGGCGCTCGATCTCGATCTTCGAAACCCCGGCCCCGTAGCTGCCGCGCCGACGGCCACCGCGACGAGCGGCATTACGGCCATTGGGGGCCTCGAGATACCGCCGAACCAGATTCCGTATCGCCAGGTCCTCCAGCAACAGCTCGGTGTAGTCGCGATCGGCATACCAGGTGCTTTCCCAACGCGTGGTGTAGCCGAGGCGGTAGCCGATGGGATGAACCTTGCGCCCCATGCCTACGCCATCCCGTCGTCAACGGTCACCGTAATGTGACCGGAGCGCTTCTGGTACATCCCGACCCGACCGCGCGATTTGGCCCGGTGGCGCCGAAGCGAAGGACCGTCATCAACGACGACCGATTGAATCCGCAAGGCCTCGCGGTCAAGCGCGTAATTGTGCTCGGCGTTGGCTGCGGCCGACTTGACCACCTTGGCTATTTCGGCTGCGGCTCGATTGGGCATAAAGGCCAGGGTAGCCATCGCCTGGTCAATCTCGAGCCCGGACAGCTCACGCGCGATGGTTCGCCCACGCTGGGGCGACATGCGCACGTGTTTCGCCGTTGCTGAGACTTCCATGCGTCAGTGTCCCATCGGCGACGTCGAGCGTCCGCGTGCGTGGCTGCGAAACGTACGCGTGGGAGCAAACTCGCCGAGCCGGTGCCCGACCATGTTCTCGGATATGTACACCGGAACGTGGCGTCGTCCGTCATGGACCGCGATCGTCAACCCAACCATTTCCGGGTGCACCACGCTGGCTCGACTCCAGGTGCGAATGACCTGCTTCCGTCGACTGCGCGACGCCTCCGCAATGCGTTTTTCGAGCTTCGGATGAATGTACCAACCCTTTTTGGTGCTGCGTGACATGCTGTCCTACCTGTTCCGTCGACGCACGATGAACTTGTCGCTGGGTCGCCGCCCGATACGGGTTCGCCGGCCCTGGGTGGGTTTGCCCCACGGAGTCTTGGGTCCTGGCATGCCCACCGGCGCTTTGCCTTCGCCGCCGCCGTGCGGATGGTCATGCGGGTTCATGGCGGCGCCCCGCACCTGCGGCCGCCGCCGCCGCCACCGAATCCTGCCGGCCTTTCCGGCCGATTGGTTGCTGTGGTCCACGTTTCCCACGCGCCCCACCGTCGCCATGCACGCGTCGGAGACCTGGCGCATTTCACCCGACGGCAATCGAAGCGTCGCGAGGCCGCGGTCCTTGGCCATGAGCTGGCATACCATGCCGGCCGATCGTACGAGCTGCGCACCACGCCCGGGCGTCAGCTCAATTGCGTGAACCTCTGTTCCGGCCGGAATGCGCGCCAGCTGCATGGCGTTGCCCGGTCGCGGCTCGACGCCGGGACCGGAGATGATCTCGCTGCCTACGCCGATCCCAACAGGCGCCAGGATGTAGCGCTTCTCGCCGTCACGATAGTGCAGAAGGGCAATGTGGGCCGAACGGTTGGGGTCGTACTCAACGCTGGCCACGACAGCCGGAACCCCGGGCTTATTGCGGCGCCAGTCGATGACCCGGTAGCGCCGCTTGGCGCCGCCGCCACGATGTCGCACGGTCACCCGCCCAGTGTTGTTACGACCGGCGCGATTCTTGAGTGGTCGCAGCAGCTTCTTCAGGGGCCGATCGCCCGACAACTCAGCGTTGTCAACAGCCACATAGCCGCGCCGGCCCGGCGATGTTGGGTTGAAGTTACGCAGTCCCATCGCCTAGACCCCGGGTACCACTTCAATGCTGTGACCTTCGCGCAGCGTCACCACGGCCTTGCGCCAACTCGCACGGTGGCCTTCAAATCGGCCCATTCGCCGCGGCTTTCCTCGCACGTTCATCACGTTGACGGACGCAACCTCGACGTGAAACATGGTTTCCACGGCACGCCTGATGGCGTGCTTGGAGGCGCCGCTGCGAACCTGGAAAACGTACTTGCCCAACTCACTGAGGGCGGTGGACTTTTCAGTCACGATCGGTCGCGTGATGACGTCGGCGGGATTCATGCGCCGACCCGCTCTTGCAGTGCATCCAGCGCCGCTGGGCTGGCCACAATGTGATCGGCCACCGCAATCTCGTAGAAGTTCAGCGTGTCAGCTCGTCCAACGTCCACATCGGGAATATTCCGAGTCGAGCGGCGCAGCACCTCCGAGGGATTCACGTCAACCAGGAGCACGCGGCCGGACAGGCCGCTGGCGTCGAGCCAGGCCGCACGGTCGCGCGTCTTGGGCGAGTCGCCCCACGCGGCCGCCACACTGATGCATTCGTCAGCGGCCTTGGCTGCCAGGAGCGCGCGCACCGCCTGACGGCGCTCACGCTTATTCACCCGCGCGCGTCTGCTACCTGGTTTGGGGCCGAAGGCGACGCCTCCACCCCGCCGGATCGGTGAGCCGGCGCTACCCGCGCGCGCGCGACCCGTACCCTTCTGGCGATAGAGCTTGGCCGTACTCGCCGCAACTTCGCCGCGACTCTTCGTGTTGGCCGTGGCCTTTCGCTGGCTGGCGGCATGCACCGTCAACATCCGCTTCAAGAGATCCGCCGGTGCCTCGGCTTCGCCGAAACAATCGCGGGCCACCAGCCGCGGCGTGTCTGGCGCTGTCGACGTGGCGGCCATCAATATGCCCCCTGCCCTGACCTGCGGACAGGTCGGATGGTCACCACGGTATCCCGCGGCCCTGGGACTGCCCCAACCACAAGGACGAGCCCCCGTTCAACATCAACCTTTGCCACGCTGAGATTCCGGGCCGTCATACGGCCGCCGCCCATTCGCCCGGCCATCCGCGTGCCCTTGAACACCCGGCTGGGCGACGTTCCGGCGCCAATCGACCCAGGAGCGCGTTCGCGGTCCGACTGTCCGTGGGTACGCTTGCCGCCCCTGAATCCGTGGCGCTTCATCACGCCTGCAAAGCCCTTGCCCTTGGAGACACCAATCACGTCAACGCGCTGACCGAGGTCCACGTTGGCCACGGTGAGTTCATCACCAACCGACAGGTCATCCGCGTCCTGCGTTCGAAACTCACGCAACACCCGGTACAACGGCATGCGGCCCAGGTGACCACGCTCTGCACGCGTGAGCTTGCGCTCGGGCACCGGATTGAAGCCAAGCTGCACCGCGGAATAACCGTCGGTGGCCTCGGTTCGCACCTGGGTGACGTGGCAAGGTCCCGCCTGGATAACCGAGACACCAAGCGCGTGACCTTGCTCGTCGAACACCTGGGTCATGCCGAGTTTGCGACCAATCAGTCCCACCGACATGGTTATGACTTCAACTCGATGTCGACACCCGCGGCCAGTTGCAACCGCAGGAGTTCGTCCATCGTTTGCGGGGTGGGGTCGATGACGTCAATCAGCCGCTTATGGGTACGCATTTCGAATTGCTCGCGCGAATCCTTGTCGATAAACGGCGAGCGAATCACCGTCCACGTCTTGCGCTCAGTGGGAAGCGGAATCGGTCCACGCACGTCGGCGCCGGTTCGACCCGCAGTGTCAATGATGCGCCGCGCCGCGTCGTCCAGCACGCGGTGGTCATATGCCTTCAGGCGAATCCTGATCCGCTGCGTCGGCGACTGCCGGCGCGGCCTCGCGGGCGCACGCCGGGCCGAAGCTTCCATGGAAGCCTGGCGGTTTGGTCTCACGCGCGCTTGGGCCATCGGTTACTTGTCGATGCTCGTGACGACACCTGCGCCAACGGTTACGCCGCCTTCACGAATGGCGAAGTTCACGCCGTCTTCCAGCGCGATCGGCTGGTGCAGGCGTACGGTCATTTCCACGTTGTCGCCTGGAACAACCATTTCCGTCCCTTCGGGCAGCTCGATTTCGCCGGTCACGTCCGTCGTTCGGATATAGAACTGCGGACGGTAGCCGCTGAAGAACGGCGTGTGACGGCCGCCCTCGTCGCGCGTCAGCACGTAGACCTGCGCCTTGAACTCGGTGTGCGGCGTAATGGAGCCGGTCTTCGCCAACACCATCCCGCGCTCGACCTCGTCCCGTTCGATACCGCGGAGCAGGCATCCCACATTGTCACCCGCAACGCCCTCGTCGAGCGTCTTGCGGAACATTTCGACGCCGGTCACAACCCGCTGGTCGATCTCCGAGCGCATGCCCACGATGTCGATCTGCTCGCCGACCTGCACCTTGCCGCGCTCAACGCGGCCGGTGACCACGGTCCCGCGACCCTTGATACCGAAGACGTCCTCAACCGGCATTAGAAATGGCTGGTCGACCGGACGCTCCGGCTGCGGAATGTAGGAATCCACAGCGTCCATCAGCTCCAGGATCGGCTGATACTCCGGGGCGTCCAGGTCGGTGCTGTCCGACTCCAGAGCCAGGAGCGCGCTGCCCGGAATAATTGGTGCGTTGTCGCCGTCGAAGTCGTACTTGTTCAGCAGATCGCGCAGTTCGAGCTCAACAAGCTCCAGCAGTTCCTCGTCCTCGACGATGTCCGCCTTGTTGAGAAATACCACAATGGCCGGCACGTCCACCTGGCGAGCCAAAAGCACGTGCTCGTACGTCTGGGGCATCGGTCCATCGTCGGCACCGACGACCACAATCGCTCCGTCCATCTGGGCGGCGCCCGTGATCATGTTCTTGATGTAGTCCCGGTGACCGGGAGCATCGATGTGCGCGTAGTGTCGGCTCTCGGTCTCGTATTCCGCGTGCGTGATCGAAATCGTGATTCCGCGTTCCTTCTCCTCGGGCGCGCGGTCGATCTCGTCAAAGGCCATGAACTCGGCCAGTTGCTTGTACGAAAGCACCTTCGTAATCGCGGCGGTCAAGGTGGTCTTGCCGTGGTCGACATGGCCGATCGTGCCGACATTGACGTGCGGCTTTGTTCGTTCGAAGTGTTGGCGTGCCATTCGCTCCTGTGCTCCTGCGCAGTGCGCGGTTACGAAACCGGCGTCAGCAATCCGTCCGCGGCACCTGCTCGTTGGGTAACCGCGTAGTGGGAAAATTCCATCGAGAACGTTCCGCGACCCTGCGTCGCCGAACGCAACTCGTTAGCGTACCCGAACATTGTCGCCAGTGGTACCTCCGCCGCAATGATGTGCGACCCACCGCGCATATCGGCACCGTGGATGGTGCCCCGCTTCGCGGCCAGGCCAGCCAGCGTGTCACCCACGTAATCCTCGGGAACGACGACTTGAACACCCATCACCGGCTCCATCACATCCGTGCGCGCCCGGTTCAGCGCGTCCTCCACCGCCATCGCGCCAGCAATCTCGAAGGCCAACTCTGATGAGTCGACATCGTGGTAGGAGCCATCCACGAGCGTAATACGAACGTCGGTGACCTCCATGCCCTGCGGTCCGCTGGTCAGCCGACGCGCCGCCCCGCGCTCGGCGGCGGGAATGAACTGGACGGGAATCGCGCCGCCGACGATTCGACGTTCAATCTGAACACCCGTGCCCAATGGCAGCGGTTCAAGTTCAACCGTCACGTCCCCGTACTGACCGCGTCCGCCGGTCTGTCGCACGAAACGCCCACGCCCGGTGGCCTCACTGCGCGGTCGCTCCCGATAGGACACCTGTGGTCGACCGACATTGGCCCCCACGCGGTATTCACGGAGCAGCCGGTCCACGATGACTTCCAGATGCAACTCGCCCATGCCGGCGATGAGGGTCTGCCCCGTCTCTTCGTTGCCGCTGATCCGAAAGGTGGGGTCTTCCTCACCGAGCCGCCGAAGCGCGTCGATGATCTTGTCCTGGTCGCCCCGACTCTTCGGCTCGATCGCAATAGTGACGACCGGCTCCGGGAAGGTGATGGACTCCAGCTGCAAGGGGTATTTGGGGTCGGTCAGGGTGTCGCCGGTGTTCGTGGCGCGGACCCCGACGGCTGCCAGGATATCGCCGTATTGAATCGTCTCGGTGATCACTTCGCGCTTGTCCGCGTGCATGCGCAGAACCCGCGATAGGCGCTCGCGTTTGCCCGCGGCGGTGTTCAGCACGGTGGCGCCGGGCTCCAGCGAGCCGGAATACACCCGGAAATACGCCAGCTTGCCGGCGTGCGGGTCAGCCACGATCTTAAAGGCGATGGCAGTGAAGGGATCGTCCTTGGCCGGTCGGCGCTGCTCCTCCGCGCCGGTCTTGGGATTGATCCCCGTCACCGGGGGCACATCCAACGGCGAGGGCAGGTAGGCCGTAATCGCGTCGAGCAGCGGCTCAATCCCCTTGTTGCGTAAGGCGGAACCCATCAGCACGGGGACGCCCTGAGCCGAAACGGTCATCTGCCGCAGGGCCGCCGTGAGCTCGCTGATGCTGAGATCCTCGCCGTCGAGAAACTTGACGGCAATGTCGTCATCAAGCTCGGCCAACGCCTCCACCATGCGCTCGCGGGCATCCAGGGCCGATGCTTCAAGTTCCGCCGGAATCGGGCCGCGCACAGGTGCGGCCAGGTGATCTGCGGACCAACGGATGGCCTGCATGGTCACCAGGTCGACTACACCTTCAAAGTCGGCCTCGAACCCAATCGGGATCTGGATCGGCACTGGGTTAGCGCCGAGCCGGTCACGGATCGATTCGATGGTGGCGTCAAAGTCCGCGCCGCGTCGATCCATCTTGTTGATGAAAGCAACCCGCGGAACGCTATAGCGGTCGGCCTGTCGCCAGACGGTTTCCGACTGCGGCTCCACGCCGTTGACCGCGTCAAAAACAACCACGCCCCCATCGAGAACCCGCAACGAACGCTCGACTTCAGCAGTGAAGTCAACGTGGCCGGGTGTGTCGATAATGTTGATTCGGTGGTCGTTCCAAGAAGCCGTGGTCGCGGCGGCCACAATCGTGATACCGCGCTCGCGCTCCTGTGCCATCCAGTCCATCTGGGCGTTGCCCTCGTGGACTTCGCCCACCCGGTGAATCCGACCGCAGAAAAACAGGATGCGCTCGGTGGTCGTGGTTTTGCCGGCGTCAATGTGCGCAATGATTCCAATGTTGCGCGTACGCGAAATATCCAGGGTGCTCATTGGCCTCGTGTTCCGGGAGTCAGGCAGGTAGGGCTAATACGCGTAGATCGCGAACGCGCGGTTCGCTTCCGCCATTCGATGCATCTCGTCACGCCGGCGCACGGCGCCACCCTGACCGTCAGCAGCTTCCATGAGTTCGGCCGCCAGGCGTTCGGGCATGGACCGCCCCCCGCGGTTGCGCGAGGCGTCGATCAACCAGCGCACGGCCAGCGAATAGCGCCGGTCGCCCCGGATTTCTACCGGGACCTGATAGTTGGCGCCGCCGACACGACGAGGCTTGACTTCGATCTGGGGCATGGCGTTACGGACGGCGGCCTCGAATACGTCGATTGCCGGCGCGCCAGTTCGCCCTTCGATGATGTCAAACGCGCTATAGACAATCCGCTGCGACAACGACTTCTTGCCGCTACGCATGATCTTGTTGATAAACCGCTGCACCGTACGATTATTGAATCGCGGATCAGGCGGAATCACTCGACGCTCGGGGCGCTTTCGACGCGGCATCAGGTACGGCTCGCCCGCTGGGCGGTGGCTGCAGTTGTCAACGTCATCGGCAAGCGCGTTCGTATCTTCGAGCTATCCGCCACGCTTCGCGCCGTACTTGGATCGGCTGCGACGGCGTCCTTCGACACCATCGGCGTCAAGCGTTCCGCGCACGATGTGATAGCGCACGCCCGGCAAGTCGCGCACCCGGCCACCTCGGATCAGGACGACTGAATGCTCCTGAAGGCGGTGACCTTCGCCTGGAATGTAAGCCGTGACCTCAATTCCATTTGAAAGCCGCACGCGCGCCACTTTCCGCAGCGCCGAGTTGGGCTTCTTGGGTGTCACGGTACGCACCAAGGTGCAGACGCCCCGCTTCTGAGGCGAGCCGTCGCCCCGCTGCATGCGCCGCCGCAGGCCGTTATACGAATAGTGCAGCGCAGGCGCCTTGAGCTTGCTCCGGCGCTTCTTGCGTCCTTTGCGGACAAGCTGATTGATTGTCGGCACGTCGTGACCTACGGAAGCCTTACGAAGAAAAGGCGTGGCGGCCCAAGGCCCACCACGGTTGCGGAGAGCCTATCACCGGCCATCCCCACCGTCAACGGTGCCGTCGTCAGACAGCGGATCCACGCGCACGACCGATGCTTCGTCGACCCCGCCGTCGTCCACCGGACGGAGGAACTCCGCAAACTCGTCACCGCCGACTGAAGTCGTCTCGATGCCCGCCAGCAGATCGCTCTCTGCAGCGTCCATTGGCGGGGCACCGGCCGCCAGCACGCTGGCCTGGCCGCTCTCGTCGGAGTCGGAGGCGTCGCCCGCGCCGTTAGCCGGCTCGCGCAGATCATCCAGGGACACTCCTTCGGCCATGTGCATGGCCTCAGTGTCGATCAGGACATCCGACTGCTCCGGCGCTTCGAGCTCCGGACCGTGGTATCGATCCCAGCCCGTTCCGGCCGGGATCAGCTTCCCGATAATCACGTTTTCCTTCAGTCCGTGCAGCTGATCCGTCTTGCCCTCCACCACGGCTTCGGTAAGGACGCGCGTGGTGTCCTGGAACGATGCGGCCGCCAGGAAGCTCTCGTTATTCAAGGAAGCCTTGGTCACGCCCAGCAGGACTTCGTGCGACTCCGCGACCCGACCGCCAGTCTCCGCAACCTCCACATTGGTCTGCGCCAGCGTGGACCGGTCAACCAGCGTGCCCGGCAAGTGCGATGTATCGCCGGGCGTGTCCACGGCGTTGTGGCGCAGCATCTGACGGATGATGATCTCAATGTGCTTGTCATTCACCGCCACGCCAACCATGCGATACACCCGCTGCACTTCACTCACGATGTACTGCTGCAATTCCGGACGGCCACGCAGGCGCAGAATGTCGTGCGGGTTGAGCGGCCCCTCGGTGAGCTGATCGCCCATGCGGACAAACTCTCCACTTTGCACGCGCAGCTCAGCCGCCAGCGACACCGGATACTCGCTGATGTCTTCTTCCTCGGATCGGACCACAATCCGACCTTCATGAAGTTCGACGACGCCGTCCGCTTCGGCCGTGACGCCAATGCCGGCGACTTTGGCCAGGGCTCGCTTGCTGATGGTGTTGGACTTGCTCTTGGCCTTGCGGGCCAACAGGTCATCCGCCTGCACCTTTGGCACGGCCAGAACCGCATTCCGGGCAACGTCGGCGCCTTCCTCGACAATCGGAACCATTCCCGGTTCAAGCGTGTAGTCGTACTCATGCACGTGAGCTGAAACCACGCGCACACGCCGTTGCTCGTCCTCCTCGATAACCTCGACCGTTCCGTCGATGTCACTCATCACGGCGACGCCCTTGGGAATCCGAGCCTCAAACAGCTCCTGCACACGTGGCAGGCCCTGTTCCTTGTCCACGATGTCGGCGCCCGTGGCAATGCCGCCCAGGTGGAACGTGCGCATCGTCAACTGCGTCGCCGGCTCGCCCATGGACTGGGCGGCAATGATTCCAACGGCCGATCCCTCGACCACCAGATCGTGGCGCGCCAGGTCCATGCCGTAGCACATCTGGCACAGTCCGCGCGCATTCGCGCAGGTCATTGGCGACCGAATGACGGCCGCCTGCACGCCGGCGTCGTCGATTTCCTTGACGAGCTCGTGATCGATCAGCGTGCCCAGCGACACGATGATCTCTCCCGTTTCCGGATGCACGATCGGCCGGGCCGGGAATCGACCAAAACATCGAACGCCGACGGAATCCAGCACTTCGTCCAGGTTGCCGACTTCGACCGGAATACCCTCCAGGGTGCCGCAATCGTTGCCCATGACAATGACGTCCTGGGCCACGTCAACCAGACGTCGCGTGAGGTAGCCGCTGTCCGCGGTGCGCAGGGCCGTGTCCGCCAGCCCCTTGCGTCCGCCGTGCGTGGAAATGAAGTACTCGTGGGCCGACATGCCTTCGCGGAAGTTCGCCCGCACAGGCATCTCGATGATCCGGCCCGACGGGTTCGACATGAGCCCGCGCATGCCGGAGATTTGCCGAATCTGGTCAAAGTTTCCTTTGGCCGCGCCCGAATTGCCCATCATGTAGACGGGGCTCATCTCGTCCATGCTCTCCTCAACGGAGCTGGACACCGTAGCCATGGCATCGGTCCAGGCCTTGACCGTCAACCGATAGCGTTCGTCATCGGTGATCAGGCCATCGTCAAAGCTGGCCCGGATCGAGCTCACGCGGTCGTCAGTCTCCCGCTCGACCCGGCGCTTGACGTCGGGAATCTGAAGGTCCTTGATCCCCATCGTCACGCCAGAGCGCGTGGCCCAGTACATGCCAAGATTCTTGAGCTGGTTGGCAACGTCGCCCGTGACGTCCATGTCGGTGTTGTAAAAGACCATCTCAATGACACGCCGCAGACCACCCTTGTCCAGGCGCTCGTTGACGTATCGAAGCTCGCGGGGGATTGCCTGATTCAGCATGATGCGGCCGACGGTCGTTTGGATTGTGGCCGGCCCGTCCTGCCCTACGGCATCGACCGGAAAGTCGTCCGGCGTGATCCGCAGGCGAATGAGGGCTTGCAGGTCCACCGCCCCGTGCTCGTATGCGAGCACGGCGTCGGAAAAGCTCGCGAACACCTTGTCTTCGCCGGCGGCGCCCTCCTTGACTTCCGTCAGGTAGTACGCCCCCAGCACCATGTCCTTGGTCGGGCTCACGATTGGCGTACCGTCGGCCGGAGAAAGGATGTTTTGGGTGCTCTTCATGATGTGACGGGCTTCGTCTTGCGCCGCACGGCTGAGCGGCACGTGAACGGCCATCTGGTCACCATCGAAGTCCGCGTTAAAGGCCGTGCACACCAGCGGGTGGATCTGGATGGCACTTCCGCGCACCAACACGATGTCGAATGCCTGGATCCCCAGCCGGTGCAGCGTCGGCGCTCGGTTCAGGAGCACGGGATGGTCGCGTGTGACGTCCTCCAGGGCATCCCACACCAGAGGCTCCGGATGCTCGACCATTCGCTTGGCACTCTTGATATTGCTGGCATGCCCGTCGTCCACAAGCTTGCGCATCACGAAGGGCTTAAAGAGCTCCAGCGCCATCTTGGTCGGCAAGCCGCACTGGTTCAGATTGAGATGTGGACCGACCACAATCACCGAGCGGCCGGAATAGTCCACACGCTTGCCCAGCAGGTTCTGCCGGAATCGCCCCTGCTTACCGCGCAGAAGGTCGCTCAGAGACTTATACGGATGGTTCGACGAGCCCGTCACCGCTCGGCCGCGTCTGCCGTTGTCAATCAGGGCGTCAACGGCTTCCTGGAGCATGCGCTTCTCGTTACGCACGATGATCTCCGGCGCACCCAGTTCAACGAGGCGCTTGAGCCGGTTGTTGCGGTTGATCACCCGGCGGTAGAGATCGTTCAGGTCGCTGGTAGCAAATCGCCCGCCGTCCAACTGCACCATCGGGCGTAGTTCGGGTGGAAGCACGGGCAACACGTTCAAGATCATCCATTCGGGCCGATTGCCCGAGCGCCGAAACGCCTCAACGACCTTGAGCCGCTTGGCCGCCTTCTTGCGACGCTGGATTGAATTGGCCTCCAGCTCCTCGCGCAGGAATTCGGCCAGCTCATCCAGGTCGACGTTGGCGATCAGGTCACGAATGGCCTCCGCGCCAATCCCGGCCTCAAACACGTCGCCACAGGTGTGGGTGAGCTGCTGGTAGCGGGGCTCCGAGAGCAGTTGGTGAAGCTCCAAGGTGCCCAGATCCTTCCGGCGCTGCTCAAAGTAGTCGCGGGCGTCGCCCACTTCCAGAACCTTGCCCTCCTCGATTCGGGACACGGCCTGTTCGCTCTCGCGCCGCTCCGCGGCCTTGGTGGCATTGAAGCGATCGCGTGCGCCGGACTTCTCCGCCTCGAAACGCGACGTCACATCCGCGATCGCAGCTTCCGCTGCGGCATCCAAACGCACCAGCGCGTCGTGCGGCGGCACCTCGCCGGAGGCAACGAAGGGCTCATGCAACCAACTCAGCGTTGCGTCGTCTTCGAGCTTCCGCTCACCGACGACCGCCAGCAGGTTGCGTACAGTGGCCGTCTCCTTGTTGACGGATTCAACGCTGGCCTGGGTTTCGCTGTCCAGCCGGCTTAGTTCGTCGGCCAACTGCAAATCGAGCTGCGACGTCTGCTCATTCAACCGCTCGTGTTCCTCCGACAGCCGCAGCGCCGCCGCATCCTCGATCTCCTCGATGCGGTCGCTGAGATCCTGATCAAGGCGACCCAGCGCTTCGTCGCGCGTCGCGTCGTCCAGGTCGGTGACGATAAAGGAGGCGAAATAGACGATCTTCTCCAGATCGCGCGGCGTGATGTCCAGGACCTGGCCAATACGGCTGGGCGTGCCCTTGAGGAACCAGATGTGCGTAATCGGAGCCGCCAGCTCGATGTGACCCATCCGCTCGCGCCGAACGCGAGAGCGTGTGACTTCAACGCCGCACTTGTCGCAGATGATGCCCCGGAAACGCACGCGCTTGTACTTGCCGCAGGCGCACTCCCAGTCCTTGGTCGGCCCAAAGATGCGCTCGCAGAACAGGCCGTCGCGCTCAGGCTTGAGCGTGCGGTAGTTGATGGTCTCCGGCTTGGCGACTTCGCCATACGACCAGGAGCGAACCTGATCGGGCGATGCCAGGTGGATCCGAATCGCGCTGAATTTGTTGACCTCAAGCATTCGTTCGGGTCCTCCTAGAGGCGGTATTCACGGCCCTGGATGTTGATGCCATCCAGGTCGGGCAGCTGGTCGTGCATGTGTTCGCCGGCCAGCGCGATTTCTTCCTCGGCGTCATCCAGGATGTCCACGGAGACGCCCAGGCTCTGCAGCTCTCTCACCAGCACCCGGAACGATTCGGGGATACCCGGTTCCAGGATGGATTCGCCCTTGACGATGGCTTCGTAGGTCTTGACACGCCCAAGAATGTCGTCGGACTTGACCGTGAGCATTTCCTGGAGCGTATGGGCCGCGCCGTACGCCTCGAGCGCCCAGACTTCCATCTCGCCAAAGCGCTGCCCACCCATCTGGGCTTTGCCGCCAAGCGGCTGTTGGGTGATCAGCGAGTATGGCCCCGTTGACCGAGCATGGATCTTGTCGTCGACCATGTGGCCCAGCTTCATCATGTAGATGACGCCAACGGTCACTTCTTGGTCGAAAGCCTCGCCCGTGCGGCCGTCATACAAGACGGCCTTGCCATCGGCCGGCAACCCGGCTTCGCTCAGAGCCGCGGCAATCACGTCTTCATCGGCGCTGTCGAAGACGGGGCTGACGGCACGGAACCCGAGCTTTTCGGCAGCCCAGCCCAGATGCGTCTCGAGCGTCTGCCCCACGTTCATGCGCGAGGCAACACCCAGTGGATTCAGAATGATGTCAACCGGCGTTCCGTCCGCCAGGTAGGGCATGTCCTCTTCGGGCAGGATCATCGAGATCACGCCCTTGTTGCCGTGGCGACCGGCCATCTTGTCGCCAACCATCAGCTTGCGCTTCGAGGCCACGCTCACGCGAATCATCTCGGTCACGCCCGCCTGGAGGTCGTCGCCCTCCTCGGCCGAGAATCGGCGCACGTCAATCACGCGCCCGTATTCGCCGGCCGGCACGTGCTTGGACGTGTCTTTCACCTCGCGGGCGTCACGTCCGAAGATCGCGCGCAGCAGACGATCTTCACCCGAGAGTTCGGTCTCGCCCTTCGGCGTGATCTTGCCAACGAGCACGTCGTCTGGCCCGACCTCGGCGCCAACGTACACCACGCCGGTGTCGTCCAGGTTGCGGAGCGCCTCTTCGTTTTGATTCGGAATGTCGCGCGTGATCTCTTCCGCCCCGAGCTTCGTGTCGCGAGCCTCAACCTCGTACTTCTCAATGTGGATGGACGTGAACACGTCATCCTTGAGCAGGCGTTCGCTCACAACGATGGCGTCCTCGTAGTTCCCGCCTTCCCAGAACATGAACGCGACCACGATGTTCTGGCCGAGCGAGATCATGCCGTCGGCGGTCGCCATGCTCTCGGCGATGGTCTGATTGGCCGTGACCGTGTCGCCCTTGGCCACCACCGGGCGCTGGCTGATGCAGGTCGCCGTATTTGAGCGGTCGAACTTGCGCAGCCGATAGATTCGTTCGCCGTCCGGCTCGCCGTGGTCGATCGTGATCTCGCGCGACGTGACTTGGGTCACGGTGCCATCGGCGCCGGCCAGCAGCATATGCCCGGAGTCGCGCGCGCTGATCTCCTCCATGCCGGTGGCCACCAGGGGCGCCTTCGGCTTGATCAACGGAACGGCTTGTCGCTGCATATTGGCGCCCATCAGCGCGCGATTGGCGTCGTCGTGCTCCAGGAACGGAATCATGGCGGTGGCCAAACTGACGATCTGCTGCGGCGATGAATCCAGGTACTCAACCTCGCTCGCGTCCGCCTCGTGGAAATTCGGACCCTCGCGTACCGAAACGCGTTCCAACTCAATCTCATGCTTCGCATTGAGCGGCGTCTTTGCCTGAGCGATCGTGTGCCGCTCTTCTTCGTCAGCGGCCAGGTACTCCACGTCGCCCGTCACGACCGGACGAATGCGCACGTCCAGCGCGTCCGCGCCTTCAACCTGGCCGATAGCGGAGGCCAGGGCCGCGTCGATGACATCGCCAACCCGGGCCAGTGGCTCACCGTCTCCGTTCGTGCCGAAGGGTTCAACTACGGTCCGGCCGATCAATCCCTCGGCATCGCTGGCCGGCACTCGCGTGATGACGCGACGATACGGCGTTTCGATAAAGCCGTAGGAATTCACCCGGGCCAGAGTTGCGAGCGTGTTAATCAGGCCGATGTTCGGCCCCTCGGGAGTCTCGATGGGACATACGCGTCCGTAATGGCTGTAGTGCACATCGCGCACATCAAACCCGGCCCGCTCGCGCGACAGACCACCGGGCCCCATGGCGCTCAGCCGCCGTTTGTGGGCGAGCTCCGCCATCGGATTCGCTTGATCCATGAATTGGGATAGCTGGCTGCCGCCGAAAAACTCCTTGACGGCGGCGGTGACCGGCCGCGTGTTAATCAGCCCGGACGGCGTGGCCTCCGCGGCGTTCTGAATGCTCATCCGCTCCTTGATCACCCGCTCCATGCGCAACAGTCCGACGCGGAACTGGTCGGCCAGCAACTCGCCGACCGCCCGAACGCGCCGGTTGCCGAGGTGGTCGATGTGGTCTGGCACACCCTGCGTCACATTCAGTCGCACGATCTCGCGCACGATGGCCACCAGGTCGCTCGGCTCCAGCGTGCGCGTGGCTTCTTCCGTTTCCAGCCCAAGTCGCTTATTGAGCTTGTAGCGCCCGACCGGCCCGAGGTCGTAGCGGCGTATGTTGAAGAATGTCTGCTCAATCAGCGACCGTGCGTTGTCCACCGTGGCCGGGTCGCCGGGCCGCAGCCGGTGGTACAACTCGATCAAACCGTCCTCGGTGCTGAAGGCCAGATCGCGCCGCGACTCCGCAGTGCCGATGGTCGCTTCGATGAATCGATGCTCCGGATCGCTATCCACGTCCGCGAACGCTTCCAGCAACGCCGCATCATCGCCCAACTCTGGCTCGATCGCGCGAAGAAACGTCGTAACCGGGAGCTTCCGCTTGCGGTCGATCTTCACGTTGACGACCGACTGGTTGCTTGTCTCGAATTCCAGCCACGCACCACGCTTGGGAATAAGCTTCGCGCCAAAACGCCGGCGGCCGGTCGCCGGGTCGATCTCGGCGGAAAAATACACGCCGGGCGATCGCACCAACTGGCTCACTACGACACGCTCAGCCCCGTTGTAGATGAACGTGCCCTGACGTGTCATGAGCGGGAAGTCGCCCATGTACACAACCATTTCCTTGATCTCGCCGGTTTGCTTGTTGTGCAGGCGGGCCTTGACGCGCAGCGGCGCCTGGTAGGTGCGGTCCTGCTCGCGGCACTCCTCCTCCGAGTACTTCGGCTCGTCGAACGCGTCGGCGGGTACTTCGAAGTGAAGCTCCAGGTTTTTCCCCGTGAAGTCCTGGATCGGCGATATCTCGGCAAACAGTTCGGGCAGGTACTCGTTCTTGAATCGTCCGAACGATTCGAGTTGCGTCGAGACGAGATGCGGCATCTCCAGAATGCTCGGGACGCGCCCGTAGTGCCGCTCGTCAATGCCCGAAGTCGTACCGTTTGAAGTCATGAATCGCCTGCTCCTTCGTTCATCGACGAACGGAATGGATTGCGACCTCTAGGGCCGCAGCGGCAGCGCACAGCCCGTGCGCCCATGTGCAACCGAACAAAGGGTCGTCGGAAAAACGCGGTGCGCCGACGCTCGCAGCCTGCGGTCGTCAGAGAAACCTGCGACAAGAACTGCGTCAGCGCGTCACATCCGTTTAAAAAAAGGTGTCCATGGGTCGCAAGGCGCAAAAACCCAACCGACCACCGTCGGTTGGGTTGCAACTCTTCAGTTGTCTCGCGGCCGTGCGGCTATTCGGGCACCCCCACGTTGCTCGCAGCTTAACACGTCCGCGCATTCGGTCCAAGTCCGGGCCCGTGGTGTCCCGCCCTCATGGCCGCCCGCCGGATGCCGCCCTCGAGACACGAGCACCGCCGCGTAACCACCACTGCACGTCAGTCGAATCGAACGAGCGCTATCCCAGCCGCCCACGCAGAGCGCGTCCCCCCAGCACGTGGACGTGCAAGTGCGCCACGCTCTGCGCGCCGTCGCGTCCGTGGTTGGTCGCCAGCCGATAGCCTGACTCGGACAGGTCTTCGGCCTGGGCGACCTTCACGGCCGCGGCCATCACCTGTCCCAACAACGCCTGGTCGTCCTTCAGCGCGTCAATACTGACGACGTGCCGCCGCGGCGCCACGAGCACGTGCGACGGCGCTTGCGGATTGATGTCGCGGAAAGCAACGACCTGGTCATCGGCGTACACACCGTCGCTAGGTATGTCACCGCGGGCGATGGCACAGAAAATGCAGTCCTGCTCAGTGGCGTCGGCGCTCATTCGCTACGACCTTTCATGGCATCCTCCGATTGCGCGAATCCGGCGGGCGCTGCCGCACGGGTGAAGTCGAGCAGCCGCCAGTCATCGGCCGCGGCCTCGGCATTCAGGCTCAGCCCGAACGATCGAGCGGCAGCGACCACGTCGTCAACTCGAGCGTCAAGGACCCCGCCCAGCAACAACCGTCCCGCTGGCGTCAACAGGCCAGCGTAGTCCGCCATCAGCTTCACGTGGACCGACGCCACGATGTTGGCGACAACCAGCGCCGCCGGCTCAGGCGCGGACGGGGTCGTGCTGGGAACGCGCAGGACGATCCGATCCGATACGCCATTCCTCCTGAAGTTGGTGCTGGCCGCGGTGCCGGCTTCAGGATCCCGGTCAAAGGCGTACACGCGAGCCGCGCCCAGCTTCACCGCCGCGATCGCCAGCACGCCCGAGCCTGTGCCAACGTCAACGACCACCGCACCCGGCGTCACCGAGTCTTCCAACGCGGCCAGGGCAAGCTGGGTCGAGGGATGACGCCCGGTGCCAAACGCCATGGTCGAGTCAAGATAAACCGGAATCCGGTCCGCCTGATCCGGCGGTTGCTCCTGCCAGGCAGGAACGATCACCAGGCGGCGGCCGACCGCCAGCGGCTCAAAAGAGTCGCGCCAACTCGTCCGGTAGGCGTCGGCGTCCAGAAACGACTCCCACGCCGGGCCGACGATCCCGTCGCCCGCGATCCGCAGCATGTCGAGTGCCCGCAGCAGCTGGCGGCGCGTGGCGTCCTGATCCTCGCCGGGCCTCACGTACGCGTGCGCCGTCACCGGCCATTCGTCCGCCGCTGAATGCGGCCGGGTCTCGACGGCGAACGTCGAGCCCACCAGCCGTTGCAGGGTCAGGGACACGTCATCCAGCGCTTCCGGTCGCATGGGCACGCTGATCGCCGCCCACTGGCGGTTCACCGAAACGCGGCTCGAATCTTCTCGACAAAGCTGCGCCCACCCGAATCGCTGCCGCCCGGCAGAGTCTCGCGCAGGCTCTCAAGCAACTGGCGCTGGCTTCGGTTCAGCTTGGTCGGGGTCGCCACGTGAACGAAGAGATAGTGGTCGCCCCGGCCCGATCCGCGCAGGCGCGGCGCACCCTTGCCGCGCAGCCTGATCGGTGTGCCCGCCTGGATCCCGGCGGGAATCTTGACGGAACTGGGTCCGTCCGCCGTCTCCACGTCGAGGCTGGCGCCAAGCGCCGCTTCAGCGAAGTTGACCACCACGTTGCTCAGAATGTTGTCGCCGTCACGTTCCAGCACGGGATGCGGGTTGACATCAATGCCGATGTAGAGGTCGCCTGGCGAGCCGCCGCGCGGGCCGTGATTGCCCTCGCCCGTAAGTCGCAGTTCAGTGCCGGGTTGAAGTCCGGCCGGCACCCTGACTTTCCGCTGCACTGGCACGCGCTCCAGACCGATGCCGGTGCATGACGGGCACTTACTCTCGACCACCTGGCCCACGCCGCCGCAGGTGTCACAGACGGCGACGTTGACGAACTGACCGAAGATTGAACGCTGGGCCCGCTGGACCTGGCCCGTGCCTCGGCAAGCGGCGCAGGTCGTCGGCCGGGTGCCGGGCGCGGCGCCATTGCCGGCGCACGTGCCGCACGGCTCAAGGCGCTGGTAGCTGACCTCGGTCTCAATGCCGAACAGACTGTCAAGAAACTCCAACTCCACCTCAACCCGCGCATCGGTTCCAGGCTGCGTTGCGCCGGGCCTCGTCCGCCGTCCCCCCCCGAAAAACGCGTCGAACACGTCCCCAATGCCGCCAAAGTCATCGAACCCCGCACCGAAAGGAGACCCGGGCCCGTCATGGCCAAAGCGGTCGTAGTTCGCCCGTTTCTCCTCATCGCGCAAGACCTCGTAGGCCTCGTTGATCTGTTGAAAGCGGGCGTTGGCATCGGGTTCGCGGCTGACGTCAGGATGATGTCGGCGTGCCAGATCCCGGTAGGCCTTGCGAATCTCGTCCGGCCCCGCCGTTCGTTCGACGCCCAAGACGTCGTAGTAGTCGGCCTTGGCGCTCACACGGCCTCGCTGGCGTTGTCTCGCGGCTGATCGGCCAGCCCTGCCGGTTCGTCAAGCTCCTCCTTGGCCGGCGGCTTTGGCCCAGCCTTGACGAGGACAGGTCGGATCACGCGATCATGCATGCGATAGCCCCGCTGCATCACAGCCACAACCGCCGTGGCTTCATCCCCTTCGGTCATCACGACCTCGTGGATCTCCACGTCGATCGGGTCGCTCGCGCGGCACTCGATCGCCGACACGCCCGCGGTCTCCAGCACGCGGCTCATCTGCGCCTGAATTAGTGCCACGCCATCAATCCACGTCAGCAGCCGTAACTCGGACGGTATCGACGTAAACGCGCGCTCCAGTGCATCCATGACACTCAGCAGCTCAAACGCGAACGCCTGGTTCGCGAACTTGGCGATTTCCCGAGCTTCCTCCGTGGTCCGCCGCCGATAGTTCGCAAAGTCGGCCTGTGCGCGAGTCAGACGGTTGAGGACGTCCTGACGGCGCGCGTCCAGCTGAGCGACTTGGGATTTCAGATCCTCCAGCTCGTCCGCCGCGGTTTCAGAGGTGTCGCCGTCGCCCGACGTCTGGGTTGAATCGTCGTCAAGGTTCGACGCAGACCGATGGTCGGTGACCTTGACCTCAAGCTCCGCTTCGTCATCGGCGCCGTTGGCGCCACGTGTATCACTCGCCATACCGCACATGGATTCCTGGGGCATTCAGCACCATTTTACGGGCGGATTCGCGCGTCGCGGGCCATACGTCGACTTCGCAATCAACTCGCCGCTGGCCTATGGCGGAGGCGCGACGACACGAACCTCGCCGGGTGTCACCACAAAGTCCGCCGACGCGATCGCCCGGGCGCCGACCATAATCTCAACTCGCCAGGATCCCGGTGCGGACGACGGTGGAAGTCCAAACCAGAATCCGAATCGCGCCTGGTTGTAGGCCGGCTGCGGATCGGTCAGAAACGTCCCTTGCAGCGCGTCCCCCGCAAACCAACGGATGCCGAGCCGCGAGCCCTGGGCGACGTTCACGAATTCAATTGAGACGTTGACACGTTCGCCTGGGTGGAAAGTCAGCGTCGGCTGTACAGGCTCCTGCCCGGGCCCAAGCTGGAGCGCCAACACGACGCTGTTGGCCTCGGCTGATTCGTTCGCCGCCACGTCCAGACCCGGTGTCGACGTCGCCGTCGGCGTCGGCGTCGGCTCTTCAGCATCTGGTACCGGTCCAGTGCCGGGACTCTCGGCGCTGATCTGCCAGATCAGTCCGCGCGCCTCGAGCAGGTAGGCCGTCCCGTCCGGCCCCAGGGCAATGTCAACGGCGGTGAATAACGGAAGCTCACGAGCAGGATCGCCCGATTGCCCTTGTCCCAGCGGATTCCCTGCAATGATCTGAGCGTGCCCGCCCGGATCGATTCGAACAATCTGTCCACTGCCGCTCGCCACGACGTACACGGCGCCGACCGTGTCCGTCGCAACCCCAATCGGCGCATCCAGCCCGACCTCGAGCGCCGGCCCTTCCGCGGGCGCCGTCGACCGGCCGGAGCCCGCCAGTGTCGCGATCACACCGTCCGGGCCAATCCGACGAACGACCCCGGCCTGGAGCTGGGTGACCAGCGCCGATCCGTCGGCATTGAGCGCGACGCGCTGCGGAAATCCAACGGCAGCCGCCGTGGCCAGGCCGCCGTCGCCGCCGGTGCCGTCAACTCCGCTGCCCGCGAAACCGTAAATCACGCCATCGGGACGGATCACGCGCACCCGATGCACCGGCCCGTCCGCCACGAACAGCGATCCATCGGACCCCAGCGCCAGGCCCACAGGCTCGGTGAACCGCGCATCTCGAGCAGGCCCGCCGTCACCGCCGGTGCCCGGCTGCGAGCCACCCGCAAACGTCGTGATCACCCCGTCCGGATCGATCTTGCGAATTCGAAAATTTCCCGAGTCGGCCACGTAAATCGATCCATTCGAATCGACGACAAGAGCTGACGGGCGGTTGAGTTGCGCGGCAACGGCGGCCAGGCCGTCGCCGGCGCTTCCGGGATCGCCGGTGCCAGCGACAACCCGCAACGTCCCGTCGTGCTCGATTCGGCGGATCCGATGATTGCCCGTGTCGGCAATCAGCAGGCGACCAACGCCATCAATGGCAATGCCGCGCGGCGATGCCAGGGCAGCATTCAGCCGAAACTCGCCGTCGGCCGCATTGCCTGATTCACCCGTGCCGGCAAAGACTTCAGCCACCAGCTCTCCGGCAAGCGGCGCGCCGCTCGGCAGGGCGGGCGACGGCGGCACGTAGGCAGCCGCCAACGGCTGAGCATCGGCCGGACGCGCATCCGCCGATCCGGATGGCTGTGCGTCCGTTGCCGGTGGCGCCCCTGCGGCGCCCGCGATGGGAACCAGCACACGAATCCGGCGCGCGCTCTGCTCCACGATCAGCAGGCTTCCGTCAAGGGTCGGCACAACGTCCAGCGGAAGTGTCAGACGCGACTCCAACGCGGGTCCGCCGGACTCCACCCGACCACCCACCAGGCCAGCGACGGTGTGAATGGTCCAATCCGAGTGGATGCGGCGAATGCGCCGGTTATTCCAGTCGGCGATGAAAACCGCGCCGCTGGAATCCACGACAACGCTCTGGGGACCGTGAAGTTCGGCCGCGGTGGCCGGGCCGCCATCGCCCGCGCCACCCGGCAAGCCCACGCCCGCGATGGTTTCGATCGTACCGCTCGTCGAAACCCGGCGAATCCGGTTGCCGGCCAGTTCAGCGATCAGCAAATTCCCGTGGCCATCGACATCCACATCGACGGGTTGATTGAGCGTGGCGGCCAGCGCCGCACCACCGTCCCCATCGCTGCCAGGCACTCCGGTTCCGGCCACGGTTGCCACATTGCCGCGCGTGTCGACTCGGCGAACCCGATTCGCCGCCCGTTCAGCGATGAACAGGTTGCCATCGCCGTCGATCGCCATGCCCTCGTTGCCGGCCGTCCTGGCAAACGCGGCCGGCCCGCCGTCGCCATCCAGCCCGGCCTGGCCATCGCCGAGGATCGTGGTCACCAGGCCAGATGGATCGATGCGCCGCACGCGATCAAGTTCGGCAACGAATAGCGTCCCGGATTGATCGATCAGCAAGCGCGTGGGATCTGTGAAGTCCGCCGCCAGGGCATGCCCGCCGTCCCCGCCGTAGCCTCGCGTGCCGGTGCCGGCCAACGCCTCGATGACACCGTCGGTTCGAATGCGGCGAATCCGGCTGGCGCTCGGATCAGACACGAAGATCAGGCCGTCAGAGCCAACAGCCACACCGCCCACGCTGCGAAACTGCGCCGCAACGGCAGGGCCGCCGTCGCCGGTGTCGCCAATCCCTCCGGTCCCGGCAAAGTCCGAAATCAGCGCCGGCAGCCGCACGGCCGGCGGCAGCGGCTGCGGAGCGGGTGCAAAATAGGCCGGCGGTGTTCGAGCGGCGCTGGAATCGGAAGCCGGTGAAGATTCCGCGCCGAATCCGCCCACGTCGCAGGCTGCGGCAGCCGAGCCGACGGCCAGCAGACTCAGCAGCCGCCGGCGGTCAACCGACGTCCGGCGCCGGCTAGGTGGCATCGCCGCGCATCACGATCAGCAGGGTTCGCAAGAGAATCCGCAAGTCGAAGAGCAGCGACCAGTTTTCCACGTAATACAGGTCGTAGCGGGTGCGGTCGGCAATCGAGGAATCGCCACGCAGTCCGTTGACCTGCGCCCAGCCGGTCACTCCCGCGCGTTCGCGGTGCCGCACCATATAGCGCGCAAACTCGCCGCGGAATCTGGACACGTATCCGGGCTGCTCGGGGCGCGGCCCGACAAGGCTCATGTCGCCGCGAATCACGTTAAGGAGCTGCGGCAATTCATCAATCCAATAGCGCCGTAGCACTCGCCCCACGCGGGTCTGCCGAGGGTCGTTCGTGACCGTCCAGGTCTGTCCGTATTCATCGGCCCCGCTGTACATCGTCCGGAACTTCACGATCGGGAACGGTCGCCCGTCGCGGCCCACGCGCGTCTGCACGTAGAAGGCCGGTCCCTTCGAGTCTAGCTTGATGATGAGCGCCACGAGCAGCATTGGCGCCGATGCCAGCACCAGCACGATCGTGGCGACGGCCAGGTCGAGCGTGCGCTTGGTAAAGCGGCTCAGGCCCCGCAGACGCACCTCGTTGACGGCAATGAGAGGAAGCCCCCGCACACCGCCTTCAACCACCGGTGAGACCATGAGCTGAAAGAGATCGGGCAAAAGCCACACGTCCGCGTACGACGCCTCGACTTCAGAAAGGATCGCGAGCAATTCTTCGTGGGCCAGCGATGGGATGGCGACGACGACCTTGTCGATGTCGTGCTCGGCGATGACATCCGAAAGCATGGCCGAGGTGCCCAACACCGGGAAGTCACGCCCACCCACGGCTAAGCGCGATTCGAAATCGTCCAGAAAGCCAACCAATTGATAGCGACGGCTTGGGTCCGCCAGCAGTCGCCCCCCGACCTCGCGTCCCTCGGCGCCGGCACCGATAACCAGCAGGCGCTGGACGCCGAATCCGCCACGCGCCAGCAACCGCAGCAGGCCTGCGAGCAGCGACCGGCCCACGGCCACGAAGACGATGCCGAGCAGCCAGGCGATCGGCATGACGTTTCGAACGGGTTCCAGTCGGTCGGTGAACACGAACAACGTCGACGCGACGGCCAGCAGCGCGCCGATCGTAACCATGCCGACGCTGCGCGCAATCCGGTCGATCGGCCCGGCCGTCCGGAATTGCGAATACATGCCCATCGACAGACCGCCAATCACAGTAGCCGCGGCAAACGCAACGGCCACCGGCGCCAGAAACAAGAACCGGTTGGGCGGTGGGCCATCAAACCATCCAAACCGATAGCGCACGTAGTAGGCCGCGATGAAGGCCAGGGCAACGGTGACCACATCGGCCGCGAGCGATGTGGTGGAGACCAGGCCACTCCAGTTGCGCTGCGTCCAGATCAGCATCGGGGGCTGGTCGTTCCTCGTGGCCGATTCGTCGCCAGTGCCCGCGCCACGCCGCAAATGCCCAGGACAAGAATTCCGCACAACACGGTGCTGCGCAGCGGCCAGGGGTCGCCGGCGTGGTGCTTCGCGTAATAGCGCCACATTGATCGGTAGAACTCGAACCGTGTTCGAACCGGACGCTGTCTCGACGACTGGCGCTTGTGATGCCAGACGCGCGCTATGGGCACGTAGAGCGAATGCCAGTCTTCGTTGGCAAGCCGGCGATGCAGGTCCAGATCGTCGCCGTACATGAAGAAATCCGGGTCAAACCCGCCCACCTCCGCGAAAGCCGCACGACGAACCATCAGACACGCGCCGGATACGGCGTCGATTTCGCTCACCGCATCGTCGCTCGCTTCCCCCCGGTTATAGGGCGAGCCAACGCTTCGACGGAGCATGCGCGGCGCGCCCAGGAGCCGGTGCAACGTATTCGCGGGGCGTGGGAAATGCCGTCGGGCTGCTGGATCCAGCCGACCGTCCGGCAGCGATAACCGCGGGCCGGCGGCCGCCGCCGAGGGACGCCGGCCGAGCTGCTCAGCCAGGATCTCGATCGATCCCGGTTCGGGCTCGGTGTCAGGATTGAGAAAAAGCACCAACGGAGCGCTCGTGGCAGCCGCTCCGATGTTGTTGGCGCCGCCAAAGCCGACGGCCGGCGATCCGCGAATCGCTCGCACGTCGTCGCGGGCCAGCAACATTGGCCACGTGTCGTCGTCGAATCCATTGTCAACCACGACAACGTCCAGCAGCAGCGAGCCGCGGGCCGCGTCCAGGCTGTCCAGGCACCGCTCGAGCAGATCGCGAACGTTGAACGTGGTGATGATCACCGCAACGTCGGCAACGCGGCCAGTCATGGCCGCCACCGGCGCGACAGTCCAGCAACGAACCCGGTCATCTTGGCAACGTCGCCAACAATCCGCAGGACCGGCGCCAGCGTAGCCGCAACCAGCGGATTGGCGCCGGCAGCCTGGCCGACCATCGTCGGGATTCGGCGCAGGGATCGGCCCAGGTACGCACCGGCCAGCAGAATCAGCAGGACGCGCGCCGCCGGTGACGGATGCTGGAAGAGGGTCACGCCCGCCGCATAGGCTGCGAAACGCACGATGTGCCGCGGCACCAGCATCCCGGCGTGCCCGTCGCCGGCCGCGTACAGAAAATACTGTCGGCAAAAGGCCCGCACGGTGGACCGTGGGCGGATGCCCACGTCGGCCCCCGGCGCATGGCGGAACCACCCCCCGGCCCGCCAGATTTCGCGATCCAGCCACAGATCTTCGCCGTGGGTCAGCCACTCCGGATAACCGCCCACGCGCTCCAGCCATTCGCGTCGAAACAACGCCGACCCGCTGCTCGGCGGATAGCGCGTCCCATCGATCTGGCCAGCCAGGGGCAGCGCCACCGCGCCCAGCGCTGCCTCGAAGGTCGTCTTCGGCGCGGCCAGGATGTAGCCGAACGACCCTGCCGCTCGAGCTTCCTTCTGAACGGCGTCAACCAGGGCCTGAAGCCAGCGCGGCGAGCGTGTCAGCCCCGCATCCGTAACGGCCACCAGCGGTGCCGTGGTGGCGCCGATCGCGAGATTCCGGCCGGCCGAGATATTGGTGCCCGGCGCACGTCGCAGGCTGAAACGCGCATCCCCATCCACCGCCGCCTGCAGTGCCTCAAAAGTGCCGTCGGTGGATCCCCCGTCGACAATCACGATCTCGTCAGCAGCCAGGTCCTGCTCCCGGAGGCTCTGAACCATCGACGCGGCGTCCGCGGCTTCATTCTTAACCGTGGCGCAGACGGCGACGCTCACGACGTCGATCCTGACGTGGCTGGCGCACAGATTCGGGCATAGGCGCATCGCAGCTGCTGACCAACAATCGAGGCGTCATGCTCGCGTTTGACGTACGCAAACCCGGCGGTAGCCGCGCGGTCATGTGCCGCCGGATCCGAGACCAACGTCGTCACCGCGTGCACGAAGTCGCTGGCCTGCGCCGGCAGCATCACGCCGATTCCCTCGTCGGCGGGCAAGCCAACGTACCCTTGCGCGCGGGCAACCACCGGCCGGCCTGCCGCCAGGGCCGACAGCACCTTATACGGCGCGCCCGCGGCCACCGACGTGGGCGACACGGCGATCCAGGCACGTCGGTATTCCAGATCGATGTCGCCGACCACGCCACCCAGGGTGGTCTGCGCCGCTGCAATCGGACGCAGTCGTTCCGACTGCGGTCCAACAACCCGCAGTTCGGCGTTTGGAACCTGGCGGGCAACCGCCGGCCATACCTGGCCGAAGAGCCATTCGGCGGCCATGACATTGGGGCGGTACGCAAAGTTCGCGGCAAAAAGCACGCGAGGATGCTCGGTCCGACCCTCCGGCCCGGGACACGCCGCTCCCAGCCGAACTGGATGCGGAACGTACGCGGGTTCCCTGGCGCCTAAGGCGGCCAGACCCGCGCGGTCGTCGGGCGAGGCGGCCACGGCCAGGTCTGCCGTGCGTGCCAGCCAGGCTTCGACCCGGCGCAGCAGAGCGGCCTGGCGTCGTCCCCAGAGCGCACGCAGGCCGCCGCTCGTCCGCGCCAGGCCCTCTTGCAGCGTCCATTCGATATTGTGCGCGTCATAGACCGCTCGCGGCCGTCGGACCCGGCGTGAGGTCGCCGTCCAGACGTCACGAATCACTGGCGCCATCTGCGCTTGTGCCACGTGGACAGCGCCATACGCGCCACTGCCCAGGAGCAGTTGCACACGCCCTCGCAGGATGCGGGATCCGTGACGCACGAGCAGATCCGGCACGCCGCCGCGCCAGCCGCCCCGCAGCCGTCGCCACACGGTTGGCGGCGCCGCCCGAATCTGGACAACGCGCCGGATTCCAGGGGGTGCCGGAACCGCAGGTGCCCCTGGCGCGTCGAGGGTGACCAGATCCACCGTGTGCGCACACGCCAGGGCCTCCAACAGCAGGCTGTTTCTCACAGCCGCGCCGTGCGTCGCCGGCCAGGGCGGCGTGGACGTGACGGCCAGGATATTCACAGGCAGGCCTCATAGACGGCCAGCGTTTCGCGCGCCGTTCGCTCCCAGCTGAATCCCCTGGCTCGCGCGCGGCCGCCGGCGCTCAGTGTGGCGCGAAGATCGGGGTCGTCGGTAAGTCGGTCGACGGCTTCGGTCAGTTCTTCCGCATCGTTCGGTTCAATCAGCAGCGACGCATCACCAACAACCTCCGGCAGCGCGCCCGCCCGGGCAGCGATCACCGGGGTGCCAAGCGCCATGGCTTCCAACGCCGGCAGGCCGAATCCCTCATCGCGGGAAGGCATCAGCACGAACTCGGCCTGCGCAAACAGACGCGCCAGCGTGGCATCAGCCACTCGCCCCAGAAACCGCACGCGGTCCGCGCCCCGCGAGGCCCGGACCGCCCGGATGATGGCCGACCCGCGGTAGCCGACCGACCCCGCAACGAGCAGAGAACCTCGGCGGGAAAAACGCGAGGCGGCGAACGCGCGCGCCGCCAGTTCGATGTTCTTGCGTGGTTGAATGGTTCCCACCATGAGGCCGAAAGGCGTCGGCCACTCCCGGCATCGGGGCCCATCCGCGGTCGCCGCTAACCCCGGCGCTGACGTGACGACGGTCACGCAGTCGGCCGAAACCAGGTCGCGTTCAACCAACACCGACTGCACGTGCCTGGAAGGCACAATCACTCGCCTCGCCTGCCGCAAAGTCCCAATCGACGCCGCATAGTGTCGACGGCTGGCCGCCGAATGCGTTTCCGGGTGCGTAAGGAATGAGACGTCGTGAACGGTCACAATCGCTGGCCGCCTGGCCCCGGGTGGAATCCCATGGTCGGGAAAGTGCACCAGATCCGCCGCCCGCAACGCGCGTGGCAGGAATACGCGCTCCAGGCGGTGTCGGGCCGGTGCCAGCACTGGGCGTGCGCGGAGTGACGGCCGGCCGGGAAGTCCGCCCCGCCGATCCACCAGCAGCTCAAGGTCAACGGCCTCCTGCGGCAGCATGGCCAGCGCCTCGTGCAAGCGCCAGATATAGCGTCCGATTCCCGCCTGGTCATGTCGAAGCATTCGTCCGTCCAGCACGACCGTTGTCATGTCGGCTTCGCCGCACCGGCGGCGGCACGCGCCACGCTCAAGCCCATGAGCGCTCCCACCAGAAAGACCAGGTGCGGAAAGCTCACCAGGTGATGATCGAAGAGCCCGGCGGTGGCGAATGCCGCCAGCGAAGCCAGGAGGGGTCGCATCGCCACATCGGCGACCGCCGCTCGCACGGCCGTGACCGCCGTGCCGCCTACCAGCGTCAGGTGCGTCAACGCGGCGCCCACGCCCGCGCGCTCGCCCAGCCACAGCCAGGCGTTGGAAACTCCGGCAAAAATGTCCGGGTGTGGTGTGTCGCCGTACCCCACGCCTAACAGGGGAAATCGGCTGATGACGCGCGTCGCTTCCCGCATCTCGTCAATCCGCAGGGCCGCTGAGCGGTCGGTTGCCAGGAATCCCTGGCGGATTCGCTCGAACGGCTCCATCGGCGCAACCAGAACGGCCCCGCCAAGCGTCGCGGCGGCCATCACCGCGACGCGCGGACGCTGAAGACCTAGCCAGACAAGCAAGCCGGCGGCGGTCGCAATCCAGCTTGCGCGTGAGATCGTCAACGCCAGGGCCACTCCGATCAGCGTGACGCCCGCCACTCCCAGCGTCATCCGCCGCACACTACCCCCGGACCACGCCAATCCAAACGGCAGTGCGGCCGCCAGGGTGACGCCCAGGACGTTCGGATCCACCAACAGCCCGGTGGCGCGGCGGGTGACTTCGTCCGGCAGAAAGCGGGCGATATTCGTGGATGGGTAGCCGGCCGTGCCCAGCGCCTGCAGAGCCTCGATGCCGCCGGCTCCGGCCAGGTGCAGCACGATGGCAATCAATGCCTGCAACGCCGCCGCGGCAACGACGAGCATGCAAGCAATCCGCGGAGCGTCATCGGACCGGCACGTCAGAACCACCATCAGCGGCGTCAGGCTATAGAGCGACATCTTGATGGCAACCTGCACAGCTTCGCCGTCGCCTGAGGCCGCCAGGGCCGCCGCGCCGGCGGCCAGCGGCAGCAGCGCCCCCAGGGCCACCAGGACCACGAACCACGGCGGAGTCAGATTCCATCCATGAAGCACGTCGCGCCGGTGGCGAATCACGTGCAGGACAACACCCAGGTACGTGGCGCTCACGATCACGTCCAGCACCGGCGGCTGCACCCCGACTCGCTGCGGAACGACAAGAAACGGAACGAGCAGGGCCGTCAGGAGCGCCAGCGCCAGCCCACGC
>JAPOXI010000063.1 GCA_026707185.1 Chloroflexota bacterium
CGCTGCCGCCGACAGCCAACGCCAACATCCTGAAACCACGACGCTCCTCCTTCCGTCCTTCGCAGGACGGCCAAGGCCCGCCGCGTGGCGTCGCCGGCGGGCCGCGAACCACCATGGGGTGGCATGCCCGCCGGCGGCTCGATCCGCCGACAATGAAACGTGGGGCCAGGCCGACCTCCCGCCGCCCTGGCGTCCTTCAACCAGCGACGATCACGTCCTCCCAGCGCGTCGTCGACCGATCACTCGCGACGCTGACGACCTCCCGTCGTCCCGTCGCATCGATTCCTGTCGCGGGCCCGCGTCGGTTTAGTGCTGCGCGGGGTCGCGACAGAGCCAGTCTGGCTGCGACGGGCTGGATCGCCTATCCAGGTTTCTGTAATCCTCGCGCCGCATGTACAGCAGGGTGCCACCCGCTGCGCGCCAGGTCCTATCGCGCGAAACGCCGCGGCCTAAGAAACCTCCAAGTCCAGTCAGCAACGACGGCCGAGGACGGCGCCAAACGATGAGGCAGCGATTGCGGTCGCCGCGGGCGAGGAGTCCATTGATGTCAGACCAGTCATGATGGTCTTGCCGGCGCTGGGGTCGTCGGCCAGCAGAAAGCGCAGGGGCTGGCGGAGGAGCATGGCTTCGTAGACGGCGCTGATTTAGTGGGGGACGGCATCGACCAACGAGGTGCTGACGTTGTGGATTGTGTCGAACAGGTGAGCTAGGCGAAAGCTCTGTGTCTCCGAGTCGTGACCGTTAGGCGCAATGCCGCGGATGGCGGCTGAGGGGTGTCGATCCTCGAGGGCGTCCACTGCCTGGCCTTCGTGCAACGGGCGATGATGCCAGCGGGTTTCTTGCTCAAGCCCGATCAAGTGCGTTAGCGATTAGTGGCGCCGGAACCAAGCAGACCAAGACGCGGCCTAGACTGCGACGAGGACTGGGCGAGGCGGAGGAATGCCCGGAAACCGGCTAGCCAAAGGACTCGGGCCACGCCTCGATTTACTCGCCGATCTGTAGGTGATCGCGGTTCGCCGCTGCCATCGCTGCCCGGAGAGGCCGCGGAAGGTCTGCCTTGCGCATCTCGCACCGGTGGCCGGAGAGCGGTAGTGGTGAGCACCTCAGGATATCCACGATCGTTACGCGCGGCGAACGCCTTCGTGATGTAGGAGCATGGCCAGCGAATCCATGTCGACCTGGTTGCAGGATTCTCAATTTGTCGATACGCCGACGCGACAGTCGTCTACGCCGAGGAGATGCAGTTGACGACGAGTCAAGCGACGATGGACGTTACGCACCGGACGACGGACGCAGCCTGCTGATTCATCGTGCACGCGGGTGCTGAACTCCGCTCATCGATTCCGATGTCCGAATATCCACGGTCCAGAAGTAGGATGTCCAGAGCCGCAGTCGATTCGCCGGTTGCACCGACGAAATGGCAACTGTCGTGAATCTCGGCATCCCGCTGCCGTTCTACGCACAGGGCATTGACGTTGCCTCCCTGAAAACGACTCGAACCCGCTGATCGACTGCTGGGGGCACGGTCCAGTCATCTCCGTGGGGGTCGATTGGGTGATGCATGGCTGCGTCGTAGGTCACCGTTCCCTCGCAAGAAGCGAGTCTGATCGCCAGCGCAAGACTGTAACCGTAGCACTGGATGTGTGCCGGTGTGACGCAGATCGCGTCGACCGCAACTCGGACTCCGGGGAGGCTGTAGTGGATCTGCGTCGTCAAGTCGCGCGAAACCTCCGTATCGCTGATAGCCCAGAGTTCGACACTCCCGTTGGTACCGATCCCGCCCCCTGCGGGAGACTCTAAGAGGATGATCTTCTCGACCACCGCATCGTCGACCATCCGCCTTACGGTGTCGTCCAGTGCGACGCCGTCGAGTATTCGGCGGTTCAGCAGCCAGAGCCTGGCCGGCAGGAACAGGTGATCACTTCACTTGCGACATGCGCTTCAACTCGCCGTCGCTCACCGAAGAAACTGGTATGACGCGTTGACACTAACCTCGCGTCGCGCGTCGACCACACTTGTGAAAAGGGCACTTGAGTTCGCACTCGCATGGGGCAACTCGTAGTCAAGGCGACTGCATCATGGCTGCGTGCCGACGAAGATCCAGTCTCGCTGAAGTGCTAGAACCGTCACTGAATGTCTCAACATCCAAATGCTCGATGTGCAGTCGTAGTGCGACGAGCAAGGCGCTTCGGAGAAAGTCCACTCACGGACTTGCCTGAACGCCGGTTCCTAGCCTCCGAGCCGATTGATGTACATCCGCCGCATTAGAGGCTCGACCGCCGCCAAGTCGATGACATGCTAGGATCCCTGGAAATCCTGAAAGGACCGGAGGGGTACGTGGATGGGCTTAGCAATGCACAAGCTCGTAGTCCATATCGGCTCGAACTTCCTGCGCTATTTCGATCACGTATCCAGATCCTCAACCATAAGAAGGAATGTGATAAAGTCGGATTCTCGAGCACACAGACTTTTAACGCTATCGGGTCATCTTGCTTTCTCTTTGATTTGGATCCGCAGGCATGCTTGCTCGTTGCTCTAGGAACTTGAAGTGAACTCTCAAGAAACCTATAGAGAGGTTCCTTTAGCCAACCTAAGACTTGACCCAGAGAACCCTAGACTTCCACGTGAGTCAGATGGCGAATTACAGTCAGAGAATCATTTTCTCCGAGAATTCTCCCGCCGATACAACCTGATTGAGCTCGCACGTTCGATCGTCGACAAGGGCTTCTCACCCAGGCATGCCGAGGCGCTCCTAGTTGTCGAGGAAGAATCGAAACCAGGCGACTATGTTGTTGTTGAAGGCAATCGACGCCTCGCCACGCTCAAGCTCTTGACGGACGTGAAGAGTCGTAAGGCAGCCGGAGTCATAGGAATAGAGTGGGAGGAGTTAGCAGAGAAGGCAATGACGTTGAATCTCAATCAGGTACCAGTGATCGTGTATCACGATCGGACGGAACTGAACGACTATCTTGGCTTTCGGCACATCACCGGTCCAAAACCTTGGCGTCCTGAAGCTAAAGCGCGATTCATAGTCAAGCTTCTCGGCGCTGGTGAGTCCGTTGGTGATGTGGCAAGAGGAATCGGCAGCAACCACCGCACGGTTCGTCGCTTTGCCGAGGCACACGAAATATATGAACAGGCGTTGAGTGCCGAAATCCCAATGGACGAGGTTGAAGCGGCCTTTGGAGTGTTTTACAACGCACTTGACCGTGAAGGCGTTCGCGAATACCTCAGTTTAGGTCGTCAGGCGGACATTTCGCAGTTGCCAAAAGCGCCTGTTCCTCCAGATTCCATGGATGAGCTTCGGGAGCTAATTGGATTGCTCTACGGCGACTCTTCCAGGAATCTGGAACGGGTGATTCGAGAATCGCGTGACCTGCGAAAGCTGAGCGATGTCCTGGCCGATGACCGGGCACGAGCCAATCTCCTCCAGAACAGAAACCTTGAGCGAGCTTGGCGCGTCAGCGGGGGCGGTCGATATGAGCTTCTGGGCCAGCTTTCTGAGCTCCACTCAGGACTAGCCGAGGTTAACGGAAAGGCCAGAGAATATGCAGATGATAACGAGGTGCGAGACGAGATTCGGCGAATTCATAACCTGGTCATGGAAATGGCAAGCCGCTACGGAGTTAACGACTCTTAGTGTTTGCGCCACCTCCGCTAGGCGATCAAGTCTCTCACGATCCCGTCAGGATAGCTGACTGGGTGGAGTTGAATCTGCTCACTGACGAAGAGTCTATTGTCTCAATGACGAGCGTTACTGATGAGCTTGCGTCTATCCCTCCCGATGACTCTAGAGCCAGTGAGTCTTGGTTCGAGTATGAAGATACGCGGCTTGCCGGGGACGGAGGCGTACACACCGGATTTCGAGAAGCGGCAGAGGACAAGGCAGAAGCTGCATTCCTCGAATTGTCAGATCGAGCCGGATGGCTGAGAGACCACTACCCTGTTGAAGTAGATGGTGATGTCGCGGCGCTTCGCCAAGAGATGTCCGCTTACGAAGTCTACACATTCCTCGTACTTCTAAGGTCAAGACAGCTGTACCGTGGAGCACTTGACGATGACGGAGGAGAGTCCGGACGGCTCTTTGAGGAGCTAGTAAAGTATGCGTTAGGTGCATATGCGGGATCCGCGTCCGATCAGCGAGTTCGCTTTGGAGTCGCCGGAGGTTCACGTGGGGATGGGTTACCTCAGTCGTTAGCAGCTGCCGTCAGAGTACTTAGCCGACGTATGTTTGAGAGACCGGGACAAGTCTCAGATTCTCAGCATGGAGACTTCAAAGCTGATGCAGTGGCTTGGAGACCATTCGGCGATGATCGGCCTGGGCAAATGGTACTTATTGGGCAAGCTACAATTACTGAAGGAGATTGGATGCATGACGAGCCGGCAAATAGGTGGACCGACAGGAATCCTCCAGATACGCGCCTGATATTATTCTTCGCTCGACCAGTCACTGCCGTGGCATTCCCCGAGACGCTGTCGCTTACAACGCCCGATTTGATGGATGGGCTTACGTTTTCGAGTATCCCGTTCGATCGCCTGCGTCTATTGAGCGTGCTCTGTGATCAGGACTTACCGGCCGACCTACGCGAGAGCATGAGGGACTGGGGCCGTGAAATGAGATGCAGGCTGCCAAAGTGGTAATGCAGAAGAATAGGCACTACAGCTGGGTACGCGAATTGAATTCACGACTCAGTCGGGAGGCTAATCTGGGACTAAGAGCTTTAGATCTATTTTGCGGTGCCGGTGGCCTGTCTCTTGGCTTTTGGGCACGCGGATTCGACGTCGTGGGTATTGACCAAAGCTCGGACGCCGTGCTCACGTATAAGCTGAATCTAGGAGAGGCTAACTGTGCTGACTTGAATGAAGCGTTGGAGTTTCCCGGGGCGGACGTGATCATCGCTGGTCCTCCGTGTCAACCATGGAGCCGTGCTGGTAAGCAATTGGGTGAACAAGACGAGCGGGATGGGCTAGCAATCACACTTAGAATCATTCGAGAGATACGGCCTTTTGCAGTCGTAATCGAAAACGTTCCCGAATTGGCGCGGTATCGTAAGAGGAAGCACATTGACGCTCTTGAGGCGAAGCTCTCGAGTCTTGGTTACGCTGTGGAAGAGCACTTGCTCAACGCCGCAGACTACGGTGTGCCACAGAATCGGAGACGGATCTTCGTCACAGGAGTCCGTGGCACAAAGGCACTTGAAGCCCCGGTTCCGTGCTCTTCGAAAGTCAGTGCCCGACAGGCGATTCCAGGCACATGTCGACGAGAGGCGCAGGGAACTCAGCTGGTTACGAAAGCAATGAGTGCTTATATCGAGCGTTATGAACAGGCATCCGGCTGTCGAAGGCCGAGGGATCTGCACTTAGACCAACCTTCGCGGACGCTTACCGTGAGGAATCTGACCGGTGCCACGGGTGACATGATGCGGCTGCGCCTTCCTGATGGCAGGCGACGGACACTTACGGTCCGTGAGGCCGCACGTCTTCAGTCTTTCCCAGACTGGTTTCAATTCGAGGGAAACGAACGCAGTCAATTCGAACAGATTGGCAACGCTGTACCCCCATTCTTGGCTCTTGCCATCGCCAGAGTCGTGCGAGATCGCGTCGTTGAACTTGGTGCCGGCCACATGCCGTCCGAGCTAAAATCCCCGCTTCCGTCCAGTACCGTGGCGTCTGCCACGATGCGCGCAAACCGGCGACGCGATACGACCCCTGAACGTCGCTTGAGGTCTGCACTGCATCGCCTAGGTTGGAGATTTCGAGTAGACCTCCCTGTGGACGCTGGCGGACGTCGTGTGCGCCCGGACATAGTATTTACACGTCGACGGGTCGCTGTTTTCGTAGACGGCTGCTTCTGGCATGTCTGTCCAGAACATGGACAGCAACCGAGTGCCAACGCGTTGTACTGGAAGACCAAGCTCCAAAGAAATGTGGATCGTGACCTAGCGGACACTGAGTCACTTGAACGTTCTGGCTGGACAGTCGTGCGAGTTTGGGAGCACGAGTCCACCAAGGATGCAGTAGCTACGATCCATGCTAATTTGATCCAAACCTAGAACTGCATCCAAGCACCTACCTTAACTGCTAAGCTGGAGATTGTACAGGCTTTTAATTGCAGAGTGATAAACGTCTAACTCATCTGTAGATGCTCGGCCTATACATCCTAGTTCGTGATTATTTGCCACGAGCATTCAACCATGGAATGAGATCGAGCATTTGGAGTGTAGCTTTTTGTGATGTAGCGGTCGCAGCCCAGGAAACCACCGCGAGCTTGTAGTCGCTCGATGCCTCGTACGTCGACCGACAATCTAGAGTCTCCAGAGACTCTGCACCGCCGCCACATGCGCAGGCGGGGTCGAGTCAATCGCACCAGCGAGGTTCCGGGTGAACCAGCGAGCGTCAACTAAGGCGAAAGAGAAACCATCCGCGACAGCTCTGACACACCCGCGCGATCTTCCCGAACTCATCGTGACTAGATCTTTGGGCCAATTCACCGGCGCAAATCCCATTAGCGCGGAGACTCGCCAGCACCAACTCCATCAGTCCTCGAAGAATCGCTTGCCTTCGCCCAGATTCCTTCGCGCAATAGCGTGAATGCCGAGGTCGTCCTTGGTGAGACCATATTTGGTCAATGGCCAGTCACACCGTGTCGAGTGTTCACTCGAGACACTACTCAGTGATGAATGGCTGACAGGCATGCCGAGCGGTCGGTGACTTCAGCACCAATAGCCCATGCTGAGGGAGTCTCAACAGCTTACTCTAGTCGACAGTCTGACGACGCATGCCAGGCTCCTCAGAATGTCTGGAACCTACCGACTCTATGCTCCAGCGGCCTTCGAATGTCAGAGGTCATAGCGAGTGAGCGGGATTTGCCCACGACCCAAGGGTCGTGAGCCACCGTCGGTGACCCAGGTCGTCCCGGCCTTAGCAATGTCCCACAGACCGAACAGTTGCCGGGGCCGTCAAAGTGAGCCCGAATCTGCAAGGCGAGGCGCAAGGTCAGCGCACGCGGAGGACACCCAATGGGTTCGCCATCGAATTTCGAGGTCGAGATTAGTGTGGCCAAGCATTGCGTGGATGGGGCCATGCACCGCACGCGCGTGATCTGGCAGGTGTCAGCCACCCTCGGCGAACTCCGGCAACTACAGGCCCAGCTCCAGGTGCTGCGGCGGACGCGCATCTTGCTGGAAGCCACTGGTGGCTACGAGCGGAACTCGTGGCCGCCCTAGCTGGTCTGCCAGCGGTCGCGGGCAATCCGCGCCAGACACGCAACTTGGCGCGCGTCCTCTGCAATCTGGCCAAGGCGGACTGGATCGACGCGTGCGGGCTGGCCCGCTTCGGGGCCCACGTGCGGCCCCGGTCGAGCCCTCGCCCGCGCGGCGGTATACGACCTACAGCGCCTGAGTCGCCGCCAATCGGCAATGACGCACTTCACCGAGCAGCAGCAGCCCCATCTGGCGTCGGCGCAGCTGGCCGGGAACGACGCCTTCCTTTTCGAGGTCTCGCGCCTCATCCAGGCCCTGGACCAGGCTACGACCCGGTAGGCCACACTTGCCTCTGGGCCCGCGACGCGGGCCTGTAGAGCATCCCGAATCTCGACCCGATCCTCGCCGCCACCTTGCCCGCCGAAGTGCCCGAATTCCGCTCGTGCTCCGGCCAGCAGATCGCGACGCTTCCCGGCGCGGAGCCCTTCCACCGCGACAGCGGCATCTGGCACACCCTCTCCCTCGTGCGGCGTGGAAGCACCCAGGCCCGCGCGGTGCTGAACATGGCTACGGTGACCGCGATCCGCACAAATCCTTGATCCCGGGACTGCCGCCAGAGGCTGCACATCGCCGACACATGCCAGAATCCACGACCATACACCTGAGAATCCCGAGTAGATCCCCAACCGAAATAGGCTCCCTCGAGATGATGGCTTATTCGCACTTACCTTTGTCGAGATGTTTATCTCTCAAATCTCATTAACCTGTCACCACCGACCATGATCATTCCGGCCACACTCCGCCGCGCACCTGCATATGCGCCGTCTAACAGCAATCCAGCCGTCATGGGGTAACCATCGTAATTCCTGCATCACAACACTAATGCACTTGTCACGAACAGCCTGACGTCACTGAACAGAATTTCTAAGTGAATAATGATCGCTCCCGGCCTACAAGACCTGACTCGCGACTAACGCGACTTGGATCAAGCATTTCACGCGACCACTCAGAAATGCACGAAACGCTTTGCTGTGCTAAGCTGCTATAGAGTCAATCAGTCACTCCCTTGCCCGCACCCCCGATCCAACGATGCCGCAGAAGAGGATGAAAGTTTAGATGCTCAATTCACGCACAAAATCCGGTCGCTGTATACATCGACAAAGAAAAAGCAGATCCTCAAGCACACAATTGCCGAAGCTGACTTCAGATAACTACGAACGCACCTTCACAATACCCTACTCTTGCTCTGGTTCTCTTGGCGCTTCAGGTACCGAGCTCGAATGTACGGTTACTAGAAAGGTGGCGTCAAAGTGCGCTTGTTTCTGAGTCACTCATCGACTGACCGAGGGCTAGTACAACGGGTGCACGACAGCCTCGGTGCAGACGTTGCATGGCTCGATATAGCTGAAATTGAGTGGGGCGATTTGTTCTTAGACAGAATCAATAATGCCGTCCAAAAGTGCACCCACTTTGTCCTTTTTTGGAGCAGACATTCGGCAACGAGTAACTGGGTACGATTGGAACTCCACATGGCCTTCATTCGCATGATGGAGGAGAATGCGATACGCCTTCTTGTCATTCGTTTGGACTCTGCCGGACTTCCGCTCCACTTAACGCCTTATCAGCACCTAGATGTTTCAAATAGCTCGCAACCCGAAGCTCGCATAATAGAAGCGATCAAAAACATCACAGATATTCCCCAGCGAGTAATGCGGAACCGGTTTCTCAATAGGAGCGATGAACTGAGCAGAATGGAACTCGCATTAGATGACCGGGACACCAATGTGATTGTCTTTACTGGGTTTGCCGGCATTGGTAAACAGTCTCTTGCTCGGGAAGGTCTTCGACGCTTCTACCAAGGAGCGCAAGCTGTCTTTGTTGATGCTACCGAGGGAACCGGAATCACTGAATTGGCTCTCTATCTGAATGCTTTGGCTCGTAAAAGAAGCTTGGACGAGAATCTCAGTGTTGAGGAGCTTCGAAATGAACTCCAGTTATCCATTGAGTCAATTGCGCGATCAAATAGCTTTCTATTGATAACAAATATACAACACTGGCTAGACAATGATCGCCGGCCGATCGAACCCCTTGCGACAATCCTCAAGATCATTCCATCGATCCCTCACTTTACAAGGCATCCATGCTTGCTAACGTCGACAAGAAGACTTTCCATGTCCCAACGACGACAGCCAAATATTACAGAAATATGGTTAGACGGCCTACCCAATGCCAGTATAGCTACTCTAGTGATGCATTGGTATGAACTTAATACGGGCAATCAATTAGACCAAGAACACGCAGATCTAGTGGCGCAACAAGCTTACGGTCATCCAATCGCGGCGAAACTTGCAGCCGGCTTGGTCGCTCAGTATGGCGCTACGTATCTTCAGGAGCATCCGAAGGAATACGTATCGCTACGCAGAGATCTAGCCAATGCTCTGCTATTGGACTTCGACCTACTCGATTCCACATCCGTGCTCATGAAGGCATTGGCCGCGGCCGGAGTTCCGCTTCCCTCTGCTATACTAGAGTCCACAGTGGAGGGCGATAATGAGAGATTCCACGCTGCAATCTCTCAGGCCACTGCAGCCGGGCTGCTAGTCGGATCGAATGGACGACTTCAGATTCATCCACTGATATCGGATCACTTTTGGGATTTGCTACATCGGCAAGACTATTCTGAAATGATTTCCAAACTAGCAAGAGAAGTCTACGAGTATTCTGAATCAACAGGTGTTGGCTCCGCCGAGTTCAGCCTCCTTATCCCAGTAGTGTTTCGACTATACGCAGCCTCTGGAGACTGGACCGCTGCCCAGAGAATACGCCAAGATCTTCAAGGTGAGATCGAACGAGCTGCCATATTTCATTATCGACGCAGGAATTACGACCTAGCTTGGGAATACGTTCGACACGCCCTGGGCGGCTCCAATCCAAGCTGGAACATCAGAATCTACGAAGCAAGGATATTAATTCGCAAAGAGCTTTGGAGTGACGCCACTAGAGTACTTACACTAGTACTCAATAGGAGACCCAACGATATAGCGGCATTGCATGCTTTCGGATGGAAGCTACTACGCCAAAGAAAACACCAAGATGCCCTTCATGCTTTTGCCAAAGTCCTTGCTCAGAGAGAGCATGTCGCTTCACTCAGAGACTCAGCAGAGTGTCTGCACGCCCTAGATCGAGATAACGAAGCGTTGCGGTTCCTAGATCGTGCCAAGAGAGTTGAGTCTCAAAATCCATATGTACTCGACCTAGAATCTCAGATTCGCGAAGCACGCGGAGAGTTTGACTTGGCCTATCGGGCTGCCTACGTCGCAATGGTCCGTGATCCCAACAATTGGGTGTTTCACCACCGGCTCGGCAGAATCAACGTCCAACAGAAAATGTACGAGTCAGCAATTTCGCATTTCCAGCATGCAGTGGATTTGGACAGGAACCTGTTTACTCCGCTCCATGCACTGGCTGCAGCACTTCTCGATGTCGGCGACTTGTCGCAGGCATCGGATCTGATGGACAGGCTAATGGAGAATGCGGTTACTCTGACACAAAGATCGCTGGTAGTTCATCTTCAAGCAAGAGTTCTAATAGAGCGAGGAGAGATCAGCGATGCAACGGAGATTCTTGAACGCGAAGTATCGCGCCACCGCAATCTGCTTCCAAATCTTGGCCTCTATGCTGATGCGAAGCTCCGCGAATCAAGGCTTATTCGAAATGAGTTTCCTGCAACGGCTAGAGTGGCGGTCGAGACCGCAGCCAATGCCGTGAGACGTGGACTACAGATTGATAGCGATAATCCTTTCCTGCTTGAGCTTCAAGAACGGATTGAAGGTCTACGATCGGAATCTGACTAGGATTGGGGGGCAATCGAAGTGAGAATCGTCAGCTTGCTATGCAATCTTCTAGCGATTCTTTCGGTGCAATCTAAGCGTCTCTGAGGGACTGTAACGGCCGGGGTCGAGACGCTTGGTAAGCCATGTTGAGACCTGTGAGCCTTCGTCGAGCGCGCGCCGTTGAAATTGGTGACCATTACCGGCCAGTCCGGATAGACGCGCTGGAGTCACGGGTTGGTGCCACGACCGTATCCGCACCCTGAAGAGTCAGCTTGGCCGTGTAGCGGCTGTGGCTTCGCGCGATGGTGGCTGAGCTGGCTGAAGAAGCACCGTTGGAGTTTGGTGCGGGTCGGCACGACATTGACAGGGAACCCCGGTTGCCGGTCAATCACGGCGGCCCCCGTCAAACCTGATGGGACAGCGCGGGGGCGGCATCGACCGCCACCGCGGCGCGGCAGGCGACGGGTCACTAGCTTTTCCAAAGTCGGGACCAGGGGCACCAGCCTGACCCGCGACATCGAACGCCGGCCACACGCTCCCCCGCGCTTCCCGACGTCCGGCCAACGGTCGGCGGCAGCTTGCAGGGCGCCGCCGACGCGGGAGGCAGGATCATGGGTGACATGCCGATTGGGACCAGCGCGCCGCTGGCTGAGGCCATCGCGGAATACCTGGCGGCCTGCGAGGCCGAGGGCCAGTCGCGCGCCACGCTGAGCTGGAAACGCGCGGTGTTGCGCCGCTTCACGGACTACGCCGACCGCGAGGCGGCGGGCGATGTGGGGGACCTGACCCTCGAGCTGGCCCGGCGCTGGCAGCGCCACCGGCGCACGGCCCCGATGGCGCGCCCGCGGCGCACGCCGGGCCACGAGGGCGAGCGTCGAGCCGCCCACACGGTCAACGGCTACTGCCGCGTGCTGCGCGCCTTCGCCGGCTGGCTGGCCGAGGCGGCGTACGTGGACGCCCATCCCCTGGAAAAGTTTCGCCCGGGGCGGCTGCCGACGCGCGAGGTCGAGCCCATCGCCGCGGACGACCAGCAGCGCCTGCTGTACGCCTGCGATCCGCGCGCGCCCCCGGGGCTGCGCGACCTGGCCATCCTCAGCGTGCTGCTCGATACCGGGCTCCGCTCCTCCGAGCTCTGCCGCCTGCGCGTGGCGGACCTGGACTTGGCCTCCGGCGAGGTGCGGGTGCGCGGGGGCAAAGGCGCCCGCGACCGCACGGTGGCGCTGGGCCAGCGTGCGCGGTCCATGGTGGATCGGTATCTGCAGCTGGCGCGCCCCTGGCCGGACGACCCGCACCCCGACGCGGATCGGGCGTTTCTGACGCGCCAGCGGCGACCGCTGACGCGCTACACCCTGGGGCGCGTGCTCAAGCGCCTGGCGGCGCGGGCCAACGTGGCGCACGTCCACCCGCATCGCTTTCGCCACACCTTCGGCGTGACCTACCTCCGCGCCGGCGGCGACGTGCTGACGCTGCAGCGCATTCTGGGCCACACGACCCTGACCATGGTGAACCACTACCTCCATCTCGCCTCGTCCGATGTGGTGAGCCGCCACCGGGCGCACTCCCCCCTGGACCGGCTGCCCAATGGGCGGACCTTCCGCCGAGCGGCGCGCACCGGGCGCCGTGCCGCCAGCGCCCGCATCGTCGCCGTCAAGGGCGGGCACTTCGTGCTGCGCACGGAACGCGGCGACCTGATTGAAATCGCCACCTAGGGCGACCGTCGGCGCCGGATCTCCGGGCGCCGACGGGCCGGGCGACCCGCGAGGCGGGCAGGTCCCGCCCTGCCGGCGCCCCGGATCATGGATTCCTGTATTCCCCGCGGGGCAGCCCGGACCGATCGTAGGGGCCATGGCGAGGACATCGGGGACAGCGCGACGCCACCGCGCCCAGCCGGGTCGCCGGTCGCTGGCGGAGTGGACCCGCCTGGTGGATACCTGTCTGCGGGATCTCGACCGCCCCATGCGGCTGCGGCGATCGCCGCTGGTCAAGCTGCCTGGCGTGCTCCGGTTCGCCAACCGGCGCCATCCCAACAACCCCCATGGCCGCGTGCTCGCGCTGCAGGAACTCGTGATGCGCGCCGTCGATGTCTCGCTCCCCGCCCTGTCCCCACGCGAACGCGTATTCCTTGAGCGATACGCCAGCGGCCAGTCCATTGCCGCGATTGGCCGCGAGATGGGGATGAGCCGCTCGCATCTTTCCAGTGTCTACCGACCGACCGTGGGCGAGGCGGTCGCGGTGGCGCTCCGCAGCCTCGTCGATGCGACGACGTGATCGCCGCGGCCTTGGGCCCGTGGTGGGCACGACGCGGGCGAAGGCCCGGCCCGCCCGCCGGGGGACGCAGAGGGTGGGGAGACCACAGGAATCCCCTGATAGTTACGCGAGGCGACGCCGGCGGTTTTGTCGGAACATTGCTCGCAGGACGCAATTGCTCCGGGTTCTGTGGGTCTTGGAATGTCGCAATTGCGAGACGACGGTGTTGTCGCGCGAGGCGACGGGGTCTGCGACGTAGCTGGCGTCGCCGGAAGCTCCGTGTCGCCGTGTGCCACGGAACGGTGATGCGCCGGCGCATGCAGTCGTCCGTAGATCGCGACGGTCGTGAGTCTCGGATCGACAAGGTCTTGGACATGACGGATGCGTGTCCTCTCTCGGGCACGAGGTGTCCTTGAACGCATTCCTCGACGGATCAGCAGCGGTGCCGCTTCTCATCGCCAGACGCACACAGGCTCCCTGCAGCACGCGATGCGTTCCGGCCGCTGCGGACGTGGGATTCGCTGCTGTTTCGGATTACTACCTGGAGGGCACCTGGCACCACTGCGAAGTCTCTGGCCAGGCGCGTCACACTCCAGCCTGAGCGAGGCGTGAAGGTTGTGGAGTCGCAATCTAGATATGCCGAAGGCTCACCAGCGAAGTCCTGCCAGGGCCATCCTCGCGAGCAAGCGCGACAGCATCAGATGCTTGGTCGACTCGCCCAGCTGGCGCCGCACAGGCGTGCTCGCTCCCGGACAATTCGCATTCAGCTCGCTGACAGTAGAGGTTCGGCGCGCAGATCACATGGGGGTGTCGGGGCTATAGGGTCACCCTCAACACGCCATACCCCGGCAGTTCGTTCCTGAATGATTGGGATCGTGCTCAAGGGCTCGCGCGGGCAATTCGCCGGAGGCCGATCTGAGGGTCGTTCAGATACCCTTGAAGTCATCCGACTCGGAGGACTTGCGATGCCGCAGTCTCCCGACGTAGAGCCGGTGCTGGCGAATCGGCCGAGGATCACGCGGGCGCTGCTTCGCTGGGGCCGCCGCAATGCACGCGCATTCCCATGGCGGGAAGAACTGCCTCTCTGGCAGGCGCTGATCGCCGAGGTGATGTTGCAGCGCACGCGCGCGGAGCAGGTGGTTCCGACGTTTAACGAGTTTTGTGTTCGGTACCCGAGCCCATCAGCACTGGCCCGCGCCAGCAACGAGGAACTCTCCGGGCTGGTGAAGCCTCTGGGCCTCCGCTGGCGGGCTCGCTTGTTGCACCGTCTCGCACAGAGGATTGCTCAAATGGACGGGTCGCTACCGCTCGATCAGCAGGCTCTCGAGGCGCTTCCCGGTGTGGGCCCGTACGCGGCCGGCGCCATGCTGTCTCTGCACGCCAACCGCCGGGCGGTGCTCATCGACTCAAACTTCGTGCGGGTTCTCTCCCGGCTGGTCGGAGTCGCCTATGACGGCGAGACACGTCGAAAGCGCTGGATCCGCGACTTGTCCGAGGCCTTTACACCGCCTCGCGCACATCGCGCCTACAACTATGCGGTGCTTGACCTAGCAGCGCTCGTGTGCAGGCCCCGTACGCCCGACTGCGGTCAATGCCCCGTTCTCAGCTGGTGCGCGACGGGGCCAGCGCGGCTCGGTAGCAACTCCTGATTTTCAGGGTGCCGCCTCGCTGCGATGAATCGGCTCGACGCGCTGGACGCTTGTCCAGGGGCCGCTTACCTGCAAGTGCCAGATGGCGAGGCACCGAAAGAGCGATCCGTGGGCCCGCCGGAAAAGAGCAAGGGTCTCTCGAACCTTGAGCGGATGCTGCCATGCATCGACCGGAACTCCACGTCACAAAACCGCACCGCTTGGGCGAGTATGAGCGCCTTCGCCTGAGAACCAGTTGAGCCGTTATATGGCGCCATTGATTCCCACACGAATCGACCGCACACGAGGCAAGTGATCCGTTAAGGCTATTCCGGCAATGAGTCGATAGTTCCGTATCTGTCCCATTTGGCAGACCATGTCACATCGGGATAGGTGGGTGTGCGACGTTTGCCTGCCGGGTGTTTGGAGCCAATCGTCGGATTGGGCGGACCGACCCTCCCCGGTGTTCGCGTTCGTAGTTCTAGTCGTATATTGGACCGCCTCGAGCTGGTCTTGTGCCGGGCAGCGCGAGCCCTTCGCACGAAACCTTCAGGTACGAATCGTGGGCGAGCCCCACTTGTCCAGAGATCAAGGTGACCGCATGCGTACCGTCGAGGTTGCACCGAGACCCTCAGCGCTGATTGAGAGCATGAGGGACATCGGGTACTCACTCGGGACAGCTCTTGCGGACCTCGTTGACAACTCGCTCACGGCCGGCGCCGGTACTGTACGGATCTTCGCTAACGCAGCAGGCCCCGAGTTGAGAGTCGGCATTCTCGACGACGGATCAGGCATGAGCGAAGACACGCTTCTAAGCGCAATGCGGCTCGGAGCCAGGAGTCCCCTTGACGACAGGGAGCGGTCAGACCTCGGGCGCTTCGGCTTGGGACTAAAGACCGCATCCTTCTCGCAATGCAGGTCGCTGTCCGTCGTATCCCGACGCAACGAACAGGCCTTCGGCGCCAGGTGGGACCTTGACTACGTCGCCGAGACAGATGAGTGGCGAGTTCAAGTGCTGGACGACCTGGCGGCCATCCCCTGGACCCAGAAACTCGGGAAGCGCGGAACGCTTGTCGTCTGGGAAAAGCTGGTGGGAGACGGGGATGCTGGCAGAGACCAGGGCGAATTCGTGCGCCAACTTGACGAGGCCCGTACTCACCTAGAGCTGGTCTTCCACAGGTTTCTTGCCGGAGAGCCGGGCCTGAAGAAGATAAACATCCTGCTGAATGAGCGGCCTCTGGAACCCGTTGACCCGTTTCATGCCTCGCACCCGGCAACAATAGTTGGACCAGTTGAACGGATTCTGGTAAACGACGAGATCGTGGTCGTCCAGCCCTTCACGCTACCCCACCACAGCAAGGTCCGGCCGGCGGACTGGGAACGATACGCGCGTGCCGAGGGCTACGTGAAGAATCAGGGCTTCTACGTGTACCGGGAGAAGCGTCTGATCATCCACGGCACGTGGTTTGGCCTGGCTCGACAGACCGAGTTGACCAAGCTGGCTCGTGTGCGGATTGACATGCCGAACACTCTTGACAGGGCATGGAAGATTGATATCAAGAAGGCCTCGGCCCAGCTTCCTCCGCCAATGAGACGACGTCTGGCAAAGATCATTGAACCACTGGGCGCCGCCTCCCGGCGGGTGTACACGACTCGCGGTCGAAGGCTGGTGGAGAACAGCCGAGTCCCATTCTGGAGCAGAATCCAGGTAGAAAACGGAATCCTCTACAGAATCAACGAACAACATCCCATGGTTGCCGACATCACCTCCCGCCTGGAGTCGGATGCCGAAATCGATCTCCTTCGACTGCTTGAGATTGCCGGCTCCGCACTGCCGATGGACGCCCTGTTCGCGGACATGGGAGGAACACCGGATCGGATGGGAAACGCGACAACGTCCGACGACTCCTTGCACTTGGCAGCCGTCACCACTTTCCGGTTCTTGACCGATTCCGGTGAGCCGGCAGAGAGGGCCCTCTCGGCAATGAGAGACACAGAGCCGTTTAGATCCAACTGGGACCGCACCCGAGAGATTCTCAGTAATGAGGCGTCGGATGCGGGGACTGTAGCCTAGGAGAGAAGCCATGGTCGAGCAGCTTGCGGTCCTCGAGAACATGGTAGCCGCAGTGCTCGCGGATCAGCAGAATCCAACAGGGGAGTCTATTCGGGAAGTCATCAACGGCCTGCGGATGTCCCCGATTGCCTCGGCTGTCGATGACGAAGCGGCCGAGCAACTCGCAAGGCGCTTCGAGGAACGGATCAGCATCACACAGCATGTGGGCTCGGTATTGACCGAGAGCGAGTACCGACCCTGGTTGGACGCCGAAAGGTCGCGAATCGACCCGTATTACTGGGATCGCTATAGGAGATTCCTCACCCAGCAGGGTTTCGCCAGTGGTGTTGTGAGCGCGTTGGACGAAGTCACGGATCGGGTCTTGGGACTGTTGCAGGATCCATCGAGTCAAGGGCCCTGGGACCGGCGTGGCATGGTCGTCGGTCACGTCCAGTCCGGAAAGACCGCCAACTACACGGGGCTGATCTGCAAGGCTGCCGATGCTGGCTACAAACTGATCGTCATTATTGCCGGCATCCACAACAACCTGCGAAGCCAGACCCAGATGCGCATTGATGAGGGCTTCGTGGGGCGAGATAGCACTCGGCTCTTGGGGAATAAGGAAAACAAGTTTGTGGGAGTTGGCCGATTTGATCAGACCCGCAGACCCGTCACGTTTACCAACTTTCTCAGAGACTTCAACAAGCCGACTGCCACGGGGGTCGGCATTCCTCTGCAAAACCTGAATGAGCCTGCGATCTTCGTAATCAAGAAAAACTCCAGCACGTTGAAGAACCTTATCGAGTGGCTACGGGAACACAGCGCTCACGGAGACACCGACCGAATCGATGAGCCGATGCTGCTTATTGATGACGAGGCTGACAATGCATCCATCAATATCAAGCACGGATCAAGCGAGGTGTCGCGGATTAACGGGCAGATCCGAGACCTTCTTCAGATTTTCGAGCGAAGTTGCTACGTGGGTTACACAGCAACCCCATTCGCAAATATCTTCATCGATCCGGACACAGTCGATGACATGCTCGGTCAGGATCTGTTCCCTCGGAGCTTTATCGTGAGCTTGGATCCACCATCGAATTACTTTGGTTCAGCGAAGCTCTTCTTAGAGTCCCCTGAGGAATACGTCCGACACATCGATGACAACGAGGATCGTCTGCCCCTCCTGCACAACAAGGAGCTAGCGGTAACGACATTACCGCCATCGCTAGTCGAAGCACTGCGCGTGTTCGTCGTGGCCAAGGCTATCCGACTAGCCAGAGGCCATAAACGTGCGCATTGCTCGATGCTTGTAAATGCCTCAAGGTTCGTGAATGTGCAGCGACAGCTAAGAAATGAGCTGCACACTTGCATGGAGGAGATTCGGGCCTCCCTGAGAGTCAACGGGGCGCTGCATCCCGACCAGGCAGTATTGGATCCCCAGATTCGGAAGCTCCGCGAATCATGGAAAACGGAGTACGGCACGGCCGGATTTAGCTGGCCGGAAGTCCTCTCGCACCTATACGAGGCGGCCTCCCCGATTAGAGTGGTTGAAGTCAACGGCCAATCTCCGGGGACTCTGAACTACCACGACAATTGGGAAGACGGCCTTAACGTGGTGGCCGTCGGGGGATACTCACTTTCTCGCGGCCTCACCCTGGAAGGTCTGATGGTCAGCTACTTCATGCGCAACTCGATGATGTACGACACGCTCATGCAGATGGGACGCTGGTTCGGATACCGGCCTGAATACGAGGATCTCTGTCGCATCTGGATGCCTGAGGAGGCGGAGGGATGGTATGAGCATATTGCCGAGTCGATCGAGAGCCTGCGAAACGAGATTCGGAGCATGGAGGCACTGGGTGCCACGCCTGAGCAATTCGGACTCAAGGTCAGGAGTCATCCGGACACTTTGATAGTCACGGCACGTAACAAGATGGGATCCGGTGCGCCGGTCGTAGTCAATATTGGCCTGGCCAACATGTTCGTGGAGACACACATGCTGCGGAGAGATCGTGAGAGCTTTGCGGCGAACCGCGCCGCATCAGTGCGACTCGCTGCCAGCATCACGGGCCTGGGCAAACAGCCAGCCAACGAGAAGCGCGGATTTGGGTGGTTATTCCGCGAGGTCCCCGCAGAGCCAATCGTTGAGTTTCTGTCTAGCTTCAGAAACCACCCTGGATCGCTTCTCACCGACGGAGAGCCGATCAGGCGTTACATCGAGGAGCGTCGGGATGATGAGCTTGCCCAGTGGGATGTGCTGTTTTCCAGTCTCGGCGATCGCGAGGGCGTTCTGACTGACGAATCCCTGGGAATCAGAATTCGGTGTCAGCGCAGGACCGCTGGTAACCGGAGCGACGCCGGAACGCTCCTAATTGGCAATCGGCAGAGAATCTCGACTCGGGGTATCGAGAGGACAGGCCTGAGCACAGTCCAGAGAATGGCCGCCGAGGAAGAATTCCGTGACAGCCTTGCACGGGATGGACGGCTGATCGAGGGTCGTCCCATCAACTTTCCGGACTGGGCCTACCGGGCCCAGAGGACCCGCCCCCTTCTCGTAGTGCATATGCTCGACATCAGGACGAACGGGAAAGAGACCGTCACCAGCGAGCCAGTGGTTGCGTGGAGCATTAGCTTCCCCAAGACGAACCGAGAGGAGAAGCGGGTCAAATACGTCGTCAACACGACGTGGTTGCGCGAGCGCTACGGTGATGACTTAGAGGAAGAAGAGATGCGAGGGGACGATGACTGAGAGCCCTTGGCGCTGCATTGCCGCTCCCAGTGAGACCTACATCGTTAATGCTCGACGTGTGGATGCGAGCGTGCCCTGGAACTTCTTCTGGGCCCGGTCGGCTGACCGACGCGTGATGCTCACATTGCGTCACGCGGCCGCGTCGAGTCCCACTGCCGCGCTTCCTCGGATCCGGGAGATTGACGTGACGCTTTCAGAGGTGGACGAGCAAGGCACTCGCACGCTGGGTCTCAAGCTACGCGAGCCCTCCCATCAGGACATTTTTTACACACTCTGCCTCGACATCGTCTCAGCTGCGGCAGGTGCCGTTTCAGAGACGGATGCAGTGAACACCGCGCTCCGGCGCACCTGGCGCTGGCATCACCTCCTGCGAGGAGGCAGATCTAGCCGACTGTCACCCGACGAGCAGAAGGGACTCATCGGCGAGCTTCTCGTTTTGGAGCGAATCCTCCTGCCCCGCCTTCCGTTTCTGGACGCCATACGAGCTTGGATGGGCCCGGTCGGATCTCCTAAGGATTTTGAGGTAGGCAGGCTGGCGATCGAAGTGAAAGTCCGTCGAGGTAGCGCAGTGCCGAGTGTGGCAATCAACTCGGAATTCCAGCTTGACTCCGACGGTCTGGATACGCTGTTCCTCTACGTCGTCGAACTGAGTGCTGCTCCCGAGTCCGCGTCCGATAGCTTCTCCGTGTCCGATCTGGCAGCACGCGTTCGAAGCCGAATCCTAGCTGACGAGCCGGGTGCCGAGGCTACATTCGACGGACTTCTCTACGCCGCCGGATTTCGAGAGGAAGACAATTACGACGACTCGAAGTGGGTCGAGGGTCGAAGTCGCGTCTACGCTATTCGAGCCGGCTTTCCCAGGATTACGGCGGCCGACACTTTGCCCGGTGTAGGAGACGTCAGATACACGGTCGCACTCAACCGCTGTGAACCCTTTGAAGTTCCGGAGGATTCACTGCACGGCGCGGTCATCGGACTTGGAGGGGCAAATGCCGATTGACCTAGCCGAGTTCCACAACGAATTCTTCCAGCACGTTCACGGGCGGGCTGATGCCGACGGGATGCTGGTGGAGGACTCCTTCTTCGAAGTCTTCACAGATCCCCTGATCGATGCCGGAGAGCTGGAGACGGCAGATCGCGTCCACTACATATCCCCGCGAGGAGTCCGCGTTGACGGCTACGCCGGCGATCCGATTTCGTCAGACGGTGTGTTAAGCCTGATCGTGTCGGACTTCAGTCAAACGTCGGAGCTTGGCTCGCTGACAGCCACTGAGATGAATGCCGCGTTTCGCAGACTGTCGAATTTCGTAGAGAGATGCCTGCGGCAAGAATTCCGAGACGGCCTTGAGGAATCATCGCCCGTGTTCGGGCTCGCTGACCTGATCGGGATGCGCTGGGAGACCCTTAACAGGATCCGGCTATTCCTGATCAGTAACCGGGTGCTGAGCAGCCGAGTCGACGGGCGCGAGGCGGGTGAAATGCATGGCATCCCAGTCTCGTACAGTGTCTGGGATCTCGGGCGAATTCACCGATTCGTCACCTCAGGTCGCGAGAGGGAGGACATCGTCATTGATCTTGAGGATTTTGGTGGCCCCCTCATCGTGCTTCCGGCGCATCTCGAAGCGGCGGACTACGAGGCCTACTTGGCCGTCGTTCCAGGGGCGCAGCTGGCGAAAATCTACGAGCGGTGGGGAGCCCGCCTGCTGGAGCAGAACGTGCGTGTATTTCTTCAGGCTCGCAACAAGGTCAACCGCGGAATCCGAAGTACCATCGAGCACGACCCCGACATGTTTTTTGCGTATAACAATGGAATTACTGCGACTGCCGAGAGCGTGGAAGCCGTGCCGACGTCAGCAGGCCTGACGATTGCCAGCATGCGTAATTTCCAGATAGTTAACGGTGGGCAGACAACCGCCTCAATTCACGCCGGCCTCCGCAACCAGAGCGTTGATCTCTCTCAGGTCTTCGTACAAATGAAGCTGTCAATCGTTGACTCCGACAAAGCTCAGGCTGTGGTTCCGAAGATTTCCGAGTATGCAAACAGCCAGAACAGGGTCAGCGCGGCAGACTTCTTCTCGAACCACCCCTTCCATGTCAGGATGGAGGGCTTCTCTCGAAGGCTCTACGCTCCCTCGAGAGACGGACAGTTCCGGGAATCCAAGTGGTTCTACGAGCGAGCGAGAGGCCAGTATCAGGACCAGCGATCGCGCGGGACACGGGCCGACAGAAGACGATTCGACGGCGAGTACCCCAGAAGACAGATGGTCACCAAGACCGACCTGGGCAAGTTCTTGAATGTGTGGCGCCGCAAGCCAGAAATTGTCAGCCGCGGCGCCCAGAAGAACTTTGCCGACTTTGCGGCATTCGTCGGACGCGAGTGGGCGAAGAGTCCCAACGGTTTCAACGAGGCCTACTTCAGGGAAGCGATAGCCAAAGCGATCGTATTCAAGGCGGTCGAGCGACTCGTGTCGCAACAGCCGTGGTATCAGGGTGGGTACCGCGCAAACGTGGTCGCGTACGCAATAGCCAAGCTGGCTCACGATTTGGAGCGGCGGAAGCTATCGTTGGATTTCCAGCGGATCTGGAGGTCACAGGCGATTTCAGAGGGCCTCGACGAAGCGCTGAGAATTGCTGCGAGGGCCGTGCACGATGTCATAGTCGATACCCCTTCAACACATCGAAATGTCACCGAGTGGGCGAAGCAGCCCGCCTGCTGGAGTCGCGTCGCCGAGTTGAGCATCGAATGGCCCCGAAGCCTTGACGATCAGGTGCTGACACGAAAGCAGGTCGCTTCGAATCGGCGAGCCGCCGCCAAGGATCAGAGGGTGCTCAATGGAATCGAGGCTCAGACTGCCGTCGTCGCCGCCGGGGCTGAGGTCTGGCAGGCGGTCCGACAATGGGGAGTCTCCGAGGGGCTCTTGTCTCCGAGTGACGCTGGAGTCCTCAAAGTCGCCTCCGCGGTGCCAGCGCGGATCCCGTCCGTGCACCAGAGCGTGAGAACCATCGCCATCTTGAAGCGTCTCCGTGATGCGGGCTGTCACCTGGCTCCCGACATCATGTAGGGGCCATGCGCATTGCAGGCTGACTTTGCGCAACGCTTCCTGGGTGCCTAGGAGTTCGAAATGCTTGGAGACCGTGCCTGAAGCGATGAAATTGATCCTCAGACCTGGGATTCCAGTCCAGCGCACGCTGCTGAAGGCAAGTCCGCTTGCCTCTCGCTCATCCAGATGGAGCGGCTTCGAGGGTCACGGCTAGTTCCGTGGGGCATCTGGTCTTCGAGCTCGATTCCGACTTCGCCAGCCTCTTGGACGAATACCAGCGTCTGACCCTCGCCCGTTCGCGAGTCCGAGGTCGATGCCGCACGCCTCGATAGCGTCCGAGATCGCACTCGCGGGAGATTTCCGGACGCGGAACCATGAATCCTGGCGGGCTACGCCTCCGATACATTTGGTGACATGGGACAGATTGCGTCAGCTTCTGTCCACGATCTCTCGTGTGCCATTGAGCAAGAGTCCGTTTCAAGGCTCCGCAGGCCAATGATCCTTCGCGCGGGCCGGGCTTGGTGTCGGACGCGTGGCCGCATCTGCGAAGGTCGGCGCTAGCTGGTGCAGCGACAATTGCGTCGGTGGCAATTGCACGCTGCCGGGCTCACGGAGCAACTGCTCAGCGAGCCCGAGTGAGTCCCGTTCGCCCGTGGTCACCAACAGGTCGATGTCGCTGGCGATGATTGCTTCTCCCCTCGCAGCGGACTCAGGCGGGGCAATCGCTCCAGGCTGGCTCAGATTCGCCGCACGTTGTGCTGCGTCGGTCGAAGCCACATGGTCTCTCGTTCGGCAAGTCGTTCGTGGTCCGGTCCACGAAGCGCAGGCGGAGCCAGGTGGACGCCAGCTGGAAACTCCAAGACCTGGGCACTCGGTCTTAGGACCCGCCTTCCGAGACTGTGCGAGTCGATCCCGAGGATCGGAGGTGAGAGACTGCTGCCGGAGACTCTTCGCCGATCATGCGATAGTCAATCTCGAGAAGAACGGTATCGGTGACCAGGTCGACACCCAATGCAAGCTACAATCAGCGTGGCGAAAGACATGATGAGAAGCTGGCACGTGACTGAGAACCACGTTTCCCGGCATGCAAACGCTCAGTCAATGGCTACTCGGCTGCGCCTCGACTTCAGCCGCCTGAACATGGCACTGCGACAGCGATTGGTCTCTACCGCTGAGGGTTCCGGTCACCCAATGCAGGGTCTGCTTATCCCTGCGACGCTAGGGAAAACTGAGGCGATTTGCGACGGACTCGTTCCCAGCGGGCATCTCGACCGATTCACGGGAGATTCCGCGTGGGCCTCTCAAGAATTGCCATCGTTTCCCGATGATCCTGCTTGCGTCAAGGATTACACCGATATAGCAGACATTTCTCAACGATCGTCATGTCTCAGGCGTGTCTTGTTTCCTGCAACTTACTGCAAGTTTGAAGCTTGCGCTCAAAACCGATCCCTTCTTCTAGACAATAGATATACGGATGACATGACTATCCATTCGGGTGCTGACATTGATAGCCATCCAGAAGGATAGTTGAGCCCAATTGACTCGCTCTAAGAGACTTAACGACAGTCACCGCTTGCCTACGCAACGTGGTGCGAGAATCACACCCGAAGGGCACCCGGAATCACCCATCAGAAGCGATCTCAACGCAATCCGGCGGTGGCTTGACGATCTGCCCAGACCCTGGGCCATTGACCTATTCTCGGGCGCCGGGGGCTTGAGCCTCGGACTAAGAGATGGTGGATTCTCTGTCGTAGCTGCCGCGGACTCCGATGCCGTTGCCATGGAGACTCACGCAGCAAACATCCCCGGCCTCCCGTGGGTAGGTGACCTATCAGAACCTTCCGGTTTTATTCGCCAGTTGGACGCGTGGGGCATTGAAAGTGTCGACCTGCTGGCCGGTGGTCCTCCCTGCCAGCCATTCTCAAGGGCTGGAATAGCAAAGATCGGCAATCTCGTGAAGTCCGGTAGCCGGCCGGCGTACGACGAGAGGGCTGACCTGTGGCAGAGTTTCTTTGCGATTCTTGATCGTCTCACGCCAAAGGTCATGCTGTTTGAGAATGTTCCGGATTTTGCTCAGGCCCAAGGCGGCGCATTACTGATCTCCCTTGTCGATGAGCTCAGGAATCGAGATTACTCGGTCCATGTAAGGGAACTGAGAGCGTTAGACTTTGGCGTTCCTCAACATCGCAAGCGCCTCTTTGTCGTGGCAGTCGCTACTGGTCTGGCATTTGAGTGGCCTATGCCTGTCGAACAGCCGCCTACAGTGTGGGATGCTATCGGAGATCTTCCAGAAGTCCCCCCTGACACGAGACAAGAGATTCAAACATACGATGGCCCACTAGTTTCGAGTCTTGCGAAATATCTTCGTAGGGGACTATGCGGCAACGAAAGTGGTCTAATCAGAGATCACATCACTCGCGCAGTGCGCGTGGACGATGCCGCGATCTACCGTCGCATGATGCCGGGAGACACATACAGAGACGTGCCAAGTTCTCTTCGGAGATACCGGTCTGACATATTCGACGACAAGTACTACAGACTTTCATTTGAGGAGGTTTCTCGAACCATCACTGCTCATATTGCGAAGGACGGATACTGGTATATTCACCCATCTCAGGATCGCACTCTTTCTGTTCGGGAAGCTGCTCGTATCCAGACCTTTCCGGACAGATTCCAATTTGCGGGACATCCGACCAATAGGTTCCGGCAGATTGGCAATGCGGTTCCACCCCTTCTGGCGGCGGCCATTGCGCGCGAGATTGGACGATCGCTGAAGGGAAACGTCGCTCTGCGAGCACGACGCGAACATCAAGTCAACGGTGAAACTCATTTCAGGCACGACTTGATCTCGTGGTTCAAGGGCAACGGACGTCGGTTTCCGTGGAGAGTCAAGAAGCTGACCCCTTGGCAAGTCCTTCTCGTTGAGATGTGCTTGGTGGGAGCGAACGCTGATCGAGTAGCGGAAGCAATTCCCCGGATCCTGGATCTCGGGAAGACGCCGAAGTGTTTTCTCGCGAACCGGTCAGTCCTGAAACCCCACCTTTCAATGCTTGGCCTCCAGTGGCACTCAGCGGATGTAGTGGCAGCCGCTGAGTACATACAAAGCAGGTGTAACGGAAAAGTACCTGATGTGTGGTCAGAGCTAACGGCTGTCCCAGGAATCGGGGACTACATCGCCTCGGCGCTACAGTGCTTTGCATTCGGACGTGCAAGTGTATTGGTGGACAATAGCTCGCGGAGAGTAGCCCGCCGCGTCTTAGGCGATGCTAAACGACTGCCACCGTGGCGCATCAGACTCTTTTTGCGTGAGCTTGCCGGCGCCGGTGGAGCGAACGTGGAGTGGAATCAAGCACTCCTCGACCTCGGAGCGATCGTCTGTAGAGCCCGCTCGCCATCCTGCAGTGAATGCCCTGTGCAGACTCGCTGTGCAACTGGAAGGAAGAGGCTTTAGCAATTTGGATTGCTTCAGTGATTGGCTTAGTGAATCCTACAGGCCGGCGGAAGCGGTCCTTGCAGACGAATTTCCGTACCCGGTCGAGTCGGTGTTGATGTGTAGCGTTATACGCGAGAACCTGACGTTTGGGTGGCGTCAAGTTCTGGCTTACTTGGACAGACGCGCGAGCCCCCAACTTCACACTACCTTCCCCACCGTCGCGGCGGGACGGTCCAGCAGCGCCCCCAGCGTGGCGAGGCCACCCCGGCTGTGCTGGCGAGCCGCCAGAATCTCCGCCTCGGCCGTCGGGCTCGGACACCGGAGCATGGCGCGGCGCTCCTGTAGTCCCGCCGTGTCCGCGATCCCAGCGCGTCCCCACCAGCGATTGTCCGCCGCGCGGCAGCGCGTCTGGATCGAGTAGCGCAGGCGCTGGAGCCGTCCACTGGCATCATTTTTCGGGGCCTCCGTCGAGTTCTGGGCTGTGTGAAATCGCCCAGCTCACGGGAGGATCCGCGACTGTCGGGAGTCGCGCAGGTGTGTCGACAGGACATCGAGACGCTCTAAGTCGCCCCTACGTCGCCGTCAAGTCGCCCCTACGCATTCCGCGTCCACCGTCCCCATCGACCACGACCTGCAGGGACAGTCATCCCCTCGTCTCTAAGCTCTTCCATCGCCCTGTGCACCTGCCGGTCGCTGAGAGCCCCTCCAAGTCGCACGCGAATCTCGCGCAGCGTCAAGCCCTCCGCCGTTGCTTCCAGCAAGGCGAGGATCAGCGTCCGACGCTCGGCGGGGGACGCGGCCTCATCGGGCGGCGTCGGCACCGGGCACCCGTGTCGAAATCGCACAGTGACCTCCCCGCTCGGGTCTTCAATCTCGGGGATGGGCAACCCGGCACGGCTGGTCAGTTCCGCCATCCGGAGCGTCCCGCTGCCCCACGCCTCAATGACTCCCCGCCGGTAGAACGTCCGGGCGATCAGCGGGTTCCACGGACGGGATGCGCGGGGCTCGAACATCTGCTCGGGCGTGAGGCCGAAGTGCAGCGAGCCCGAGGATGTGATCTCCAGGCGGTCGGCGTAGATCGCCACGCCGACCGAGCCGCCCCCAACCGAATAATCGCGGTGGCACAGCGCGTTCGCGAGCGCCTCGCGCGTGGCCAGCGGTGGATAGAGCGGCTCGTCGATTCGCGCTATGCGGTTCGGCTCGAACCGTCCAGCGATCGGTAGGGTGTCTCGCAGGAAGCGCTCAGCGCTCGCGAGCAGCGCAAAGGCGTGGCCATTGAATTGCCGGTTGTCTAAGAACTGCATCCGATCCACGCCCCGGAATCGAGCAACGCGGAGCAAGCACTGCGGCATCGCGACTTCGAGACGTTCGGCCTTGCCGAACAGCACGGGCGCCGCTCGGAGCAGCACCCCCGCACGGAGGAGCCCCAGTCCGCGTAACAGGTCAACCGGCTGCTGCTCGGCGGCTCGGCCAGGCGACCGCGCCGCACCGCCTCCGCGACTGTCGCGCGGACCTCCGCCAGCTCCAGGTCATCGATCGACCAGCCGTCGGCGGGCTGATTCTCCCAGCGCTGTTCACTGGGCATCCGCTCGAATTGCATCCGGTGGTACGCGTCGGCGGACATTGGCAACGTGGTGTTCCCGACGCGACGAAACGCGGTGCCGCGATAGGCGTATGGCCGGGCCACCCCAGGGTTCGCGCTGACCACAATCACTTCGCGCCGGCCGTCAAGCCGGATCCGCTTGAACTCTGGAAACGCAGGGGGCTCGATGCACCGGCGCTCGCCGCTCAACTGTTCCATCGTGCGCTCGCCGACCTGCTGACTAGCCACCTGCCCCGTTGGGGAGACGCCAAACAGCACCTGGCCGCCGTGCTCGTTGAGGAAGGCGCACAGGGTCTGCGCGGCTTCACGGCGCGTGCCGGTGGTCGCCCTAAACTCGAGCGCTTCGGTTTCGCCCGAATCTGCAAGCGCCACAATCTGCTCTCGCGTCACAATGCGGCCACGCTGGGGCGCACGTTCACGTAATTGAAGCCCGCTGCCAGTGAGGGCCTCGCGGGAGCCCTTTCGCACGCGGGCCTCGACTTCCCGGCGCCCAGTGGCGACGACACGCCCTCAGACTACTCCGAACTGCCAGCCGAGGCAGTTCCGGACGCCGTAACCCTGATTGGCTCATTGGTGGACGCACGGGGCGGCGCGGTGGGACTTCCGACCGTCGGCATTGGTCAGGTGTCGATGGCCGGCGGCCACCAGGAGCCGTTCACGACTCGTGGCGCAGTCGCGCTCTGGCCGGGGCTATTGAGGGAAGCCTATGCCTGTGTTGCGGACACGATGGTCCCCGTCGGCCGATTCCTGCGCACGTGCCGACAGTTCGACATCGAAGGCTGAGGAAGCTCGGAGCAGCGGGGGACCAGGTGCCGAAAGCGCGGCCGGGCCCCTGAGGATGGCGGAGCGGCATCGAAGTCGGGCCGAATGCCGCCATCCAGCGGTCGAGCAGGCCGGGTATGCCCCCGCGCGGGGCACCAAGCACCCGCGGACGCCGGCGCGGCGCGTTCTGCAGACAGTCGATTGGCGGACCCAGATCGCCGGTACCGCCGGGATCAGCTCGTAGGCACGGATCTACAGCCGGATGTGGTCGCCGTCAACGTTGCGAGCACTGATGACGCGGAACGGCGGCGGTACGTGCGCGTGCACCCCGGCTCCGGCGGCCCAGACTGGACGACGTAGCCGGTCTGGTGGCCTAGCGGAGCCTTCGGTCCGCATTTGGTCATTCGTGATACGCAGTGCTCCGCAATGTTGCGCCATGCGGGGAGCCTGCGGTACTGTGGAGCTCCGCTGCGGACCGGCGGCTTGCGTTTGGAAGACCTCGCCGCCGGTCCGCTTGGATAGGAGCCCGTCATGCTGCAAGGCTAACGGCCCCAATGCTGCCGGAGCAGCAGGGTCGTGCGATGGGTAACACCCACCCGAAAACCCCAGGTCCAGGAGCGCTTCGGCGTTCCTGGACCTGGAAGGTAGCACACCAGCTGACGACTGTTCGAAAGGTTCGGCTCGCCATGACATCAATAGACTTTGAAGCCGTGATTCACGATCTAGAGAGCCAGCGGGATGCGATTAATGACGCCATCAGGGCGTTACGGCGTATCTCGCCGGCCCCTGACGTGCCGCCCATGCGAACCGACAGCGGCTCCGCCACGAGCTTTGCCGAGATGACCCGCACCGATGCCGCCTACGCGATCTTAGCCGAGGCCGGGACGGGGCTGACGGCGAAGGAGATTGTGCGTCGCTTGCTAGTTGGAGGCTTTACGACAACCTCCAAGAAGCCCCACGATTCTATGCGGTCTGCCCTTCGTCGGGATGCGCGGCGCTTTTGCCAGCGGCCACCTGGGACCTGGCGGCTTGTGGAGTGGGACCACGAGCAGCCGAATGTACCCCGGACCTCTGCTGACGGTGTTCCGTCTGGCGAGCAAAAGTCAAACTAGGCCACTACGCACGAGTCCGGCGGCTACCGTGCGAACGGTGTCGAGCGGTCGAATGGACATGTCGCAAATTGGCGCCGGATGCACGACATTACACCGGACGTAGGGCACTAGCCTTTGCCTCAGAATCGACGCGGGGCAGCGCCCGACCAGAAGGAACGTGTACGAAGAGGCGCGGCGGGCGGACGATACCATGAGGGGTTAGTGACCTTCGGGCTGTGCGGAGAATTCTGAGGCACCACCCTCATTCGGCCGCGTCAGTCGCTATTCGGACGTATGCTGCTGCCCGCACAGGCAGCTAACGAGTGGTGGCTGTGCCTCCCCAGGTAACACGCATGGCGAATTGGCACCGCATAGACGCGGCACAACGAACTACGAAAAGAACACTGCTCGACCCGCCGGGCGTCGGACGCAACAATAGTGGCCGAACCAAAGGGCCAAGCGGCGCTGAGCGGCTGCGCGATTCGCGGCGACTTTGCCAGTCGAGCCCATCGAACGGGACTTCTCCTGACTCGACAACCGACCCTGGAACTCTGTTCGGCGCGCAGACCGAGCCTCCGCCCAATCACTGCGTCCTGCGCGTCGATCGAGTCAGAGTCAGCGCACACGAGGACAGAGAGGGCACTTCGCTCGTGCTGATCGCCCGTGTTCTCAGCGTCATCTATCGGCCATATCCGTGTAAGAAACCAAAAGCTACGGACCGCCACCAAGGGAACCTAATGGCGGTCCGTATCGCCGCTCAACAGGTTTGGTCGGTCATCAATCGGCACTGTCCGGCATGGTTTTACTTGAGCAGTTGTTCGCCTCCTTGAATCCCGTCTTCCGCTCCAACTCGGACCCGGTCGCAGGCGAGCGCATGCTTAGCCCTGTGATTCCAGGCAGTTTTCGCGCCCTCAACAGCTATCCTCGGCACGCTTGCGCGACCAGGCATTCTTCATTCGCCACCCGCCATGTGCGCACGCTATAACCTGCATTCGAACCCGCAGGCCCTGGCCGAGTTCTTCAATCTGGACTCACCGGAGCCACCCGTCACGCTTCCCCTTCCCAACTTCAACGTCGCGCCCACGCAGGAGGCGCCCGTGGTTGTCGACAGCCCACGACGGTTTGAGGTCATGCGCTGGGGCCTGATCCCGTCTTGGGCCAGGGATGCCCGGATCGGCCGGCGAACCATCAACGCCCGCGCTGAATCCGTGGCCGAGAAACCCGCCTTCCGCGCCGCGTTTCGTGCACGTCGCTGCCTCGTGCCAGCGGATGGGTTCTATGAGTGGACAGGACCCCGCGGGAAGCGCCGGCCGCTCAACATCCATCGCGCAGACGGACACCCGCTGGCGCTTGCCGGCCTCTGGGAGTCGCACGCGGAACTTGGCCCGACCTTCACGATCATCACGACCGGGCCCAACGCCTTCATGGCGGGCCTCCACAACCGCATGCCAGTCATCCTAGAACCATGCGACTGGGACGCTTGGCTATGCGCCGCGGACGAAGATCCGGCCTGGCGCGCCGCCCTGCTGCGGCCCGCCGGAGACGATGTGCTGACCAGCTACTTTGCGAACCCCGCGGTCAACTCCGTTGCAAACAACGGGCCGGAGCTTCTTCAGACCGCGGCCCCGGTTCGCTTGCTCTAGTTTCGACCAGGCAGCATCTGCAAACGCCGCGCAGGGCGCGGCCCGTACGACGGGAACGACGCGAGATCAAGGGACGACACGAGCGAGGCTTACGCCTCCCGAGCGTGAGCCAGAGCGACGGCGTCCCCTCAACGACGATTTTGAGAATCTGGCAGAGGCGCCGTCGCGAGGCTAGCCGACGAGGGACTTCTCGCGCTGAATCTGTTCGTGCTCTTCCAACCAGACCTTCAACGGTACGTCCGCGTCGGAGGGCGAGGAGCGGCCGAACTCGTTGGTGGAGTGGCCCATCATCTGCCGCAGGATGGCGTGCGAGTCGTCGTACCAGTCCTGCGGGAACTCCATGTCGTCGCGTGTCCGGATCCAGCGGTAGCCGTAGCCGTAGAACAGAACACGTCGGGTCACGTCCGAGAAGTTTGGCGTGGCGGCGTGCCAGATTCGACGGTCAAAGATGACGGCTGTTCCGGCCTTGACCTTGACCGGGATGGCGCCTTCCGGCTGGACCTCGCCCGCGCCGGGCTCGGGGAGGGTGTTGGACAGCTGGCTTCCGGGAACGACCCAGAAGTTACCCATGCCTTCGTTGCTGACGTCGGTGAGAAAGTAGCCGACCTTCAGCGAAATGCGCGGGCGCGGATTGGTTTCCATGTCCCGGTTCATCTGGCCGGAGTCCTGGTGCCAACCCCAGGCGCGGGCGCCGGGCTCGTAGGTGCCCGGCTCCCTGCCGGTGACGGCCAGGTGGGTGTGATACAGGTAGATGTTCCAGCCGAGGATGCCCCAGACCTTGGGCAGCAAGCGCTCGTAGGCGACCATGTCGAAGAACGAGCGGTCGAGGTGCACGAAGCCCAGCTTGTTGATCCGCTGCGTAATGGTCTTGTCGGTGCGCCCGCCTTCAAGCACGCCGCTCTCGTACAGGTCGTCGATGGTCTCGATCAACGATTCCCGCAGATCCTGGGGGACAGCGTTTTCGACGACCAGAAAGCCGTCGCGGTCAAAAGCTTCGCGCTCGTCGTCGGTCAGGGCGTATTGCAGACAACTGGGATCCATGTCCGGCCTCAATCCGTCCGGGTGCGGCAGTTCAGTATAGAAATAGAGGGGGGCGACGGTCACCTCGCGGGGCTAGCGAGGCGCTTAGCCCGCGCCGCCCGCGTCGCCCGGCTGGGCGATGGTGATGGCCCATTCGCCTTCAGCGCGCTCGACGTTGAGAACGTAGCTACCGGCCCTGGCGATCTGGGCCGCGGCCCCACCCTCGCGACTGAGCGGCGGGATGATGCTGACCGGGGCGATGGGTTCGGCATTGGGATCGCCCAACAACCGAAGGGATGCGCTGAATGGCTCAACGGTTCCGTCGTAGATGACCTGGAGAACGACCAGGCCGTCGCGCAGGCCGAAGGCTTCGGTTACGCCGGGACGCAAGCCGTCGAACGACACGGGGCGGTCGATCGGCGTGACGGTTGGCGTGGGCTGCGAGGAGCCGTTGGTCGCCTCGGCGGCTATGAGCGCGCCAAGGACGGACGAGCGCTGCGCCGGAACGACACCGGCGACCATGAGCAGCACGACGACAATCGCTGCCAGAAGCGCGAGTGCGACAAGATACGAGTGTGCTCGAACCATGCAGGGAGCGTGCGACGCCCGGCTGATCAGCGTCAACGAATGGGCGGCCCTGGAGTCGTCGAGCAAGCGGCAGCCTGGCTCCGCGGCACCCCGGGATTCGTCAGTAGCCGCGCGTCGCTGCCACAATCGTCGGACACTCGCAACGGGAAGCTCGTATGCGATTCATAGCTCGCGTTGCCCGTCGCGAAGTTCTGTTCGGCGCGCTGGCCGGGTTGATGGCCGGCGTCGTGTTCGCCCTGGCGATGCAGGCCGAGCAAATGCGCGTGGAAGTGACCGGGCTGGCCGGCACGTCCACGAGCGGGACCGGGCTGGTCGTCCACCTCGTGCTGGCCACCTTGATTGGCGCCGGCGTAGGCCTGCAGTACCGGCACGAGCCGGGCAGCTACGCGGCGCAGATCACGCTGGGCGTCACGTTTGGCTTGCTGGGCTGGATCCTGGGACCGCTGACAATCCGTCCGCTGGCGGAAGGCGTTATCCCGGACTGGTCGATTGCGGTGGCGTCGGCCGGCTTCCCGAGCCTGATGGGGCACATGCTGTACGGGGCGCTGACCGTTGGCGGCTTGTATTGGGCCGTGCACCAGTGGGGCGGCGGCGCCGTGCTGGTCCGTCGGGACGAGCGCGCGGAGGATCGCGTGCATCGCATCGTGGTGCTGGGCGGCGGTTTCGGCGGGATGAGCGCGGCGCAGACGCTGGAGCGCCTGACGCGGCGCAGGCGGGACCTGGACGTCACGCTGGTGAGCCAGAGCAATTTCCTGCTGTTCACGCCGATGCTGGCCGAGGTGGCTTCCGGCGCATTGGAAGCGCAGCACATCGCGGCGCCGATTCGCGCGGCCTGCCCGTTCACCAACTTCATCCACGGGGACGTGAAACGGATCGATACCGAACAACGCCAGGTGACGGTGCGGAGCCGCCGATCGACCGCGCCGCAGACCGTGCAGTACGACCACCTCGTGCTGGCGATGGGATCGGTCCCGAACTTCTACGGCCTGCCGGGCCTGGCGGAGCACGCGATTACGCTGAAGACGCTGGAAGACGCCGTTGGACTTCGCCACCGGGTGCTCGCGCAGTTGGAACGCGCCGACCACGAGACCGAGCCCGTGGTGCGTCAGCGGCTATTGACGTGCGTGGTGGCCGGGGGCGGGTTCGCGGGCGCGGAGACGATCGCCGAGCTATTCGACCTGGTCTCGAGCGTCAGGCGCTACTTCCAGAACCTTGGACCGGCTGACGCGCGGTTCGTGCTGGTGCACTCGCGCGACCGCATCCTGCCGGAACTGAGCGCCGAGCTTGGCGCCTACGCCCTGGAGAAGCTGAGCGCCCGCGGGATCGAGTTCCGGCTCGGTTGCCGGGTCGCGGCGGCGGCTGAGGGATCCGTCACGCTGAACGACGGCACGACGATCCCGTGCGAGACCTTTGTCTGGACGGCGGGCAATCAGCCCAATCCGATCCTGCGCGACCTTGGCTGCGAAAAGAACCGGGCCGGGCAAGTGGTGGCGGACGCGACCCTGCAGGTGCCCGAGACGCCAGGGGTTTGGGCGGTGGGCGACGCCGCGCAGATTCCAGACCTTACCAACGAGGGCCGACCCTGTCCGCCGACGGCCCAGCACGCGCTGCGCGAGGGCAAGCGGGTCGCGCAGAGCATCGTGTCCAAGATTGACGGCCGGCCGTTGAAGCCGTTCCGCTACCGAGCGAGTGGGTCGCTGGTGGGTCTGGGGCATCGAACCGCGGCCGCGGAGCTCTGGGGACACAAATTCTCCGGGCTGCTGGCCTGGTTCATGTGGCGCACGATCTACCTGAGCAAGCTCCCGGGCCTGGAACGCAAGGCGCGAGTGGCGCTGGACTGGGCGCTGGACCTGGTGTTCCCGCGCGACATCGTGATGACGACGGCGGCGGACGGGCGTTACGAGGCTGCGGCCCAGCCAACCGCGGAGCGGGAGCGCGCGTCGTGATGCGGCGCAACGACCTGGCGGCCTGGCTGCTGGCCGGCGCCCTGGCCGGGCAAGCCGGCGGGATCGTCTACGGCCTCGTGATGCGGCACCTGGGGGTGATCGAGTCCATCGCCGCGCTGGTGCGGCTGCCGCCATCGGCGGTCGGCGGCTGGATCGTGCACATGATCGTGGCGGGCATCATCGGCGCCGGGTTCGCGGCCCTGATTCGACGGCAGGAGCACAGCGCGGGCGACCTGCTGTTCTGGGGACTGATCTATGGGGCCGTCTGGTGGATCATTGGACCGCTGACGCTGGCGCCGCTGCTGATCCGACGCGAGGCACTGGCGTGGGACCTGACCTCGGCGCAACAGACATTTCCGATGCTGCTGGGCCACCTGCAGTACGGCGTCACCACTAGCATGGCGTTGCTGATCTGGCAGCGTTCATCCTTCGAACGACCATCAACCGGGGCCGTGGTGCGAGGCGTTCTGGCCGGCATGGTCGGGGCCGCGCTGACCGGCAAGGCGTTGGTGGACCAAGGGCTGCTCGGCCAGTTTTTGGGCATCGACAGCCACGATCCGTCGGGCTCGCTCTGGCTTGGGGTGCTGCTGGTTGGCGTCGGCACCGGGCTGGCGTTCGCGGCAACCGTGCCGACAGTTCGCGACAGCGCGGGCGCGGCGCTGGTGCGCGGGTTCGTGTTCGGGTTCCTGGCCTGGATTCTCATTCCCATGACGATCGTCGGCCTGGCAACTCGGGGCATGCTGCCGTGGGGCATGGGTTTTGCTCATGACGCCTTCCCCGGCCTGCTGGCGTACCTGCTTTTTGGCGGAATCCTGGGTTTGGCCTATCAATGGCTGAGCGTGACCTGGCGGGTTCTGTTCGCCGAAGCGACCTCACACGACGACGAGGGCTACGGCACGGAGGGGCTGCGGGCGCTGGGGCGCGGATCAGCCGCGGGGCTCCTGGGCGGGCTGTTCTACACCGTGATGCTGGCGCGGCTTGGGTCGTTCGAGGGCATTGCCCAGTTGATGCGGGCCGACAACGCGGCGGTGGGCGTGCTGGTGCACGCCGTGGTTTCGGTGATCTGGGGCGCTGTCTACGGCCTGCTGTTTCGCCGGCAGACCTACGGCATCGGATCAGCGGTGGGCTGGGGTGTGGCCTTTGGGTTCTTCCTGTGGGTGGTTGGACCCAACACCCTGTTTGCGGTGCTGACCGGGAACACGCCGGACTGGTCGGCGGATGGCGCGGCGCCCAGGACGGCCTCGCTGGTTGGTCACCTCGTTTACGGCGCCGTGCTCGGCGTGGGATTCCACTATCTGGAAGCCCGGCACAACCCATGGTGGCAGCCACGACGCACGCGACTTGAAGCGCGAGCGCGGCGGCGACGCCGGCAGCTTCAGACCTCGGCGCCGGCGATCTGGGCGCTGGTGATGC
>JAPOXI010000097.1 GCA_026707185.1 Chloroflexota bacterium
CCGCGGATTGGGCTGCGGCGATCGATCTGGTTCCCGATGCGCGCGCGGCGGGGCTTTACATGGGGTTGACGAACGTGGCAACCGCGGGCGGGGACGCGCTGGCAACACTCTCCGCGGGCGTGGCCCTTGACGTCGTGAACCAGATCGCACCGGGCTACGGGTTCCGCGCGGTGTTTGCCCTCATGGGGATCTACTTTCTCCTGAGCGTGGTCGTGCTGGCCAAGGTGCGCGCCCATGTGCATGCGGGGCCGGACTCGCGGGTGCTCGCGCCAGAATCGAACGACGTGGACGAGCCGCCGTCGTCTGCTCCCGCCGCCCGCTAGCACCGTTGGCGATGGCATCTCGGGCACCACCTGCCGGTGATGGCGTTTGCCGGTATGCGCGAATGTGGGATGTTAGGCATAATCTCGGGTGCGGCCCCGTCTGGCGTCTGGGCAGGGCCAATTCGTCCGAGCCAGCACCGCCCAATCGCCTACGGGCCCAACTGGAGGCAGTCCGGAATGCAGACAGTTGTTTTTTACCTCGTGATCGGGGTCTCATTCGGAGGCCTGATCATCGGACTCCTCTACTGGATTTATTCCCTGATCCGGGGCTCGTCTGAGGAATAGCTAGCGAGCGGAGGCGTGCAGCGCTCTCCGGTTGGAAGGCCGGCACGGCCGAAACTCCCCGATCATCAGGCCGCTACTAACGCCGGTGAAGCACGGCGCGAATCGGCACTTGCCGTTAACCGGGCTCTGGTCGTAGCTGCGAGTTCAGTGGTACGGGTCAAGCCGCATTGGGATGCCGGCGGACGCCATGAACTCCTTGGCTTCGCGCACGCTGTACACGCTGAAATGAAAGATCGATGCCGCCAGCACGGCGTGCGCGTTGCCCAGCGCAATTGCGTCCCGCAGGTGTTCCAGAGAACCCGCCCCACCTGAGGCGACGACTGGGATTGAGACGACGTCGGTCACGGCGCGAAGAAACTCCACGTCGTAACCCTCGCGCGTTCCGTCGGCGTCGATGCTGTTAAGCACAATCTCGCCAGCGCCCAGTTCCTGTCCCCGCTGGGCAATCTCCACGGCGTCAAGACTTGTGCGCACACGACCGCCGTTGAGGTAAATGGTCCAACGCGGTGGGTCGCTGTCGGGATCGCGAAGCGCGTCAATCGACAGTACGACGCACTGCGAACCGAACCGGTCAGCGCAGGCGCGAATCAGGTCAGGGTCGCGGTGGGCGGCACTGTTTATCGAGACCTTCTCGGCGCCGCTACGCAGCATCAGGTACATGTCGTCGATCGTCCGCACGCCCCCGCCAACCGACAGGGGAATGAAGACCTGCGAGGCTACGCGCTCCACGAGGTCCACCATGATGTTGCGGCCCTCGGCTGAGGCCGTGATGTCGTAGAAGACGAGTTCGTCTGCGCCTTCGCGGTCATAGCGCGCTGCCAGCTCGACTGGGTCGCCTGCATCGATATCGGCCGAGAAACGCACGCCGCGGACGTTGCGGCCGTTCTTGACATCCAGGCAAGGGATCACGCGGCGCGTGAGCATCGGCTAGCTCCGGGCTGCGCGACGCGCGTCGGCCAGGGTGACGGCGCCTGTGTAGAGCGCGCGACCAATGATGACCCCGGAAGCTCCCAGCGCCGCAAGTTCCGCCACGTCGTCGCGACTGTGCACGCCGCCGGATGCAATGACGTCAAGCTGTTGCCCGTGGCGACGCACCAATTCAGCCGTCCCGTCAAAGTTTGGCTTGCCGAGCATGCCGTCGCGATTCACATCGGTGAATACGAGCGCCGCCACGCCGGCGTCGGCCGACGTCGCGGCCAACTCGGTCGCTGTCATCGAGCTGTCTTCGACCCATGCTTCAATTGCGACCCGTCCATTACGCGCATCCACGCCAACGGCAATCTGTCCGGGGTACGTGTCCGCGGCAGCGGGTACCAGGCTTGGATCGCGCACGGCGGCCGTGCCGATGACAGCGCGAGACGCGCCGGCATCGAGAACCTCGCGAACGTCGTTCAGGGTTCGGATCCCCCCGCCGATCTGTACGGGAACGGAATCCGCAAGGCGAATGATGTCACTCACGATCGCGCTGTGCGTGCGTTTGGCGCTGCGCGCCGCATCCAGATCCACGATATGAAGCCAATCTGTCCCGCAATCCAGGAAGTAGCGAGCCGCATCACGTGGGTTCTCGTAGAACATCGTTTCGCGCGCGAAATCTCCCTGGACCAGGTTCACGCACTTACCGCCTCGAATGTCAATAGCTGCATAGATGTCCATGGGTCAGTCGAACTCCGGCCGTGGTGTCTGGCCGGCCAGACGAATGAAGTTGGCGTAGATCCGAAGCCCGACGACACCGCTCTTCTCGGGGTGAAACTGGGTTGCATACAGATTGTCCCGCCGCACCACGCTGGTGAAGTCCAGTCCGTAGTCTGTGGTTGCCGAGACGCAGGCATCATCCGCCGGCCGGGCAAAGTACGAGTGCACGAAATAGAAGTTCGAGTTCTGCGGCACTCCGGCGAATAGCGGGGAATCGTCGGCCTGGAGCACCTGGTTCCAACCCATGTGCGGGACTTCGAGCCCGGGCGGGAAGCGCACGACCTCGCCTGGCAGCACGCCCAGGCACGGCGTTTCGTCGTCCTCTTCGCTGCGGTCGAACAGGACCTGTAACCCCATGCAAATGCCCAGGTAGGGGACACCTCGCGAAATGGCCGCCACCACGGGGTCGTCAACCCGTGCCTGGCGTAGCCCCTTCATTGTGTCTGCCGCCGCGCCAACCCCGGGCAATACGACGGCATCCGCAGCGGCCACGGTCGCCGGATCGTGCGTAACGGCGAAGGTCGCGCCGACGCGAGTCAGCGCACGCGCCACGCTGTGGATGTTGCCGGCGCCATAGTCGACCACGGCAATCATGTACTGACCGCCAACACTTTTTGCACGCCTGCCACGACATCCGCGAGCGCAACTTCAATCTGCGCCGTTCCATTCATCGGTTTCAGCGCTACGACTCCTCGCTCCAGCTCCCGCGCGCCGATGAGCAGGGCCGCGCGCGCCTGGGCGCGGCTCGCGCGACGCAAGTGCGAGCGCGGGCTGGCGGCCCGAAAGCCCGACTCGACGGTGACGCCGGCGAACCGTAGTCGCTGGGCAAGTTGCATGGCGGATTCGAGCGCACTGTCGGCCAGTGGCGCAATGTATACGTCTGTCGCTTGAGGTCGAGACGGCGTCATGCCGCGGCGTTCCACATTTAGGAGCACGCGCTCGATGCCGCTGCCAAAGCCAACGCCCGGCACGTGATCAGCGCCCATGAGTTCAGCCAGGTAGTCGTAGCGTCCGCCGCCGCCCACCGTGCTCTGCGAGCCCGCGTCGGGCGGAACGAACTCAAAGACTGTCCGGTTGTAGTAATCCAGACCGCGCACCAGGCGATGGTTGATTCGGTAGGGAATCTTGAGCGCCTGGAGCAAATTCTGTAGCTGTTCGAAGTGGGCCCGCGCCGATTCGCCGAGATAGTCCAGCGACCGCGGCGCGTCATCGCAGAGTTCGGCCACGGCTGGATTCTTGGAATCAAGCACTCGCAGCGGATTGGTCTTCAACCGCTCGCGACTCTCGGAGTCCAGCCGGTCCGTCAGCGGCGTGAAGTAGTCCACGAGCGCCTGGCGATATGCGGGCCGGGTGGCCGGATCTCCGAGCGAGTTTAATTCCAAACGCAGGTCGTCAATCCCTAAGGCCTTATACGTGGCCTGCAGGAGATCGATGACTTCTGCGTCGACGGCCGGGCTGGGGTCTCCCAGTGCTTCGGCGCCGATCTGGTGGTGTTCCCGATAGCGGCCGGCCTGCGGGCGGTCGTAGCGAAAGATCGAGGTGACGTAGTAGAGCTTTACGGGCTGCGGCAGATTGTGTAGGCCGTTCTGAACGTATGCGCGAACGACCGGGGCCGTGCCTTCCGACCGCAGGGTCAAAGAGTCGCCCCCGCGGTCCTCGAAGCTGTACATCTCCTTCTGCACAAGATCGGTCGCGTCGCCGGTCGTACGGGTAAACAGCTCGGTTCGCTCAATCGTCGGTGTACTGATCGGCGCAAAGCTGCGCAATGCACACTGATACTGAAAGGTCTCGGCAACCAGCTGCCACGCTGGCGCTACATCCGGCAGGCGGTCGGCCGTTCCTCGTGGTCGCTGGATCATGTCATGGTCTCCAGACGATCGAGCGCCGCCAGAAGGCCCGCCGGATTGCTCGTGCTGACGGCAATGATCTTGTCGCGTCCACGGGTTCCCCGTTCGATGCTGATGTCGCCTTGGCGAAGGTCAAGAGATTCCGCCAGGAGTTCGATCAGCGCACGATTGGCACGGTTCTCGGTCGGGGGCTGGGTAACTCGGGCGTTCAGCGACCCGTCAGGTCGTCGACGCAGTGTGGTCGAGCGAGCGCGGGGCGTCGCCCGCACGCGCAGTTGAATGGTCGTCGGCATGGGGAGGATCTGACATTGCGCGTCAGCTCAGCCCAGTGCCAGCGACTGCACCAGGCTCCAAAGCACCTGGATGACCAGAATGGCGATCAGGGGCGAGAGGTCGATCATCCACGACTGCGGTAGCGCACGGCGGATTGGACCCAGAATCGGCTCCGTAACGTCGATCAGCAGGCGCATCACGGGGTGCGACGGGTCGCGCACGAACCAGGAGAGGATCGCGCGCCCGATGATGGCGAACACGACGATCGTCACGAGCCAGTTCAGGATCTGGATGAGTGCAGCCACGTTGCTTCACGGACCTGGAGCCGGGGAACGCGCCCCAAAGATAGCGCGTCCGACCCGCACGATCGTGGCGCCTTCCACGAGCGCCGGATCGAGGTCGTCCGTCATGCCCATGGAGAGTTCGGCGATTGGCTGGTTGGGCAGGCTCACGCGGAGGGCATCGCGCAGCTCGCGTAGCCGACGGAAGCAGGCGCGGCTGGTCTGCCGGTCCGTACCCATCGGCCCGATGGTCATAAGGCCGCGCAACGTCAGGTCGGTCTCACGGTCAAGGACGGACGCCAGCCTCGTCAGATTCGCGGGTTCAATGCCGCCCTGCGTCTGCGCGCCGGTGAGATTGACCTGGATGAGTACGTCACAGGGCCCGTCGTCGCGCACGGCCTCCAGCCGGTGCGCGAGACGCTCCGAGTCGACGGAGTGAATCAGAGCGAATAGCTGGGTGGCGGGACGCGCCTTATTGCGTTGGAGGTGGCCAACCAGGTGCCACCTCCCGCCGCCAACCCGGGGGATCTTGGCCTGCGCTTCCTGCACGCGATTCTCACCGAAGTCCGCAAGCCCCGCCGCGAGGCCGTGCCTCACCGTGTCGGCGTCGAAGGTCTTGCCGACGGCCACCAGCGTCACGGAATCCGGCGAGCGATCGACCTCGCGGCAAACCGAGGCGATCCTTCCGCGGACGGCGGCCGCCTGCGCGGCGATCCTGGCGGCGACATCGGCCTGCGTCATGTCCCGGCTCGACGCTTGGTCAGCGGCCCTCCGAGCGGCGACGCAGGAAAGCCGGAATCTCCATTTCGCTTGACTCGCGCGATCGGCTTGAGAAATCAAGCTCGCGAACCATCGGGCTGCTCGACGGCCGCGAACCACGGCGCCTGGGGGGACGCGCCTCCGCCGCGCCGGTTTGGAACCCGGTTGCGATGACGGTTACCTGAAGACGGCCCTCCATGGCCTCGTCAATCACCGTCCCGAAGATGATGTTGGCATTGGGCTCTGCGGCCTTGGCCACGATGTCGGCGGCTTCGTTCACTTCGTGGAGCGTCATGTCAGGGCCGCCGGTAAAGTTCAGCAGCACGCCGCGTGCTCCGTCTACCGACACGTTGAGCAGCGGACTGTTGAGCGCTTGCTCGATAGCGTCCGTCGCTCGATCTTCGCCTTGGGCCTCGCCGATGGCCATCAAGGCCGTGCCGGATTCGGTCATAACCGCGCGCACGTCGTTGAAGTCAAGGTTGATCAGTCCCGGCTGGGTGATCAGATCGGAGACGCCCTGAATACCCTGGCGCAGCACGTCATCGGCCAAAGCAAAGGCCTCGGTCACCGACATCTTGGGGTCGGCAACTGCTAGCAGCTGCTGGTTGGGAATCATGACTAGGGTGTCCACGCGCTCCTGGAGGTTTCGGATGCCCTCCTCCGCGTAGCGGGAGCGTGTGCTGCCCTCGAAATCGAACGGGCGAGTCACGACACCCACTGTCAGCGCGCCGGTTTCGCGTGCGACATCGGCCACCACGGGGGCGCCGCCGGTGCCGGTTCCGCCGCCCATACCTGCGGCGATGAACACCATGTCCGCGCCCTCGACAGCCTCACGGATCTCATCCAGCGACTCCTCAGCCGCCTTCTGTCCCAAGGACGGCTGCCCCCCGGAGCCCAGACCGCGCGTGGCTTTGTCGCCAACGCGGATGCGTGTGGGGGCGCTGGATCGCACGAGCGCCTGGGCGTCGGTGTTGATTGCGATGAACTCAACGCCCTGCACATGCTCTTCGATCATTCGGTCGACAGCGTTGCTGCCACCGCCGCCGATTCCAACGACCTTGAGTTCTGCGAGGGAATCACCGCCCAGTGCGTGTCGCGTCTCGCGGCTCGCTGCTCCCGGATGCGGCTCGCCATTTGCGCCCGTCAGCCGCGTGATTCGACTTCCACCGCGGCCATCACTCTCGGCCATGTCCACTCACCCTTCCCAGGCGCGCCAACACTGGACGGCCAGACCGCTCACGATGCAACGCCACAACAGTAACGCCATTATGCCGAAACTGAATCACCTTGAACCGCCTTTCACCTGACGGTCGGTGACACGACCGATCGCATCCACCCGCCCAGCCTGTCCAATACGCCTCCTCGGCGGTTGATGTCGGCGGTTACCCAACCATCCGCCTCCTCGGCGGCAGACGCCGTCAGAAGCAAGCCAATCCCTGTGCTGAATTCCGGTGCGCGCAGGCTTTCGTCCAGACCCCAGAGCGCGCGCGGGCGTCCCATGGCGACCGGCATGTCGAGGACTTCGCTGGCCAGGGTTGGAAGACCGGCCATGCGCGAACCGCCGCCCGTGAGCACGACGCCGGCCGGAAGAATGTCGTAGTAACCGCTCCGGGTGATTTCGTCGAGTACCAGATGGAGCAATTCCTCCATGCGCGCGGCGACAACCTCCGACAAGTCGCGTCGGCGCACGGCTACCGGGGCTCCATGGTCGAAACCCGGAACTTCAACGGTTGTGTCATCGTCTGCGGCAAGTGATTCGATGCTGCCATGCTCAATCTTCAAGGCTTCGGCAACCTTTGTCGGAAGCCGCAGGCCGCGGGCGATGTCGGCTGTGACCAGCGCTCCGCCGATCGGGACGACGGCGATATGCCAGCAGGCATCGTCCACGAACAGTGCGACGTCGGTCGTTCCGCCGCCGATGTCAATCAGTACGACGCCTTCGCGGCGTTGCTCCGGGGTGAGGCAGGCACGCGCCGATGCCAGCGGCTGCAAGACCCGGCCCATGGTTGACAAGCCGGCCTGGTCGACACAGTGCTCCAGGTTTGCCATTGCGTTGGTGGCGCCAGTGATCACGTGAGCTTCAACGGCAAGCCGCCGCGCCGTGAGACCGCGCGGGTCCAGCACGTCGGTGAGGTGGTCCGTTGCGAAGGTCTTCGGGATGACCGCCACGACCTCCCGGTCTTCGGCCAAACTCAGCATGGTCGCTCCGCGGACTACCGCGCCAACGTGGCGCTCGCGAACCTCGCGCTCATCGCGCGGCAGCTGAACTTCACCGCGCTGGCTGTGCGACTGGAGGTGACCGCCGGCGATCCCGGTCACGACCTGTGAAGCTCGCACCCGAGCAGCTTTCTCTGCTCGGTGGATTGCCTCGTCAATGGCCTTGACGGTCAGCACCACGTCGACAACCTGGCCGCCCTTTAGGCCATACGAAGGGGCCGTACCAACGCCGAGAACATGCAATTGCGCGCCGCGGTACTCCTGGCCGATCACGGCGCAGGTCTTGGTCGTTCCAACGTCCAGGCCAACGAACGTGCGGTTGCGGCTCATGCTTCCACTCTTTGCCCCAGGGTGCGCGCCGGAAGCGATAGTTTACATAACACAATCAGGGCCTTGAGACGGGTTGGTTTGAAGTGAGAGGTGGGGCGTCGACCGTGCGATAGGTGGGTCGTTCGATGGGGCGGAGATCCACGCTGGCGATTCGTTCGCCCAGACGGTTGGCTTGCTCGAGCACGGCGTGCAGCGCGACGAGCTTGGCATCGAGTTGCGAGGTGTCTCCAAAGTCAAGCTCTCGTCCGGCATGGTCAATCACGGTCAACTTCCCGGCCGAATAGTGAATGCGGCTGGGAATCACTCGCAGCAGCGGTAGATTGCTTTGTAGCTGATGCGCGGCAATCAGCGCTCCCACGTTGATGAGGTCGCCTGGCTCAAGCCCGCTGCGGGACTCGTCCTCGATGGTGAGCGGGACGTCCGGCTCGAACTGCTCCGCCAGGACTTCGCCCGACGCATTGACGAGGTAGCTCTGTCCGTTGACGACCCAGTTCGCCACCGGTGCTTCGTACGCCACGGTCACCGCGGCCCGTCCGTCGATCCGCACCTGAACCAGCGCATCCGCTACGCCCGGCAAGCCACGGATTCGCTGCTGTAGCGCGCTGGCATCTATTCGAAACACATTCATTCCCACCATGGGAAGTGTGGCCGACTCAATGCTGGCAGGATCAACCGCTGGTGGCGGTGACGAATCGGCCCGGTGTACGGCGACGTCGCGTATGTTGAACACTGGCGAATTGAGCAACCAGATCAGCACGCCCGCGGAACACAACGCGATAAGTAGTGACAGCACTTTGGTGAAAAGGCTGGCGCGCACGTCGGTCACCTGAACAGCGCCCGTGCCTGGCAGTTCCAGCGGCCCAGCAGGCGAACTTCGGGGGTAAGGCGCACGCCGGTGGCGTTAGCCACGTCCTCACGCACGGCGATAGCCAAGTCCAGTACATCTCGGGCCGTGCCACCTGGCCTGGCTGAGAGAAAGTTCGCGTGGACGGGCGACACGAAAGCGCCGCCAAGCTCGAGCCCCTTTAGCCCGGTTGATTCGATCAGGCGCCCGGCGTAGTCGCCGTCCGGGTTCATAAAGAACGACCCGGCGTTCTGCCCCTGCGGTTGTGTGGCGCGTCGCCGCCGGGCGAGGGTCAGAATCTCGCGCCGGAGTGTAGCGGGATCATCCCGCCGGACATCAAAGCTGGCGGCCAGCACAACGGGTTTGGAAGCATCGCCATGGAGGTTGCTTCGCCGATAGCCGAACTTGAAGTCCGGTGCCTTCAGTTCGACTTCGTGGCGGCGCCGCCATACGCGGGCCGACTTAAGCACGGCAGCCACGTCCGAACCGAAGGCCCCCGCGTTGCCGTACACGGCGCCGCCCACGGTGCCCGGAACGCCAATTGCAAAGGACATTCCGCCAAGGCCGAGCTGCGCGCAGCGCCCTGCCAGGCGCGCCATGCTGTGACCGGACGCGACCCGCACCCAACCGTCGGCGCCATGTGCTTCGAAGTCCATATAGCGGTTGTAAATCACCAGGCCTTCGATCCCGGCGTCGGCTACCAAAGAGTTCGTTCCATGGCCCATGATTGTTCGCGGCAAGTTCAGGCGATCGGCTGTTTCGAGGGCCAGGCGAAACGCATCCAGACTGCGTACTTCAACCCAGTAGTCGGCTGGTCCGCCCACGCCAAACGAGGTGTGCCGGGCCATCGGCTCACTCGTGCGAACTCGCAGCGTTGAAGGGAACTGAGCTGTTAAGTCCATGCGAACGATCGCTGTCTCATGCTTGTTGCCAGCCGGTCGACCAGCGGAGTCACAGACTCAGGTCCCATGACCAAGACGATGTCGCCCGCACGAGCCTCGGCGATCAGCCGGTCAAAGATCTCGTCAAAGCTGGATAGCGCCTCAGTATTGGCGTGGCGGATGGCCGAGGCCAGGTCTCGCGAGCTGACTCCGACAGGCCCCTCGCGCCCCGGAGGCGAGTAGATGTCCGCCAAGAGCACCTGGTCGGCGTCGGCAAACGCCTCGAGGAAGTCGTCGAACAGGTCGCGTGTCCGCGACGCAAGCAGCGGCTGGTACACCACGAGAACTCGCTGCGGCTGTAGCTCGCGCACTGCTTGCAGACTGGCGCGCACCGCTGTTGGGTGGTGAGCGTAGTCCTCGAACAGGGAAACGCCGTGTTCTCTGGCCCTAAGCTCCAGGCGGCGTTCGGCACCGGTGAAACTCTCCAGAGCTTGCGCCGCTTCAATCGCGTCGACCCCCGCCAACGTTGCCGCCGCCAGCGCCGCCATTGCGTTCAGAGCGTTGTGGGGTCCCGGCATGGGCAGGTGAAGCACCAATTGCCCGCCTGGACCCGAAACATCGAGCGTTGGCCCGGGCGAACCTTTCCGGTAGTGATCAATCTGCCAGTCGCCGCCTGGACCGAACCAAATCACTTCGCCTGTATGCCGCTCCGCCACGCGTCGCAGCAGCGGCACGTCGCGCCGGGCGATGAGCGTGGCGTTGATCGGCAGATCATCCACAAAGTGCTCGAACGCAGACACCATTCGGTCGACGCTGCCGAAATAGTCCAGGTGGTCTGCTTCCAGGTGCGTCAGGACGGCAATCCGGGGCCTGTACGACAGGAAGGCGTTATCGAACTCGTCGGCTTCAAGCACCATCCAGGCCCCGACGCCAATCCGCCCATTTACTCCCCCGAGTGACGGGATGTCAGCGCCAATGAGAAACGATGGCGCCAGGCCAGCGCTCTCGAGGATCGTCGCAGTTAACGCCGATGTGGTCGTCTTGCCGTGAGTACCAGCAACGGCGATGCCGCGGCGAGCGTTGAACAGGGCGGCAACGGCCTCGGCGCGCGAACGAACGGTTACGCCCGCGGCATGGGCTGCCGCCAGCTCCGGGTTGTTCGACGGAATCGCCGATGAGTGAATCACCATGTCGGCGTTCGCGATATTGCGGGCGCTATGACCGAGGGCGATGTTGGCACCGCGACGCTGAAGGCGGTCCGACTGCGGTGAGGGCTTGAGGTCGCTTCCGCTGACGGTCTTTCCCAGGTCCAGGAGGGCTGCCCCAATCGCGCTCATGCCCTTGCCGCCGATGCCCACAATGTGGACGTGCTGAACCGTTGGACCTGTGACCTGTGACGACATCACGCGTCGCCCGGTGTCGACCACCCCGCCAAGCGGAGCCCAATCTGTGCGATTCGCGCGGCCGCCTTCGGCCGTCCACGTGTCCGCGAGGCGTCACTCAAGGCTTTCAGTTGTTCCGGTTCGTTCAGCAGCTTCAGTAGCACTGGCACCAGATGTCCGGATGCCAAGTCGCTTTCAGAAAGCACAAGGGCCGCTCCGGCTTCCGCCATGGCGTGTGCGGTCGCAATCTGGTGCCCGGCCCCGAAGCGTCCAGGGATGAGCACGGCCGGCGTTCCGACGGCACTCAGCTCTGCAACGGAGGTGGCGCCTGCGCGACTGACTACGATGTCCGCCGCGGCTAGAAGGTCGGCGAATCCGCTTTGAATGAAGTCGTGTAGGTGGTATCGGCGTCGAAGCGCTTCGGGCATTCGGTCCCGTACGGACACCAAGGCCTCATAGTCGCCCTGCCCGCTTATGTGCACGACGTGCGCTTCATTGAGCAGGCGCTCCAGGCCCTCGCGTAGGGCCTCGTTGATTACCCGGGAGCCTTGGCTGCCGCCCATCACCACTACCAGTCGAACGCCGTCAGGCACTGTGAGGGCGACCCGACCTGCCGTCGCATCGGGTGATTCGAACTCGGCACGAAGCGGGTATCCAGCAAACTCAACCGGCGTGCGCCAAATCTGACTTCGAGCTTCTTCGAACGCGATTGTGGCCACTGAAGCGACAGGGGCCATGACCCGTGTGGCCCAGCCAAGCGCAGCGTCGCCGGAGAAAATCACCGACGGAATGCGCTGGAGCCAACTGACGAGTAGCACGGGCGCGCTGACATATCCGCCGCTGGCAATCACGGCATCCGGGCGTCGCACGTCGAATTCGCGCCAAATGTGATACAGCGATCGAACAAGTAGCCAAGCCCGCCAGGGCAGCCGCCACCAGGGAACGCCAACAATGCCGCGGGCCGGAAGGGGAAACACCGCGAGGTCAACGTCGCGATAGAGGAGCCGATCCAGGTCACGGGATCCGCACACGGCAGTGAGTTCGGCAGTCGATCCTGTGAGCGCGGCAAGCTGTCGAGCGACGGCAATCGTCGGAAAGATGTGTCCGGCGGTGCCTCCGCCCACCAGCACGAGCCTCACGCGTCTCGCCCGAGATCCGACTGGCGGGCGACATTCATCAGGATGCCCATCATGATCATCGATGCCAGTAGCGAGGAGCCTCCGCGGCTGATGAATGGCAGCGTGATGCCAGTCACCGGCGTTAGCCCCGTCACGACGGCCATGTTGACAAAGGCCTGAAAGCACAATTGGGTCACGATGCCAATGGCCAGCATTCGACCAAACACGTCGTCAGTGGCGGCTGCAATCTGAATGCCACGCACAAACAGCGCTAGGAAGAGCACCAGCACCAAACCGGTGCCGACCAAGCCGAACTCCTCGCCAAGAACCGCAAAAACCGCATCCGAGTCGGGGATCGGCAACCGAAACTTTTGCGTCCCGAGCCCGAGCCCGCGACCGGTAATGCCACCCGAGCCCATCGCGATCTGCGCCTGAGCTGCCTGATAGCCGGTTCGGTTGATGTCAGGGTCGCCGCTCAGGAACGTCATGAGGCGTTCGCGCTGGTAGGCATTTTGCGAGAGGGATACGAGCGCGATGGGCACCAACGCACCGAATCCCAGTATCAGGTGCCAGAGCCGGGCGCCCGCGGCAAAGATCATTACGAAGCCGACAAATGCAATGGTGATGGCCGCACCCAAATCCGGCTCCAGAACAACCGGAATCACAACCAGTGTGACGACGCTCCCCAGATAGATGATGGATACGCGCCATTCCCGGATTCGACCACCGAAGTGATGAGCTAATGCAGCCAGCATGACCACCATGGCGACCTTCGCGAACTCGCTCGGCTGCACCGTGAGACCGGCTACCCGATACCACCGGCGCGCCGCGAAGAGACTGGTGGCATCTTCAACAAACAGCACACCCACGAGGGCGATCAGGATTCCCCCGAAAGCCAATGGCGCCAATCGCGCGTAGCGTTGGTAGTTCACGGCACTGAGTGCCAGCGCCAGTCCTACACCGACGCCGGCCAGGACCATCTGCTGGACCGACACGCGCTCGAAGACCGAGTCTCCGCCTAAAACGACGGGTACCCGGGCGCTGGCCACCAAGACCACTCCGCCAAGCGGCAGTACGAATGTCAGCAGCAGTAGGAATGGGTCCCGTGAAGGCCATGTTGGCAGTCGCCCTGCAAGCCAATGGCCTGTGTTGGCGCTCACGTCTGTCCCGTTCGCGGGGGCACCCGAAGGTGGGCGAATACCCGGCTCATCACCCGTGCAAAGGTGGGCGACGCTACGTAAGCGCCAAAGAATGCGGCCTGCGGTCGTTCGATGACTACGAGCGTCAGGACGCGTGGCAACTCGAGGGGACCGAATCCCACGTAGGACGCAATCGACGTGTCTTCCAGAAACCGTCCGCTCGATGCGATTTCCGACGTGCCTGTCTTGCCAGCGGTTCGATAGCCTGGGATCCGTGCCAGGTTGTTCAGCACGCCTGACTCCGCCGCCTCCATCATTCTGATCAAGGTCTGGGCGGTTTCACGCGAAACTACCCGGCGAATGGGCTGAGACTCGATGGTCGCTTGGCGGCCGTCGGCCTGGGTGACAGCACGGGCTACGTGCGGCCGCATCATTACCCCGTCGTTCGCGATGGCGCCGATGGCCGTCGCCAGTTGCACAGGTGTGACGGATATGCCCTGGCCAAACGAGTTTGAGGCGAGGTCTGGAAGGAACCAGCCCTGGTCGCCGCGACGTCGCACGATGCCCGGAACTTCGCCGGCCATGTCGACGCCGGTCCTTGTGCCAAAGCCAAAGCGCTCGATGTATTCGTAAAAGGAATCTGCTCCGATGGTGTCGGCGACGAAGATGGTGCCCGTGTTACTCGAGTTCTGAAGAACGCTGACCATCGTCTGCTTTGGATATGTCCGCTCGTCCCAGTTCTTGAACTCTTGCCCGAAGTAGTTCACGGTCCCGGGGAGGTTGTGGGTCGTTTCAGGTCGTACGGCCCCCACGTCGAGACCAGCGGCCATCGTGACCAGCTTGAACGTGCTGCCCGGCTCATAAATGAGGCTGCAGGCCCGATTGGCAAACTCTGGGCCAAACTCTCGATAGCTGTGGACGCGTCCCGGGTCGTAGGTTGGTCTGTTGGCCAGGCCCAGTACTTCACCTGTCCGCGGATTGGTGATCAGGATGGTGCCGGCGGTCGCTCCGAACTGCTCGATGGCGGACTCGAGTTCCTGCTCGGCTATGTGTTGAATCGTTCGGTCGATTGAGAGCGTGACGTGCGCTCCGTGCCGTGGCGGTTGAAGGGCATAGCGACCGATTGGAATCCGCCGTCCCAGGCGGTCGATATCGGAGCTGACAAGCCCTGACTGCCCGCCCAGTACATCGTTGTACCAGGCCTCGACGCCCGCCTGGCCAACGACTTCACCCGGGCGTGCCGTGCCTTCACCCACGAATCCCAGCACGTGCGCGGCCAGCTCCTGATTCGGGTAGACGCGCACCCGGTCGGGATCGAGTCGAACGCCGGGCAACTGGCCGTTCTGGATCGCGGCCTCCACGGATCTCGCCAGATCGCCAGTGAGACCGCGCGCGATTTCCGAATACCGAAGATTCGGATCGCCGAGGCGTTCGGCCACGCCGGCTGAGTCGAGGTCCAACAGTCCGCTCAGGCGATCGGCGACCTCGAACGGATCTGAAGTCTCATGGATGGAGAATGGGTCAGCCACGACACGCACCGCACCGCGGCTGATGGCCAGGACGTCATCGTCGCGGTCAAAGATGCTGCCGCGTCGCGGGTTGATCTCGCTACGCGCGAGCAGCGCGCTCGCGCCGCGCGCCGAGAGTTCAGCCGATTGCTCGACGTGCCAGTCAAATAAGCGCCATCCCAGAACGCCGGCCGCTGCCAAGGCGCCGCCGAGCATGACGACAAGCCGCCGGGAGGGATCCGGCGGCTCACTGTTGTCCGCCGCCAATTGGCGGCTATTCCGCAAGTCGCGAAATCTGTGCACTAATCTCTCGAATCACGGCTTCCCACCACGGAGGTTCAACCAGCTGTTGCGTTGGCGCGGCCCACAGTGGGAGGTCAAATGACACACCGGGGGGAAGTGGTTGCGCGCGTGCGAAGACTGGCTTGCGAGCCTGGCGCATATTCAATTCGATGGACGCGATTCGCTGGACTCTCGAGAGGTCATTCCGCGACGCCAACTCAGCCAGGATTCGTTGGCGCTCGAGTTCAACTGTTTCGAGCTGGCGCTCCAGCCGCTGAATCTCGCCGCCCAGCCGTACCAGGGTTTGTGTCTGCTGTACCCAGACCATGGCCAAGACAAAGGCCGAAATGATGACCACCAGAACGAGTCGCGAGACTGGAATGGTGGTGGGAAACCAGCGTGTGACCCGGCCGGACCAAACCGAGTTCCGGAGTAGCGGGTCCTGCCGAAGGGCCACTAGTTGCTCCCCGCCGCTACAAAGACTCGAAGTCGAGCGCTGCGCGCTCGCGGGTTGCCCTGTGCCTCGGACCAATTGGGCCGGATCGGGCGCCGGGTCAGGACTTCACCCAATCCACCCTGCGCCCACGCGCGAAACGTTTGCTTGACAATCCGGTCCTCCAGGCTGTGGAAGGCGATCACAACCAGCCGGCCGCTCTTGCGGAGCGCACGACGCGCCCCTGCCAGCCCAAGCCCTAACGTGTGGAGTTCTTCGTTCGTGGCAATGCGCAGAGCTTGAAATGTCCGCGTGGCGGGATGCCGACGGCGTCGACCTGGAAACGCCGCCGCTACGACCCGGGCCAGTTGGGTTGTGGACTGGAGCGGCCGACCGGCAACGATGCGGCGCGCGATCGCCCGCGCACGGCGTTCTTCGCCGTACTCTCGAAGCAGAGCGGCCAACTCCGACTCCGGGAGGCGATTCACCAACTGCGCCGCCGGCTGTCCGCTTGTCGGGTCAAATCGCATATCCAGAGGTCCCTCGAGACGAAACGAAAACCCGCGTTCCGCTGTTTCCAACTGTCTCGATGACAATCCGAGATCCAGCAAGACTCCGGCGGGACGCTCGGTCCCGAGGCGATCCAGGAGGTCGGAGTAGCTGGCATGTACCGGCTGAACTCGATCGTTGCCATGAAACCGCGCGGACAGCCAGCGAACGGCATCGGGATCGAGGTCCATAGCCAGGATTCTCACGGCGCCAACGTCCAGCAGGGCCTCCGTGTGACCGCCCAGCCCGGCGGTGCCGTCGACGATGAGCCCGTCGAGGCAGGGCCGTAGAGCATCCACCACGGCTTGCAGCAACACCGGCTGATGTTGGCCGGGTGCGGTCATGGGATTCGGTGTGTGTGGGGCGCGGGGGAGGCGCCGCGCCCCACACAGAACACCCTAAGGAGAGAGCGGTACGCCTCCGCGGGCGCGCCGCATGATGTCGGACGCATCGGCGGCGATGCGGACATGGCGCTTCTGCCAGGCCGTTGCGTCCCATAGTTCAATCACGTCACCCACGCCCATGACGACCACTTCCTTGGTCAGTCCCGCGTGGTCGCGTAGGTGGGTGGGAATCGGAATCCGACCTTGTTTGTCGAATGTCACATCCTCGGCGGATCCGAAGATTTGTCGTTTGGTATCGCGGGCGTCGGGATTCAGGGGATCCAGCCTGCCCAACTCGTGCTCGACGTCGATCCACAGGGCGGACGGATAGAACGTCAGACAATTCTCGGCACTGACGGTCAATGTGCCCCCCTCCGGAATCTGGGCGCGAAGCCGGCTGGGAAACGCAAGGCGCGCCTTGGCGTCCAACTGGTGGACATAGGTCCCCTTGAAGCTGGCCATGCCCCGTATTTCGGCCGAAGCCTACCCCTTCGTTCCCCACAACAACCCACCAATCACCACATCTGTGGTCATTTGGCCGTAGAAGTGAAGCACATTCCCCACCGCGTGTCAACAACAAACCACCGATCCCCACGGTGACTTTTCCGGCGGGCGGCTCGATAGTCCGGCGTGGGCGGTGTCTAGAACCCGTTCGCGGCGTCCGGGGAAGTGCGGTCGAGAGCCCAGTTCGCCAGTCGGTCAGCGCGCGAGTTTGCGGACCGCCCGACGTGCACGTAGCTCACGGGCACGCCCGCCGGAGCGGCCGCGTGCACGCGGGCCGCGAGGTCGCGCAGCTTGGCGTTCTTGATCTTCCAGGCCCCGGACAGCTGCTGGACCGCCAACTCGCTGTCGAGCCGAAACTCGATGGCGCTCGGCCGGAGTTGCTCAGCCAGCCGCATGCCGGCCAGAACGGCGTGGTATTCCGCTTGGTTGTTCGTCATCACACCCAGGCGCACCGCGATTCGCCCGGCGATGGCGCCGTAAGCGTCATAGATGACAATGCCTGCCGCGGCTTCGCCCGGGTTGCCGCGACTGGCGCCGTCGCAGTGGATCCGGTAGCGCATGCGTGGGTCGATGCCGATCGCGGAGGGGGAGCACAATGCATGGTACGCCGGTGCGCAGGCATGAACGGATTACACGCTGTCGGACCAACCGCCGGAGCCGATCATCGTCGAGCCGGGCGAAGCGCCTGAGGCGGCGGATGATTCGCTGCGCCGTTTCGATGCGGAGCTCGAGGCTGGTTCGCACTGGTATCTGGCGGCATTGCGGGCATGCGGTGAGTGGCGATTGGCGGATGAAGTTCACCAGGGGCGTCGTCTCACCTATCTCGTGGCGGGCGAGGCGTTGGACCTGGTGCTGCTGATCGACCGCATCGTCAGTGCCCGGCGGGACGCAGTGCCGAGGGCGGAGCGGGACGAGCTTCGGTTTCAGGGGCGCCCGCCGACTTATGTGTCCGGTGATGCGTTCGCCGGCGCCCTGGGAGCGGCCCGATTCAATGCGTACCTGAACTACTTCTATGGAGTCGATGTCGAGGAAGCCGTGGTGCACGCGGTTGAGTTGGAGGCGAGCAAGCCCCATCCGCTGGATCGGGGGGCTGTGGATGTCTATCTGACTGTCTACGGCAAGACGCGTGACGAGCTGCTGGCGGCCTATCGGGCCGGGCGCGGACTGCAGGATGACGGACGAGCGCGCTGGGCTGATTGGAAGGACTTTACGTACTGGTGCTTTCGGTTGCGGCTGCGGACCCAGGTTCCCGCGCGAATCGCGAGCGACACGCGAAAGGGGATAGCGCTGCTGCAGCGGCTGCGCGGCGTTGGGTCCGACGAGTCGCCAGACCCGCTGCGGCCCGGTGCGGCGCCGCAGGAGATGCCAGAGGCTTCGGCTGACGTACCGGTCGTCGACTTACGCAGACTTTTCTAGCGCTCGGTTCGCGAACCCAGCAGCGGCGCCAGCGTGACGAGGACTCCCAGCAGCACCACTGCGCCCGCGGCGCCGAAGACGATCTGGAAGGCTCCCACAGTGTCCGGTCCGGCCGCGGCATCCGGGCCGGGAACTCCGAGTTGCAGGATCACGATCGATGCCCAGATGGTGCCCCAGAGGGCCTGTCCGGTGGCCTGGGCCATGTTGCGGGCCAGGGCCAGGACGGCGCTGGCCTGATTGCGATGCTCGGCGGCGGCCGAGCCCATCAGCATGCTGGCGTTGCCGCTGTTGAACATGGCCATGCCAACGCCGATGACGGCCAGACGCGGCACGACGGCCCAGGGGGCCGTGTCGGCCGATAGCTGCGTCAGCAGCGCCAGTCCAACCGCGACGAGGCCGATGCCGAAGGCGCCGACGGTTCGCGAGCTCGTGCGGTCAGCCAGTATTCCCGCGGGCGTGCCGAGGAGTCCCATGAGGGCCGGGACCGTGACCATGAGGAGGCCGACCTGCTGGACCGGGAGCTCCAGCACGCGCTGCAGGTAGAACGGCAATAGCAGGATTTGGGTGGCCGCGCCTGCGAATGCCAGGTAGCCGGCCAACATTGAGGCGGTGAAATCGGGCACGCGGAACATAGCCGGCTCGATCGTTGGCCAGCGCGTGCGGGTTTGCCACCAGCCGAACGCAAGCAGTAGCGCGATGCCCGTCACGACCAACAGGATGACGAGGGGTGAGGCAAGTCCCAGCGTCTGGATGCGGTTCAAGCCGACGACCAGCAGCGTCAGGCCGACCGTCAGCAAGATGGTTCCGCGCAGGTCGAAGCGGCCGCCGGTGCCCTGGGCTCCTCTGGGCAGGATTCGAGCACCCATGGATATTGCCGCCACGCCAATCGGAACGTTCAGCAGGAAGATGAATGGCCATCCCAGCGAGCCCAGAATGAAACCACCCACGACGGGGCCGCTGACGAGGCCGATGGATACCGCCGAGAGGATGAAGCCGATGGCTTTGCCGCGTTCGCTGGGCGGGAAGGCGGTGACGACCAGCGCCGGTCCCAGGGCCTGGGTGATGGAGCCGCCGATGCCCTGGACGACGCGGAAGGCGATCAGGAAACCGACATTCGGCGCCAGGCCGCAGAGGAGGGAGCCGATGGTGAAGACCAGGAATCCGGCCAGATAGAGCCGCTTGGCGCCGCGCATCTGGGCCAGGCGTCCGGCGGGCAGCAGCAGGCTGGTGATGGCGATGACGTAGGCCAGCGTGACCCACTGGACGCGGTCAAAAGGGGCGTCGAGTTCGCGGACCAGGGTGGGGAGCGAGACGTTGACGATGCTGGCGTCCAGCGTGGCCATGAAGACCCCGCTGGCGACGACGGCCATGGTGGCCCAGCGGGTGGTCGCCGCCGGCTGGGCAGTGCTGTCGACGTCGGTCGTGGTCAAGCGAGCGAGAGGCCGAACTGGACCAGGGCCGACGCCAGGCGTTCCATGTCGGCGCCGCCCAATTCGACGGTCAACGGCAGTTCCACCAGCGACTCGGATTCGCCGGGAACGTGGGTTGGAAAGCGGGTCAGGTCGTCGCGCAGTCCATCGATCTGCTCGGCGTCGACTCCACGGCGCAGGAGCAGGTCGAGGGCGACTTCGATTCGCGCCATGGGATGGCGTCGGTCAGGGGCGTAGACCCAGGCGACGGTGGTGAGGCGTTCGCCGTGGGGGGCTTGGAGGGCGAAGCCGCGCCGGGCGGGGCGCAGCGGCATGCCGGCCTGCTGCCAGCGACCCATCAGGCCTTCGACCAGCGCGAAGGTCTCCTGCGGCATGGCGCGCTGCAGGGCGCGAACTTCCGGCGCATCGATGTCGTAGGTGCGGAACTCTTCCTCGAACACGCGTGGTCTCCGGTGCCGTGGGTCGTGGGTCACTTTATGTTGCGAGGGGTGTAACGGGGCAGCGAAGTCGGCGGTGGCGGGCATTGGGCAAGGCTGGGGGCGGGTGGCCGGGGGCGCGAAGTGGGGTCCCTCGCGCGCAAAAAGAGTTTTTTCTAAAAAACTCTTGAGGCTGCGCGGGGTGCTTTTTTGGTGAGATTGGGAGGCTGTTGGGGTGGGATGGTTCGTCGGTCGAGGGTGCCCGGAGGACCCCTCACCGCATTCCGGCGGGGACGCCGGAGGCTGCCTCTCCCCTTGGAGAGGGTGAAGATCGGCGACCGGGGAGGGGAGGGTTGCCGGCTCTTCTGCTTGGGTGCGGTGCGTGGCAGCCACCCTCACCCCAGCCCTCTCCCTCAAGGGCGAGGGTGAAAGAGCGGCGGCGGACGTGTGGTGGGGGGCTGGTGGTCCGGCGTCGGCGGTGGGGGTGGATGCTGGCCGGTGAGGCGATCCGGGGCAGGGCCGGCGATGGGCGGATCGGGGTGTGGTGGGAGCGGGCAGCGGGGTGCGGGTGGGCAAGGTTGTGCCAGGGCGAGGTGGCGGGGCCGGGTCGGGAGGCTGGGCAGTGGGGTGGGGCGGGGGATCGCGGAAGGAAGGCGAGGTTCCTCCTTCGGCGAGCTCAGGACAGGCTTTCGGCAGGCTCAGGGCAGGCTCTTGGCGCCGCTGAGCTGGGCTCGGAATGGCAGCGGGGGTGAAGGGGGGAACTGTCTCTCGCCAGCCCGTCCCCCAGAAGGGGCCGGGCTGGCGAGAGACAGTTTGGGCGGGTCTTTTGGCGGATCGGTGACGAGAGTTTGGGCCGGGAGGGGGGCGAAGAAGGAGTGAGCTGAGAGAAGTGAGCGTTGAGAGAAGACTGGGACGGGGGCGACGAAGGCGTGAGCGACGGGAGGGTGAGAAGGGCGAGAGACGGGAGGGGGACGAGGAGGGAGGGAAGTGGGACCCCAAGGGGACGGAGAAGGGACGGATGAGAGCGGCGAGGAGTTGAAAGAGGAGGGGTCGGAAAGGGACGGAGGTGGGCATTGGGGTGGGGGTTGTGGGGAATACACAAGTAGAGTACACTGGTGGGGAGGGGAAGTCAATGATGGGAAGGGGAGAGGTGAGAGGGCAGAGGAGTGAGAGTCGGAGGTTGGGAGCAGTTGGTGTGGGTGGGTTGCCAGGGGTGGCTTGGGCGCGCTGGGACTGATCGGGGTGCTGGGTCCCCGCCTTCGCGGGGATGACGCTTTGGCTGCTGCTGGGTCTCGGCCGGGGACGCCGGGACGCCGGGATGGCGGGGGCACGGAGGGCGCGGGACGGGAGTCGAATCGGAGCGATGGTGGGCCTGGGAGGTGGGAAGGTCGGGGCGGCCCTGGTGCGCTCGGAGTAGTGGCTGCTGCTGGGTCCCCCTTCGACAGGCTCAGGGCGAGAATGCGAGGAGTGAGGTGAGAGAAGTGAGCAGTGAGAGTCGGAGTAGGAGGGTGGGAGCGTCTGGTCAGGCTGGGCTGCCAGGGGTCGGCTGGGTGCGCTGGGACTGATCGGGGCGCTGGGTCCCCCATTCGACAGGCTCAGGACGGGGTCTTCGGCTACGCCGGGATGACGGGGATGGGGGCGGAGCGGAGCCGGGGATGGCGGGTGCCGGCAGTGATGGCAATGCCAGCAATGCAATCGGTGCAGGCGTTGATGGCAGTGCAGGCAAGGCGGGCAGGGATTTCGTCGTCAGGGGCCAAGCCGCCGGGGCTGGACACCCTTGCACGAGCAACTAATATGGGCACCGAGAACTACGCCGGGCGGATGGGCGGACCATGGCGTTGCATGCTTCTCGTAGCCAAATTGTGTGTCTGTCGACGTGGTGCGCAAGAGTGTCTGCGGCTCGGGGCGCAGAATCTACAACGGCTGACTGTCTGACACACAGCGGGAATCTTGAGTCTCGTCTCCGATATCACCATATGCCTCCAGACGGTTTGGAACAACATGGGTGACCAACGCGAGACGGTCACTTAAAGTGCAATGAAGATTCGAGTCGGGCAAGTTTTTCGTGTACCTGCTTCGCGTCAGGCCAGCAAGCCTGGGGACTTCTATGCACTGAGCAAGGGCGCGCATAACACTGGAGTAAATGCGAACCGCGGGGTGTTCTACTACGGAGCAATCAATGACCCAGATGGCATAACGCGAATCCCCGCCTTCCTGCTTTACAGCGATAATCTGCGAGGACTTTCGGAGAGGAATCCATGGCTGGACGTCGTGGACGCTGACAGTGGCTACGCTCTATATCACGGCGACAACAGGAAACCGGGAACTGATCCGAGCTCAGCGGATGGTAACCGGAGAATACTGGAAGTAGCTCGCCACTATACCGACGCAGAATTCAGGGTGCTGGCTCCTCCAATGCTGCTTTTTGAGAGTGCCAAGGTTGAGGGAAGTATCGGGAGATATCGGCGATTCGCCGGCTACGGAGTTCCTCGAGATCTGCGCATTCAGTCACAGCAGTCGAAGAACGGTACGTTTTCTAATCTTGTTATTGAATTGGTTCTATTCAGCCTTACAAATGAGGGAGAGCAGCTCAATTGGGAGTGGATTGATCGCCGAAGGGACGAGTCGCAGTCGTCTTCCGACGCACTTATGGGCGCGCCATTGGCATGGCGGCAATGGGTGCGACTCGGAGAGTCGGCCTTAGAGACTAGCCGACGGAGGATTTACGGTGCCGTCATTCGAACGCCTGTAGAGCAGACACGCGAAGCGACCAATGACGATGCCCAAGTCCTGGAAGCGATTTACGGGTACTTTCACGGAAACTCGTACGAGTTCGAAGGACTAGCTTCTTGGGCTGCCAATCAAGTCCTGGGACCTGGATGTAGCCGTGGCTGGGTTACTCCGAGAGTGGACGGAGGAATAGATTTCGTTAGCCGTCTTGATCTCGGATCGGGGTTTTCGAAGTCGAGTGTCGTCGTTCTTGGTCAAGCTAAGTGCATTAAACCAAGTAGTTTGGTTCGAGGAGTTGATCTGGCCCGAACTGTAGCCCGTCTCAAACGAGGATGGATCGGAGCATTCGTGACTACAGGCGCCTTTTCGATACGGGCACAACAGGAACTGTTGACAGATCAGTACCCCATTGTACTGATTAACGGCACTCGACTGGCTCAAGAAGTCCGAGCTGAGATGGTTCGAACCGGATCTAAGCTAAAGGACGTTTTGGATCGCGAGATTGCATGGTACCGCTCGAATATGCGCGTGCTGGCACCAGATCGAATTGGCTTTGGTGACCACTGGGGGATTCCGGCGGGCCAGTAGAACTTAGCGGGGGCCCGGGCTGGGGATGGCGGGTGCTGGCAATGATGTCGATGCCAGCGATGCAATCAGGGCATGCGTTGCTGGTGGTGCTGGCAGGAATAGCGGTCGGTGGGGTCGCCTCGGCCGAAGACGTTGAATGTCTGGCCGAACTGGACGCGCAAGGGGCGGAGAGGCACGGAATCCTGTCACGGTTCGGTCGGGCGATTCGTGACCAGGCGGCGGAGGAGGTCGAGGGAGCAGTAGCTTAATCGGTGGCGGAAGCGCGGGCCGAGAATCGAGACGGGGGCGAGTCAACGTGTTCCTCAGCTTTTGCGGACGACGTGGACCAACCGCCCACAGATAGCGGAGTCAAGCCGAGGCTCGTGAGCAGATCAGGGCATCAACAAGTGCAGGAAGGAGACAGAGGTGATTGTGTCTCAAGGATTCCTCAATGGCGATTCACGGTCTTATTGCTTCGCACATAACCAATCGCTAATCCAACTCGCGCCATCTAGTCAAAGACCGCTAGCCTTCGTATTTTCTCCGCCGTAACTGGTAAGCCTCGGGTCCTCCCTCAAGCTGTTGCATTACCCGTCCTCGCAGATTCTCGACATCCATTGCACCTGCTGTATCGATCCAACCCCTACGAGCATCAGCGCTTACCACGTAGTACATATCAGTGTCCGATGTGACCGCGACATTTGGGTTGTGAGTTGTAACGATGAACTGCCGCGAGTCTTTACCTAATCTGAGCGTGTGTGAAACATCCTCGTAGACGCTGATGACATCTAGGGAGTCTTCGGGCTGATCCATCACAACCGTTCGCCCCTGATCAGCCAATGCGACCATGACTAAAGCCGAACATTTTTGACCAACAGAGAGGCTCGCAATCTCAGCGTACTCTCCATCGGGCTTACGATATTCGATCCTTGGCTTGTCTTCAGCCCGATAGTCATATGAGAGACAAAGCACCTGGCTCTGATCTCGAAGAGACCGCAAGAACCCAACGAAGTCAGTTGCTTGCTCTTCGCTCATATCACACCACGAAGCGATCTTTGCCCCATCGCCTTCGATTACACTATCGACAAACTCGGCGGGCGAAGCCGCCGATGCAATCTGGGCCATATACTTCTTTCTCAACATGGTACCTGTACTCAGCTCATCTAAGCGTTGTTGAAACTTCGCCTTGTCAGCTGCCCTCTCTATGGAAAGACGTATCTTACCATGAGACTGCTCAGTGATTTCTTCGTATTTGCGACGACGACGATCAAAGAGCTCGTTAGCCGCAGTGTCAAGCTTGGAAAGGAGCAATGATCGCCTACTTAGGAGATCTTGCCGGCGCTGCGTCAGATGCTCGAGTCGCTTCTGCTCCTCTTGCAGATCTCGGAGTTCATCAGCGAGCCTATCGCGCTCCCGCTGCAGGTCTTCTTGGTTGCCGCCTTGTTCGATGGCCGCCAAGTATCGATCCTTAGCTTCGCCAATAGCGTCGTTGAATCTTTGACGTGTCTCGTTGATACCTTTACGTTCGTTAGCAGCGAACTCCCTAACTTCCTCGATCCTATCTTGCGTATTTAGTCTCAGTTCTGTAACTTTAGCAAGGATTTGGTTTGCTAACTCTGCGCCATGACCCTCCACATCTATTTGCGCGCTCGGCACCAAAGCCTCAAGGGTTTCAGCGGCGCCTTGGAGGGTCGACTCAACTTTCGCCGTGAGTTCATCACTCTCATGAATGTGGTCACGTACCGACTCCCAGATCTTCATTTCAGCAAAGACAGGATTATCAATCTTGGCCTCAGCATCGGTTAGCTGTGCTTGGCAAGTTGCTACAGCGCTGCGCTGGGCAAGCAAATCGCCGGCAGCGGACATACTAGCCGAGAGATCGATATCCAGACTCTTAAGGGACTCCTTATAGGCGTCTTGCTGTCGCTCAATGGTTTTAGAATCGACGAATCCGTCAACCAAAGAAAGCTGGGCTCGGTGATTCCTGGAAACCGAAATGGCTTCATTCTGGCTGTATGCGAGAATCGGAAAGAGATCTGACGGAGATGCATCGCCGATGTCAAGTCCATTATGAAGAATTCTAATTGGGTTAGCTTTCTTATCGAATGTTCGGGTCACTACATACGACGATTCGGCACCGCGCGAAATCTGGATCTCCACTTCCCCATTAGTGCCAAGACACTTCTTTAGCTTCTCAATGTGGTCTTGCTTTATTTCCTTTACTTCTTTACAAGCCTGGTCCAAAGCGAACCGAATAAATTCTATTATCAGAGACTTACCGACTCCTTTCCCTCCCAGTATACAGTTTAAGCCCGAATGAAAGTCCATTGACTGTCCGTCAAGAAATCCCCCATGGAACGCTATGCGATCTATTCGATAACCCTCAATCTCGGGTGGGGGAAGGTCCATGCGGCGTATGCGCGTGTCGGGATCATAGAAACACTGTTTCAGAGAACCTAACGTGATTTCGCCCATTTTGAAGTAGCTAAAGCGGTGACCTACGTCGTCAGCCTCGTGCGCGTCTGAAGCCTGATAGAGAGCAAAGAGGCGTTCGTAATCCGATTGAGGATCGCGAAGAATTCGAGCTGTCGAACTATCTAGAGATTTCAATTCTACTGCGAGCAGTCCCTCATGCCGAGCGAGCGCAATTCGCTGCTGCCCACGCATGTCGTTGAATAGACCCTTGCTCGACGATGCGTGGGCAGCACAGGCAATTCCACCGAGGTCTATGATTTCGTCAATTGCCGCAGCAGGGCTCTTTGTACTGACTGCTTCATCGCTCCCCCACTCTTTAGGTGATATTCCAAGACTGCCAAGTAGAGCCTTTACCTGGTTACTGTCGCAGCTCGGGTCAAAGAGCGCCACAAGATGGATACCGTGTTCACCGCCGGTTACTGTTAACTCAACGCCAGGAAAGACCGAAACCCCAAGATCGCGACCCGCTGCAATTGCTTCGTCGATGCCATTACCGGAGTTGTGATCTGTTATGGCGAGTCCGTCGAGGCCACAGTCGTGCGCAGCACGAACCACTTCGGTCGGGGTCGACCTTCCATCCGATGCCGTCGTATGGCAGTGAAGGTCGAGTTTACGAAATTGCAGCCCTAAGGGCTCGGCGCTAACAGACAGGTTGGTGATCCAGCTATCATTGGAGTCCGCCCGGATATGAGTGTATCAAGCCGAATCTTCTGTCCAGTCGCGCCTAGTCTCTTGGACGGAGGCAGGCAACCATCAGCCAAACTGATTCCGTACTAGCACCGTTCTTGGTGGTAGCTGAATGGCAGACGCGATTCGTCGGCGTCAAAGCCAAGGACACGGTACAAGAGTGGGAGATGCACGTGGGCTCGCTCTGTCGGGTGGATGGGGTGGCTGGACATGTCGGAAGCGATGGTCGCACCGAAATTGGGCGGGCAGGGGTTCCGCCCCTACGGGAGACGGGACTGCTTGGTTGGGTTGGGTACTTACGGCTGTGTGGTTCGACACGCCGGGCCAAAGGACTCGGGGACGGCTCGCCATGAACGGATGCGTACGGGTTGGTGGTTGCTCGGAAGACGGGCGGGTCAGAGACGCGGCCCCCATTCGGCAGGCTCAGGGCAGGCTCTACGCAAGAGGATGGCGGGTTGCGCGGAAGACGGGCGGGTCTCAGACGCGGCCCCTACGCAAGAGGGGACGCGGAGACGTGGGAGTGACCTCGACCGAAGGACCCCTCACCGATTTCGGCCGAAGACGCCCGAATCTGCCTCTCCCCTTGGAGAGGGTGAAGAGGCGCGGCCGCTACGCAGGAGGGGAGGCGCGTTGCGCGCGAAGACGGGCGGGTCTGAGACGCCGCCCCTACGAAGAGTCGGACGGGGACGCGAGGACGTGGTTCGACGCGGGCCTCCGACGGACTCCGGCCCGGCTCACCACGAACGGGGGGCGGGAGCGCTGGGTGGCACGGCGATCGGGGTGGCTTGGGTGTGTCCGAGAGAGTTGGGTGGTGCTGGGTCCCCGCCTGCGCGGGGATGACGGGGGTGGTGAGTAGACTCGCGGGTTGGTTGGGGGAGGGTTGGTTGTGACGACGTATGGGGTTGCGGTGCATGGGGCGGGGTGGGTGGCGGCGGAGCATGTGAGGGCGTTTGCGGCGGATAAGCGGGCGCGGGTGGTGGCGATTTCGAGTCGACGGGCCGAGTCAGCCGAACGGGTGGCGCGGGAGACGGGTCATCCGGACGTGGTTATCGAGACGGATCTGGACGCGGTGCTGAGCCGGGATGACGTGGACATCCTGGTTGTCTGCACGCCGCACGATTTGCATCCAGCGAACACGATTGCGGCGGCGACGGCGGGGAAGCACGTGCTGATCGAGAAGCCGGCGGCGCTGGACCTGGCGAGTCTGCGGGCGATGCAGGACGCGGTTGCCGCGGCGGGGGTGCGGACGGTGGTGAGTTTTGTGCTGCGGTGGAATCCGCTGTTTGACGTGATCCGGGCGCAGCTTTCCCAGGGGGCGCTGGGACGGCTGTTTATGGCCGAAGTCGACTATGTGCATGGACTTGGTCCCTGGTACGCGCAGTACGAGTGGTCGCGGACGGCGGCGCAGGGGCGGTCGTCGTTCCTGAACGCGGGCTGTCACGCGGTGGACGCGCTGCGCTATTTCACGGACAGCGACATCGTGGAGGTCAGCGCGTACGCGGTTGAGGGGAGCGACCGGTTCGAGTACCCGGGGACGTCGGTGATGATCTGCAAGTTCGCGAATGGGGCTCTTGGTAAGGCGCTATCGAACCTGGACGACGCGGCACCGTACAAGTTCCGCATCTCGCTGTACGGCGACCAGGGAACGATGCTGGATAACCGGATTTTCAGCAAGACGCTGCCGGGGCAGACGGACTACGCGGAGATTCCGACGGTGCTGCCGGATAGCGGGGATGTCTCGCACCATCCGTTCCTGGGCGAGGTTTCGCACCTGCTGGATTGCATCGAGCGGGGCGAGGAGTCGCATGTGAGCCTGGCGAATTCGATGAATACGCATGAGGCGTGTATTGCGGCGGATATTTCGGCGGCGGAGGGAAGGGTGGTGGGGTTGCCGCTGGCTTAGGAATGATAGGGGGCGAGGACTTTCACCCCGGCCCTCTGCCACGGAAGACCTTTGCGTAACCCGAGGGTGGGTGCGCGGAAGACCCATCACCGATTTCGGCCGAAGACGCCCGAATCTGCCTCTCCCCCAGGAGAGGGTGAAGAATAGGAACCCCCGAGGAAGGGGGCAGGACGCATGCGGCGAGTGGCTCAGGTGGTTTGGTGGTTGGGTGCGCGGAAGACCCCTCACCGAATGCCGCGGACGGCTTCTGCCTCTCCCCTTGAAGAGGGAGAAGATTAGGAGCCGCCGCGGAAGAGAGGGCGGGGACACCGAACGACCACGAGCGGAAGACCCCGCACCGAATTCCGGCGAAGACGCCGGAATCTGCCTCGGACGGCGCAGGCAAATGCGGCGAATCTCGCAGAAACGACACCGGCCATCGTTCCGCGAAGTCTCCCTTCTTGGCCGACGCGTACGATGATGCGCCCGTATGCACTCTCAGGAAATGGCAAATGGGTCGCTCGGATCCACTTCTGGGCCTAGACTGATGGGGTTATGCATGTTCACCGGCTAAGGAGTGTGACGATGTCGGATCCGCCTTTGCACGTCGTATCACCCTAATGTTAATTCACGAGAACGCTGTTGATTTCGGGTCTAGTCGATATGGTACTCACAACCGTAGATTGGCCACGGCGTCTTCAGCAGTTCAAGGTAACGGAGGTACATTGTAGAATCCGATGCCTGCAACGCCGGACTCCCTTCGTCGATCCGGCGAGTGAGGTACCCGGCTGCATCACAGAGGCACGCGAGCAGTACGCTCGGGTAAAGCGCTAAATGCTCAGCAGGCGTGAGCGACCGAACCTCTTGATAGCCTTCCAAAAGACCGTGCAGGACTGACGGTTCTATGGGGATCTCTTCGCTTGAGACAGCCCAGATCAGAATCGTCTCAGATATATCTCGTAGCAGGCTTGCCACGTAGCTAGTGTCGAAGTCTAGGACGGCGACCAGACTCCGCCGATTGACTAGAAGATTGTCCGGCCGAAAGTCGCTGTGGATGACCCCGCTGGGAAGAGTCGGGAGTACCTGCTGGAGGAAGCCGCAATGCTGTTCCCTGAAGCGGTCTAAATGTGCCAAGAAGGCGTCGTAACCCGATCCGGTTGTGTGCATAGCGCTCGCGTAGGCCGATACTTGATCCAGCCTAGTCGTTTCGGTGAACTGCTTCTGATGTAGCGGAGTGAATCCCCTAATAGCAGCATGATACTCGGCGAGCCAGCGCCCTACGACCTCAGGCGATGAGTCCACCAGTGTCGGATGTAATCCGTCGACGAACTCGAAGATCGTGGCAGGTCCGTTCGCCAAGACACCGAGGGTCTCGCCATGAGCATTGGTTAGGACGCGAGGAACCGGAAATCGCACGGACGCGAGGTGAAGGAGAGTCTCCAGCTCGAACGGTATGTCGCCTCGGGATGTTCTCCCGTATCGGCGGACGACTACGCGTCCGCGCTGCGTTGCAACAACGAAGTTGAGGTTGTCGACGCCTTTGTCGATCAGAGTTGGTGGCCTTAGGGCGGTCAATTCGTAGGTTGAGAGAAACGCTGGAATCTCTTCTTGGACGGTAACTGTCAGTCGGTTGTCTCTTTGCGATTTCAATGTCTCAGCCCTCCGGTTGAGGCTAGCAGGCGGCCGCGAAAGTTGTCCGCCGTTCACGGATGCTCGAATCTCGCCTACCATTCCCCTTGGAGAGGGTGAAGTGCGGCGAGTCCCCTGAGGAGCGTAGCGCCGGGTGTGGTGGGTGCGCGGAAGACCCCTCACCGAATTCGGCCGGGGACGGCCGATTCTGCCTCTCCCCTTGGAGAGGGTGAAGAGGGGCGTGCCCCCTGAGGAGCGTAGCGCCGGGTGTGGTGGGTGCGCGGAAGACCCCTCACCGAATTCGGCCGGGGACGGCCGATTCTGCCTCTCCCCTTGGAGAGGGTGAAGATGGGAGCCTCTGCGAAAGGATGGGCGGGGACGCCGGGATGTGGTTCGACACGGGCCTCCGGAAGACTTCGGCCCGGCTCAGCACGAACGGATTGGCGTTGCGTTGGCAGCGTCAGGGCGGATTGTCTAACGAGAGCCGGGTGGTCCAACGGAGAAGAGTCCCAGGCTGCGCGCAGCCTGGGCCACAAGGCTCGAAGAGCGGGCGAGATTCCTCACTTTGCTGCGCTGCGTTCGGTGTGACAGGGGACGCGGGTTGCGCGGAAGACGGGCGGGTCAGAGACGCCGCCCCTACGAAAGAGAACAGGACAGGGAGGCGGTTAGCGGAGGAGGCGGCCTATGAGGCGGGCGAGGAGGGAGGAGAGGCCGAGGGCGATGCCGAAGGCGATGGCGGCGCGGGTGCCGAAGAGGGCGCGGACGTTGCCGGAGACGTTGCCGCCAACGACGGCCAGGCTGAGGACGCGGTCGGCCTGGACGTTGCCGGCGACGACCCAGCTGGCGGCGACGTTTTCGAGGCGGGCGTTGCCGCTGACGTTGACGCCCATGGCGGCGTTGCGGACCTGGGTGCGACCGGAGGTGGCGCCACCCAGGGCGCCGCGGGTGACGTGGAGTTGGTCCGTGCGGTTCATGAGCATGAGGGATCGGTCGGCTTCGACATGCTGGGCGTGGGTGTGGCGCATGGTGGCGCGCTGGGAGACGACGCGGTCGGCGCGGACGGATCCGACGGCGGCTTCGGAAACCTGAACGACGTCGCCCTGGGCGCTGGGGACTACCGGGGCATCGGGTTTGGGCATTGGCTGGGCCTTAGCTTGAGAGGTCGGGGCTGGGGGGCGCGGCGGCGCGTCCGGCGGCTCGAGCGGCATCGTACACGTCGCGCCAGGGGACGCCTTGTTCGGCGGCGATGCGGCGGCAGTCGGTGGCTTCGGGGGCGGCGTCGCGGAGGGTGCCGTGGAGGTAGGAGGCCTTGACGCGGACCTGGCCGTAGGGGGTGGTGACGCTGAAGGCGTGGCGCGGCAGCTTTGTTCGGTGGACCTGGTGAGTGCGGACGCCGAGGGTGGTGGTCTCGGCCAGGATGACGTCGATGATGGTGTCTGCCTTGTCACCGGGAGCCAGCGCGCAAAGCTGGGTGGCCGGGCGGCCGCCTTTCATGACGATGGGGGCGGTCCAGACGTCGAGCGCGCCGGCACTGAAGAGGCGGGCGGAGACGTATTCGTAGGCCTCGGGGTTCATGTCGTCGATGTTGGTCTCGATGACGGTGGCGGTGTCGGCCTGGTGGGACTGGACGGCCTGGCCGAGGGTTACGCGGAGGACGTTGGGGATGGCGAGGCGGGCGGTTCCGGCGCCGTAGCCGGTCTGCAGCACGCGCATGGGCGGCAGGGGGCCGTGGGCGTGGGCGGCGTGGGTGAGGACGGCGGCGCCGGTGGGGGTGAGGAGCTCGAACTTGACGTCGGATCCGTAGGCGACGGCGCCGCTGCCGGCGAGGAGGCGGGTGGTGGCGGGGGCGGGGACGGGGAGGCGTCCGTGGGCGGTGTCCACCCAGCCGCTGCCGGTGTTGATGGGGGATACGACGACGCGTTCGATGCGCATGAGGTGGAAGGCAACGGCTGCGCCGACGACGTCGAGCACGGAGTCGGCGGCGCCGACTTCGTGGAACTCGACCTCGGTAACGGCGGTGCCGTGGATGTGGGCTTCGGCTTCGGCGAGGCGGCGGAAGACCTGGCGGGCGTGTTGCTTGATCCCCGGCTCAAGGTCGGCGGCGGCGATGCGGGCGTCGATGTCCGTGTAGGGGTGGTGGTGGTGGCTGCCGCGGTCTTCGATATCGAAGTCAACGTGACGGGCCTGGATGAGGCCGCGTTGGACGGGTTCGTCGCGGAGCTCCCAAGGGGGTAGATCCAGCTTGCGGAGCTCGGCGAGGAGGCGGGACTTGTCGAGACCGGCGTCGAGCAGCGCGCCGAGGATCATGTTGCCGCTGGCGCCGGCCTGGCAGTCGAAGTAGGCGGTGGTCATGCGGCGGCGCGGCGGGCGATGAGGGTGGCCTGGACGCCGGCGCCGAAGCCGTTGTCGATGTTGACGACGGAGACGCCGGGGGCGCAGCTGGTGAGCATGCCGAGGAGGGCGGCGAGGCCGCCGAAGGCGGCACCGTAACCGACGCTGGTGGGGACGCCGATGATGGGACGGTCGGTCAGGCCGCCGACGACGCTGGGGAGGGCGCCTTCCATGCCGGCGACGACCACGATGGCGTCGGCACGATCGAGGGCGGGGCGCTCGGCCAGGATGCGGTGGAGGGCGGCGACGCCGACGTCGTAGACGCGTTCGACGTGAGCGCCGAGGGCGTCGGCGGTGATTGCGGCTTCCTCGGCGACGGGCAAGTCGGAGGTTCCGGCGGAGACGACGGTTACGCGGCCGTGGCGCTGGAGGGGTTGCCGGCCGGGGGCGGTGAGCATGCGGGCGGTCTTGTGGTGTTGCACGTCGGGCAGCCTGGCCTGAACGGCGGCGGCCATTTCGGGGGTGACCCTAGTGGCCAGGACCGGGGAGCCGGTGGCGGCCAGGCGTTCGGCGATGTCGGCTACCTGGGGCGGAGTCTTACCCGCGCCGTAGATGACCTCGGGGATGCCGGTGCGCAGGGTGCGCTGGGTATCGACGCGGGCGAAGCCGAGGTGGTCGGTGGGGAAGGTGCGGAGGCGTTCGAAGGCGTCGTCAGTCGAAAGGGCGCCGGTCGCTACCTCGGCCAGGAGCCGGCGAAGCTCCTCGGGGGTCACGTCCAGTTCCGGCGGATGTT
>JAPOXI010000102.1 GCA_026707185.1 Chloroflexota bacterium
GCACCTGCGACGCCTCGACGGGCCTACTCCCGTCGTCCAGGTCCTTCGGGTGGTTTCGGCGTCACGATCATCGCTGCAGGGGCTGGTGCATCGGGGCCTGGCGCGAATCGAGAGCCGCTGGTCGGCTTCGTACATTGTCGCCGGAACGCGGGACGAGGTTGCCTGCGCCCAGGCGACCGGCCACCAGGCCTGGCCTGAGCTGGCGCAGGCCCTGGCTCGCCGGCCGCCGGGTCCGGTGGTCGTGCATGGCTTCGAGTCCGACCGTTGGCCGCTGTACGCCGGCGCCATCGACACGGTAGCGACCGAGGGGCGGCAAGCCCTGGTGGTGGCGCCTGAAGCCGCGACGGCATCCGAAATGGCCGTATGGCTGTCCGCCCGGCTGAGTGAGACCGTGGCCGACGCCACCCGGGCACGCACGCCGGCGCAGCGCGTCGCGTTGTGGCGCTCGCTACGCGCCGGGGAGATTGACGTGTTGGTCGGAACGCGTGACGCGACCTACGCGCCGCTGACGCGCCTGGGTCTCGTGATCGTGGACCGCGAGGAGGACGCGGGCCACAAGAACCGCGTTGCGCCCAGGTACCACGTGCCCGTCTGCGCCGCCCGGTTGGCGGAACTCTTTGCCTGCCCCCTCCTGCTGGGCACCGAGACCCCGCGCGTAGCCACATTTCACACGGTGGAGTCCGGCCAGGCGCAACTGGTGACTGCTGGATCCCCGGTGCTATTGCGCCGGTCGGAGGACGAGGCCGACGGCAGCCGATTCGTGCGGCGGTCGTCGCGCGACGCCGAAATCGTGGACATGCGCCGCGCGCGGACCGCGGGCCGCTATGGGGCGATCTCGCGCACGCTCTACGAGGCGTTGCGCGAGACCCTCTCCGAGCAAGGCCGCGCCGTGCTGTACGTCAACCGGCGCGGCCTTGCCGCCCTGACGGTCTGCCGCACCTGCGCCCACGTCTTCGAGTGTCCGCGCTGCAGCACCGGTCTGGTCCAGCATCGGCAAACGCGGCAGAACGTCTGTCACATCTGCAACTGGCGGGGCCCGGTGCCTCGCTGGTGCCCGATCTGCGAGGGTGACCGCCTGCGCCTCTGGGGCTACGGCAGCGAAGCCGTGGCCGAGGCCGTCGCACACCTGCTGCCGCGGTCGGCGGTGGCCCGGATCGATAGCGACCGGCCGTCGCACGAGATGGACGCCGATGTGGCGGCATTCGGCGAGGGATCGGTTCAGGTGCTGGTGGGGACCCAGCGGCTGCTGGGGTACGGACAACACCTGCGGGCCGACCTGCTCGGTATCGTGCAGGCCGACATCGGGCTGCAGTTTCCCGACTTCCTGGCCCCGGAGCGCGTGTTTCTGACGCTCTCGCGACTGCGGCATCTGGCCGGCGGGGGCCGGCCGGCGGCACGTACAGTAGTACAGACGATCATGCCCAATCACCACGTCGTTCAGGCTTTGCAGACCGCCAGTTATTTCCGATTCTTCCGACCCGAGATGGAGCAGCGCCGGAGCGATGGCCTGCCCCCGTTGCGTCCGCTGATCAAGGCTTCATTCGGCCACGCCGATGAGTCACGAGCCGAAGCCGAGGCGCGGCGCGCGCGGCTGGAACTCACGACCGTGCTGACCGCCGGCCCGCCGCTGGACCTGGACGTGCTTGGACCTGCTCCGGCCTTCATCTATCGACAACGCGGCCAGTATCAATGGCAGTTGCTGCTGCAGGGCCAGGACGCCGAGAAAGCACTCCCACTCTTTCATGGCGGCTGGACGCTGGACGCCGACCCCCTTGACTTGACATAACGCACATGGCCGTTCTCACCGTGCTTCCTGTCGACCACCCCATGCTGCGGCGCAAGGCCAGCCGCGTTCGCGGCGTATCGGCGGGCTTACGCACGTTTGTCGACGACATGTTCGACACCATGCAGGCGCATCGCGGGGCCGGTTTGGCGGCGACGCAACTCGGCCGTCCCTGGCGAGTGATCGTGGCGGATACCGGGTCCGAACGCTTTGCTCTCGTCAACCCCGAAGTTGTGCGGTCCAGCGGTGCCGCCGTGGCCGACGAAGGTTGCCTGAGCCTCCCGAACTGGTACGGGCCGGTGGAACGTGCCACCGACGTCACGGTGAAGGGCCTCGGCCTGGACGGAAAGCCCGTGCGCCGCCGCCTGCATGGCCTGGCCGCGCGGGTCGTCCTGCACGAGATCGACCATCTGGACGGCGTGATCTTCACCGACCGGCTGGTGGATCCCGGGAAGCTGCGCTTCGTGGACCCCCGCTCGCCTGAAGCGCAGGAACTGCGCGCGTCCTAGTCGCCATGCGGATCGTCTTCTTCGGCACCCCCGACTTCGCAATCCCCTCGCTGCGCAGGTTGTCGGACCGGTTTGACGTGGCGCTGGTCGTCACGCGCCCCGACCGGCCCGTGGGACGAGGTGGTCGGCTGACGCCGCCTCCGGTTGCAACCGTGGCCCGCGACCTGGATCTGGACCTGTTTCAGCCCGCGAACACCAACAAGCTGGAGACCGTCGAGGCCATTGCGTCCTATGAGCCGCACGCGGTGGTGTGCGTAGCCTACGGCCGGCTGCTGGGCACCCTGCTCCGGCGACTGGCGCCGCCCGGGATCCTCAACGCACATCCCTCCGTGCTTCCCGCCTACCGCGGAGCTTCGCCGATTCAGGGTGCCTTGCTGGATGGCGCTGGCGAGACCGGAGTCACGCTGATTCGGCTCGTCCGCGCGCTAGACGCCGGACCGATCGTCGCGGTCGAGCGAAGCCAGATCGATCCCGTCGAAACGGCGGCCGATCTGCACGCGCGGCTGGCCGAGCTCACGGCCGAGCTGCTGACTCGCATCCTGCCTGCCTGGGCCGCTGGCGAACTGACCGAAGACCCGCAGGACGAGTCGAAGGCCAGCCTCACGCGTCCCCTTGAGCGCGCGGACGCCGACCTGGATCTACGCCGATCCGCCATTGAGCTCTACAACCGCTGGCGGGCATTTCAGCCCTGGCCCGGCGTGCGGGTGCGTGTGGGCGAAACAATCTGCGGGCTGACGCACGTGCGCCTCTGCATGGAACAATTGGAACCCGGCCAGGTGCGACTTTCCGACGAGGCGCTACTGCTCGGCTGTGGCGACGGTTCGCTTGCGATTCGTGTCCTCCAACCGGCCGGTCGCAAGGCCATGGCGGCGGCGGCGTTTGCCCGCGGCTACGGGAGCCTGCTCAAGGTCCCGTGGGGCCGTCCCTTTCCGCAGGCAAGGCCGCCGCTCATCGAGTAACTGGAAGCTCCGCTACGGTGCCGCACCGACCCGGTGCTACCCTTAATTCCGAGACGCGTCGCCTACCGCAGCGACCGCGCAACGAGGCCCGCCAATCGTGTTCTTTCCCTTCTTTGACCCGCTGTATCTCCTCCTGATCGCCCCGGCCTTCATCCTGGCCATGTGGGCCCAGAACCGCGTCAAGGGCACCTACCGCAAGTACTCCCAGGTCATGTCCAGTTCGGGCATTCCGGCGCACCTGGCGGCACGGCGGCTGTTGGACGCTGTCGGCTTGTACAACGTTGAAGTCAAGCGCGTGCCGGGTGAGTTGACGGACCATTACGATCCGACCAAGAAGGTCCTGCGCCTGTCGGACGGTGTCTTCGACAGCAACTCGCTGGCGGCTGTCGCCATTGCCGCGCACGAAGCCGGCCACGCCATGCAGGACAAGCTCCGCTACCCATTCCTGGTGCTGCGGACGGCCATGGTTCCGATCACGACTTTCGGTTCCCGCTTTGGCTACTTCATGCTGATCGGCGGGTTCCTGCTGGCCATGTTCACGGGTGGCGGCGAACTGGGTCTGGCGGTGGCCTGGATCGGGTTGGCCCTGTTCAGCACGGCCTTCGTGTTCGCGCTCATCACCTTGCCGGTCGAGTTCGACGCCAGCCGTCGCGCCATCCAGATGATGGAGAGCGTCCACGTCATCAGCGGCGCCGAGCGGCTGCACGCCAAGAAAGTGCTGGACGCCGCGGCGCTCACCTACATCGCCGCCATGTTCATCGCGCTGATGCAGGTGCTCTATTTCGCGCTGCGCCTGCTCGCCCTGTCCGGCAGTCGCGACTAGCGCACCGGCGCTCGCATGAGCGGTCCTCCGGACGCCGCGCCGGGCCGTCCGCCGATCACCGGAGTTTCCGCGCCCGCGCTGCGTCAGATGCTGTCTGGCGAACCGCGGTACCGAATCGATCAGTTGCAGCGCGCGATCTACCGGGAGTCGGCCACGGAATTCGAGCAGATTCTGACATTGCCGAACCCATTGCGCGCAGCGCTCGCGCAACAGTTTCGCTACGAATCGCTGGACTCGGTCCGCTCGGAAACGTCGTCCGACGGCACCTGCAAGACCCTGTTTCGCACCGCCGACGGCGCTCCCGTCGAGACGGTGCAGATGCCAACCGAGCGCTCTGACGCCACGACCATCTGCCTCAGCTCGCAAGCCGGCTGCGGCATGGGTTGCACGTTTTGCGCCACCGGAGCCATGGGGCTGACCCGCAATCTCACCGGCAGCGAAATCGTGGACCAATTCCTGCACTTCCGGCGGCGCTCCACAGCGAAACGGATGCCTGACCGGGCGGTGTTCATGGGCATGGGCGAACCGCTGGCCAACCTGCGGGAGGTCAAGTTGGCCGTTCAACTGCTCGTCGATCCGCTGGCCGTCGGGCTCAGTCCGCGCCGTGTAACCGTGTCTACTGTGGGTCTGCCACGAGGCATCCACGCCATGGCTGCCTGGGGGCTGCCCGTAAGCCTGGCAATCTCACTCCACGCGCCTGACGACCAGGTACGAGCCGAGCTTGTGCCCGTTGCCCGCCGCTTTCCACTCGACACGCTCATGGATGCCAGTCGCCGCTACCAGCAGCAGGCGCGCCGGCGCGTGACCTACGAATACACCCTGCTCAACGGGGTGAACGACTCGCTCGCCCAGGCCGCCGACCTTGCCCGTCTGCTACGCGGCCAGCGCTGTCACCTGAATCTGATCCCCTTCAACGCGTATCCGAGTGCGCGCTTCCGCCCGACGCCGCGGGCCGGCATACGAGCGTTTCGCGACGCACTGCGCCAGCGTGGCCTGCCAGCCACCGTTCGGCGCACCCGCGGTCGCGACATCTCGGGCGCCTGCGGACAATTGCACGCGGGGGCGCTAACCGGCGGGTAGTCGCGTGCGCATCTGACCCGAGCGCCCTATCTTCGGGGTGATCGAGTCCGCGACGGCGTCGCACTCAATGAAACACCGCACGGTGCGGCCATCGCCCAGGCAGCCTCCTGGGGCTTCCGGAGCGGCGCGGTGAGCCAGGTGCTAATCGCTCCCTCCATCCTCTCGGCCGACTTCGCCTCGCTTGGGGACCAGGTTCGCGAGGCTGAGGCCGGCGGTGCCGACTGGATCCACGTTGACGTGATGGACGGGCACTTCGTCCCCCAGATCAGCTACGGCGAACCCATCGTCCGCGCCCTGCGACCGGTAACGAAACTCCCGCTGGACGTTCACCTGATGATCGAGCCCGTGGATCCGCACCTGGAGGCGTTCGCGGCAGCGGGCGCCGACTCGATCACGATCCACGTGGAGGCCGCGCCCGATCCGGCCCGCTCGCTTCAGGCCATCAGGGATCTGGGCGTTCGACCCGGACTCACTCTTCGGCCCGGAACACCGGTCTGGGCCCTGTGGCCGTTCCTGGATCTAGCGGAAGTCGTGCTGGTAATGACCGTGGAACCCGGGCGCGGCGGCCAGGCCTTCATGCTGGACATGCTGCCGCGAATCGAGCAAGTGGCCGAGCGACTGAATGCCCTGCACGGTCAGCGCTGGCTCCAGGTCGACGGCGGGCTGAACTTGGAAACCATCGCACCCGCCGTGACCGCCGGGGCACGAGTCATCGTCGCCGGGTCGGCGGTCTTCGGAGCTTCGGAAGGGATCGCGGCCGCGATTGACGGCCTGCGTGGGGCGGCCGCCGGTTAGCCCAGGCGGTCGACCGTGCGGATACAGCGCGTACAGATCTTTACGCGCCGGTAACGCCCGTCAATCATCAGCCGTTTGCGCTGAACATTGACGGACCACATCTTTTGTTTGCGAGGCGCCTTGCGTTCCCACCGCCCCGACGCCGAGTGGCGTATGTGGCGGCCGAACTGGGGACCTGCGTCGCAAACCTCACACCGAGCCAAGGGCGCACCTACTCCGTTGACGCAATCCTGACCACGTCCCTAAGATCAAGCTTCACCATGCTAGCACCGCAAAAAGGCCGCCCGGTATGACGCTGGCAGATTCCCAAACCGAGGCTTCGGACCTGCGTGACGGCCGACGCTTCATGCACGCGATCGAGTACAGCCTGCGCTGGCTCGAAATCAACGCCGAGGCGATCGATCGCCTCAACGTCTACCCGGTCCCCGACGGCGACACCGGCACCAACATGGTGCTCACGCTACGAGCCGCGGTTCGCGAGGCAACCGAAAACCCATCCGACAACGTCGACGTGGTCGCGGCCAACCTGGCGCGCGGCGCCCTGTTGGGTGCGCGTGGAAACTCCGGCGTCATTTTGTCGCAGATCATTCGCGGTCTCGCCGACGGCCTCGACGGCCATCGCGAGTTCGGCATCTCCGAGTTCAGCATGGCCCTGGAGCGCGCCTACCAGGTTGGCTACAAGGCCGTCACGAATCCGGTGGAAGGCACCATCCTGACCGTGGCTCGCGATGCGGGCGAGGCGGCCCAGGCGGCCCAGGCGCAGGTGGAGTCGGTCGAGGAGTTGATCGCGCAGGTCGTGGATGCGACCCGCGAGTCCGTGGCCAACACGCCCAACCTGCTGGACGTGCTGGCCGAGGCCGGGGTGGTTGATGCCGGCGGCCAGGGCCTGCACGTCATCTACGAAGGTCTGCTGCGGTCCATGCGCGGCGAACCGCTGCCGGAGACGGCCGACCTGGATCGCGCCACGGATGTCTTTGCCGCGTTCGCCGAGGCCCACCACGGCGACGAGCACGGCTTCTGTACCGAATTCGTGGTGCACGGCATCGATCTGGACGCCGATGCCATGCGAAACGAGTTCGCCAAGATGGGCGAGTCCCTGTTGGTCGTGGGCGACGACAGCCTGGTGCGCGTGCATATGCACACCGAGAAGCCTGGCGACGCCTTCAACGCGGCCATGGCCTACGGCGAGATCGATCAACTCAAAGCAGACAACATGGACCTACAGCAGGCGCGCAACTTCGAGGGAGCACTGGCCGAAACCTCCGAGCCACCACCCCCGGCCAACGGCGTGATCGCCGTTGCCAGCGGCGACGGGCTCGAAGAAGTGTTCCGCAGCCTCGGGGTGGACGTCGTCCGCGGCGGCCAGAGCATGAACCCCAGCGCCGGCGAACTGCTGGAAGCCATCGACCGCACGCCCGATGACTGGGCTGTGGTGCTCCCCAACAACTCCAACATCTACCTGACGGCGCGCCAGGCGGCCGAGCAGTCCGACAAGAACGTGCACGTCATCGCCACGCGCACGCTGCCCCAGGGCTTTTCCGCCGCCCTGGCGTTCAACCCTGCGGACCCCTCGGAAAACAACGCCGAGGCCATGAGCGAGGCAGCCGGCGACGTGACCACGTTGGAAGTGACCCGGGCCGTGCGGGATGCGGTTCTGGATGGCAACCCCGTCGCCGAAGGCGAATACATGGGCCTGTTGGACGACAAGTTCGTCGCACGCGGCGAGATGCCCCACCCGGTCATCATGCAAATGCTGGAACGTGTTGCGGAAGACGAACCGGAAGCCCTCACGATTTACGTGGGCCAGGCCACGACGGATTCGGCAGCCCGTGAACTCGCCACGGAGATTAGCGAGCGGTACCCGGACATGGACGTACAGACGGTGGCGGGCGGCCAGGACCACTACGACTACATCATCGCGGTTGAGTAGCGGTCTGTTGCGCGGATGACCGCCGACCCCGAGCCGGCGTTGGCGCGCGAAGCGCGGCGGCTTCTGGAGGCCGAGGCGGCGGCCGGATTCGACGACTCGTCGACACGCAACGGGCTGTCAGGCTGGATCGCCGATAAGGGTGAGAGTCTGGGCGCGCTCGCGCGCCTGGCGCAGTACTCGCGGCTGCGCCCGCGCACGCGCCAGAGCCTGGCGCAGGCCGTACTTCAGGACCTTGGGACATCGCGGAGGCCGGTCGCAGTCGCGCGGGACGCGGACGCGCCCGTCACCGAGCTACCTGGTATCGGCGTCACCGCCCAGAAGCGCTTGGCGACGCTCGGCATCCAGACGATCGGTGACCTGCTGCACCACCGGCCGCGCCGCTACATCGATCACTCGTCGGTCGTACCGATCGCCGAGGCCGAACCCGGGCGAGACGTCACGGTAATCGGCGACGTCGTTGAGATCAGGGCGCGACCGGCAAGGTCGGGGCGGGTCCGCGTGGTGGAGGCGGCCATCGCGGACAAGACCGGTCAGATTCTGGCGGTCTGGTTCAACCAGGTCTACCTGGCCAAAACCTTGCGCGGACGGCGCAACGTGGCCTTCGCGGGCAGGGTTGAGTCGGGCGCCTACGATCGTCAGTTGACCAGCCCGGAGTACGAACTCGACATGCATCGCATGGTGCACGCCGGGCGACTCGTACCCGTCTATCCGCTCACCCGCGGACTGTCGCAACGACAGCTGCGCCGATGGATGGCGCTGGCGGTCGATGACTATGCCCCGTCGGTGCCGGAAGCACTAAGCGAACAGCAGCGCCGGGACCACGGTCTGCCCGACGTCGCAACTGCCATTCGTCATCTCCACTTTCCAGTGGACGCCACCGCTGCCCAGGCCGCTGCCCGTCGCTTTGCGTTCGCCGAGTTGCTGACCTACCAGCTGGCAATCCTGCGCCGCCGTCAGGCCTGGCGCGAGAGCCAGCCCGGACGTCCCGTGCGAATCCACCGGGACGCGCTGGAGGCGTTCGGCGGGCAGCTGCCGTTCAAGCTGACCGATGGGCAGCGCGTAGCCGTAGCTGAGGTGCTGAACGACCTGCGCCGCGACCGGCCCATGAGCCGGCTGCTCCAAGGCGATGTTGGTTCGGGCAAGACCGTCGTCGCGGCCGGCGCGCTGCACGCCATCGTCGACGATGGCTGGCAAGGCGCGATTATGGCCCCTACTGAGGTGCTGGCTGAGCAGCACGCCGCTACGCTGCGCGAATTGCTGACCCCGTTGGGTGTCCGAGTCGAGTTGGTCACGGGCAGCATTCCGGCCGGCGAGAAGCGCCGCCTCTGGCGCGACGTCGAACGCGGCGGTGTCCACGTGGTAGTGGGCACGCAGGCCATCATCCAGCGCAGCGCCAGATTCGCGCGGTTGAATCTGGCGGTTGTGGATGAGCAGCATCGATTTGGGGTGCAACAGCGCGGAGAGATTCGCGCGAAGGGCTACAACCCGCACCTCCTGGCCATGTCGGCCACGCCCATCCCCCGCACGCTGGCGCTGACCGTCTACGGGGACCTGGACGTCAGCGTCCTGCGGGAGTTGCCCACGGGGCGCCGTCCGGTGAAGACATCGTTCGTGCCCACCCACCGGCGGGGCGACGCCTACGCGTTCATTCGGCGCGCGGTGGCGGACGGACATCAGGCGTTTATCGTGTTCCCGATCATCGAGGAGTCGGAGAGCCTCAACGCCCGCGCCGCGACCGAGGAACACAAGCGCCTGACACGGGGCGCCTTCGCGGATCTGGCCGAGCACGTGGGTCTGCTGCACGGTCGCATGAGCGCTGCGTCCAAGGAGCGCGTCATGCGGTCCTTCCGCGACGGCGAGATCAAGATCCTGGTCAGCACGTCGGTGATCGAGGTCGGGATCGACGTGCCCAACGCCACGGTCATGCTGATCGAAGGCGCGGAACGGTTTGGGCTGGCGCAACTGCATCAGCTACGCGGGCGCGTCGGACGCGGCGATCACCCGTCGTTCTGCCTTCTGATGAGCGAAACCACGGACCCGAGGGAAAACGCTCGATTGCGCACCCTCCAGACCGTGAGCGATGGTTTCACGCTGGCGGAACGCGACCTCGAATTGCGTGGACCGGGCGACGTCATCGGAACACGGCAGAGTGGAGCGCTCGGTTTCCGCTTCGCCAGCGTCTCCGATCTCCCGACCATTCAGGCGGCCCGCATGGACGCTGAGACTCTGGTCCGCGCCGATCCACAGCTCATCAAACCCCAACATGCCGTCATGGCCGCGGCGGTGGGGCAATTGCTGAAACGCAACGAGTGGAACTGAGGTCGTCGTGGCGGCGCGCGGCCGTGGCTTGACAATCACCGCTGGCATCCTGCGGGGGCGTCGGCTGCGCATTCCTCCCGGCATTCGCCCCACCACGGACCGCGTCAGGGCAGCCGTGTTCGACGCCCTGCAGCGGCCGCCGCCTGAGCGTGTGCTAGACCTCTTCGCCGGCTCCGGCGCCTTCGGCATCGAGGCGCTGAGCCGGGGCGCCGAGTACGCATGTTTCATCGAGCGCAGCCGCCGCGCGGCGGCCGCGATTCGGCAAAACCTCGAACACCTGGGCGTGCGAGACAGCGCCCACGTCGTCGTCGGCGACGCGCGCCGCGCCACGCTCGCGCGCGGCGCCCCGTTTGGCCTGGTCTTCGCCGATCCGCCCTATGCCGACGATCCGTGGATGACGCTCTTTCACGCACTCGAGACTCCAGGCTTGCTCACCAGCGAAGCCCTCGTCGTAACCGAGACCAGCAGTCGAATCGGCCCGCCATTGGCTCCCGTCGGGTGGTCATGTCTGAAGGAACGACGCCACGGCGATACCACGTTCAGCATCTTTCGGCGCGAGCAGCCGGCTGCCGCTCAGCCTCGGCCGGATTCGCCGCCGCTATAATGCGCGGGGTGTGTTGGAAGGACAGGCCGTGCGCGCGCTGTTTCCCGCTACGTTCGACCCGGTCACCAACGGCCATATGGACATTCTGACCCGAGCCGCAGGCGTCTTTGACTCGGTGGTCGCCGGGGTATTTGAGAACGAACGCGGTGACACCCTCTTCACGGCGAACGAGCGTCTGGCGCTGCTTGACACCGCGGTAGCTCACCTTTCGAATGTTGAAGCGAGCATCTACGCTGGCTTGACCGTAGACTTTGCGCGCAGTGTCGAAGCTGGCGTGTTGGTTCGTGGCCTGCGAGCCGTGTCAGACTTTGAGTACGAATTCGCCCTTTCAGCCATGAACCGTCGCTTGCATCCCGATATCGACACGATGTTCTTCCTGTCGGCACCGGAGCACGCCTTCGTCAGTTCGTCGCTTATTCGGGAAATCGGGGCGCTCGGCCGCTCGGTCGAGCCGTTCGTCCCGGCCAACGTCGCAACCGCCGTCGGTGCCAAGTTCGCCGTACCCCAAGGGCGGAGGTAGGTCACCATCGATCTCATAAACCTGATTGAACGACTGGAGACGCTCCTGAGGCATGCCCAACGCGTGCCCATGACCCACAAGGTCATGGTCGACGAGCGCGCCATGCTGACCGTCGTGGACGAAATGCGAATACGCATTCCCGAGGAGATTCGGGAGGCGCGCAGAGTCATGCGCCAGCGCGAGCAGATTCCGCAGTCGGCCCAGATGGAGGCCGAGCGCATCATTCAGCAGGCGCAGGAACAGGCCGAGCAGATGATTCGCGACGAAGAAATCGTCAAGCAGGCCGAGGCGCATGCCCTGCAGCTGGTCGAGGAAGCGGATGAGCGCGTGGATGCGTCCCGCGAGGAAATGGACCTCTACGCGCTAAGCATGCTCCGCGACCTGGAGGGCCGGCTGGAGTCGCACCTCACCAGCATTCGCCGCGGCGTAGCTGCGCTGGATCAGGCCGACACCGAGCCGGTCGAGTTCGACGAGGAACCCGCCTAGATCGAGTTGAGCCTCTCGCGGGCTTGACCTGAGGGTCGCCTGTGGCCGACTACATCTTTAATGTTGCGCGCTTGCTGGGCCAGACCTCGGCAACGGGCCCCGCGGTCGATGTGGAAGCCTCGGCACGCGTACTGGAAGTCGCCGAACTTAGCGGGCCCGTGCACGGCGTCGCGCGCTTCACGCGGCTGTCGGACGCCGTCCTGGTCACGGGAGAGATGCGCGCGACGGCCCGTGTGCCCTGCGCCCGTTGCACCGCCGACGTTGATGTCGAACTGCGGTTTGCGCTGGACGATCAGTTCGTGCCTCGTATCGATCCGGTGCGGGGCGGCGTAATCGACCCGGGTGACCGCTGGCAGCTCGACCCGGGCCACAACCTCGATTTGTCCCAGGTCTTGGCCGAGGGTGCCATCAGCGCGCTGCCGCCACGCGTCGTCTGTCGCGGGCAGTGCGAGAATCCATGGACCGAACAAGCGCGGGATGGCCAGGCGCTTGACCCGAGACTGGCGCCGCTGGAGCATCTGCGCCGCCAAATGTTCCACGAGGACATCGAATCTCATGGATAATGAACCCTTATGACTCCTCTACCCAAACGTCGGCTCACCCGTTCGCGATCCCGTGCCCGCCGCCACTCGGCGCGCGCACGTCGGCCAAACCTCGGACGTTGCCCGACCTGCCATCGGCTGGTGGTCAGTCACCAGGTGTGTCCCCTCTGTGGGAACTACCGCGGCAACCTGGTCATCGAGCCTTCCGACCAAGCCGTCAAGTACCGCTAGCCGGGGGGACCCCGTACCTCCCACCAAGGCGCCTGAACGGGCCCGGGTCGCGTTTGTGTTTCCGGGCCAGGGTTCGCAGGCGCCTGGAATGGGCCGGACCCTGCGTGAATCGTCAGCCGCCGCGCGCAAGGTCTGGCAGGCGGCCGACGCCAGCTTCGGCGCTTCGCTCAGCGAGCTGACCGGCGCGGGCAGTTCGGAGGATCTCCAGCCGACCGACATTCAGCAGCCGGCCATCGTCGCTGCCTCCGTGGCAGCCTTCGCGGCATTCAACGAAGTGCTTGGCGTCAACGGCGCTGCGGTCGGCACAAGTGGTTACCCCGTAAACGTATCGGCCGTAGCTGGTCATAGCGTCGGTCTGGTGTCAGCCGTCGCGGCCGCCGGTTGCACGCCCATCGGCGAAGCCGTGGCCCTGGTGCGCGACCGTGGCCGCTTCATGGCTGCTGCCGCTCACGAGAAACCAGGCCGCATGGCGGCCGTGCTGGGCCTGGACACCGACGCCGTCGAGGACTTGACGGCCACAATCCGCGCCGATATCCCCGGCAGCTACCTGGCGGTGGCCAACATCAATGCACCTGGTCAGGTTGTGGTTGCCGGCGATCTGGCGGCAATTGACCGCATCGTGAACGAGGGTCGCAAGTCAGGAGCGCGCCGCGTGCTCGCCCTCAACGTCAGCGGCGCCTTTCACTCGGTGGCGATGCTGCCAGCCCAGGCCTCCATGCGCGATCGCCTGCTGGCCGTCGGAATCGATGCCCCGGCGGTGCCAGTAGTCAGTAACATCGACGCCACCCAACTCACCGATCCTGCAGCCATCCGGGCCGAACTCGCGAATCACATCGTCGCGCCGGTCCGCTGGCTGGACGGCATTCACGCAATCGAGGCCCTGGGCGTGCGACACATCGTGGAGTTTGGACACGGCTCAATCCTTACCGGCATGCTGCGACGCACGGTGAAAGGCATTGACTTGCACAATGTGAGCGATCTCGAATCGGCCCACGCGGTGGCTGTGGCGCTTTCCCGTGGGTAGCAACGGACGCCTGGCGGGGGCACGCACGCTTGTCACGGGCGCTTCAGGCGCGCTTGGCCGCGCGTTCGCGCGTCGTCTGGCAGCCGAAGGCGCCGATCTCGTCCTTCACTACCACGCCAACGCGAAGCAAGCCGACGAGTTGGCCGCCGAGATTCTGTCAAACGGCGGTAGTGCGGTGGTGCTCGGCGCTGACCTGTCCACCGTTGGGGGCGCTGAGTCAATCGTCGACCAGGCGCAGGAGGCGCTGGGTGGTCTGGACGTGCTGATCAACAACGCCGGCACCACGCGCGACAACTTGCTGATGCGCATGTCCGACGAGCAGTGGGATACCGTCATGAATACCAACCTGCGCTCGGCATTCGTCTGCTCGCGCCGAGCGGTCAGAGCAATGATCCGCCAGCGCAGCGGACGCATCATCAACATCGCCTCCGTCGTCGGGATCAAGGGCAACGCCGGCCAGGCAAACTATGCTGCGGCCAAGGCGGGCTTGATCGGCTTTACCCGGGCGCTGGCCCAGGAAGTTGGCAGCCGCGGCATCACGGTCAACGCCGTGGCGCCTGGATTCGTGGTATCGCCGCTCACCGATGTCATCCCTGACCGACTGCGCGAGCAAGCGCTGAACGCGATCCCCCTGGGTCGCTTCGCCGACCCGGACGACATTGCCGGGGCTGTGGCCTTCCTCGCATCCGACGACGGCGCCTACGTCACCGGTCACGTGTTGACGGTCGACGGCGGCCTCGCCATGGGCTGAGCCATGTTCGAAAAGGTGCTCGTCGCCAACCGGGGCGAGATGGCCATTCGCATAATTCGCGCCTGCCGCGACCTGGGCGTGCGAACCGTGGCCATTTATTCGGAGCCCGACGCCGAGAGCTTGCCCGTTCAGATGGCTGACGAATCGGTCTGCATCGGGCCGGCGCCTGCCGCCGCCAGCTATCTCAACGTGCCCCACATCATCGCCGCCGGGCTCAACACAGGCTGCGACGCCGTGCATCCCGGCGCGGGATTCCTGGCCGAAAACGCCTATTTCGCCGAAGCCTGCGAGCGCTACCGCATCACCTTCATCGGTCCCACGCCCGAGAACATGCGCATGATGGGCGAGAAGACCCGCGCCCGGGCGGCCGCCCTGGCTGCGGGTCTGCCGGTGATACCCGGATCTGACGGCCCCGTGGCCGACGTCAACGAGGCCAAAACCATCGCGCGCGAGATCGGCTTCCCGGTCATGCTGAAGGCTGCCGGGGGCGGCGGCGGTCGCGGCATTCGGCGCGTGAGCGACGTCGACGACCTCGTGACCCTCTTCCCGCTGGCCCAGGCCGAGGCCCGCAGCTCCTTCGGCAACGCCGACCTGTACGTCGAGAAGCAGATCGAACACTCCCGTCACGTTGAGGTGCAGGTCCTGGGCGACGGCTCCACCGTGCTGCACCTGGGGCACCGCGAATGCTCGATCCAGCGCCGATTCCAAAAGCTCATCGAGGAAGCGCCAGCGCCCAGCCTCAGCGGCCGTCAGGGCGAAAGAGTCGCCCGCGCCGCCGTTCGCCTGTCGGAGTCCATTGACTATCGCGGCGCCGGCACGGTCGAATTCCTGCTTGACGAGCAGAATCGCTACTACTTCATCGAAACAAACACCCGCATTCAGGTCGAGCACCCGGCCACCGAAGCCGTCACCGGCATCGATATCGTCCGTGCCCAACTCCAGATCGCGGCCGGCGAACCGACCGGCCTGCGCCAGCGCGATGTCCGGCTGACGGGTCACGCCATCGAATACCGCCTGCTGGCCGAGGATCCCGAACGCGACTTCCGGCCCGACGCCGGTACCGTCACCGACCTACGGCTCCCCGGCGGACCCGGCGTGCGTGTGGACACCCACCTCTACGCCGGCTGTGAGGTCTCGCCCTTCTACGACTCCCTGCTGGCCAAGCTCATCGTCTACGGCGACACCCGCGACGAGGCCGTCCTCCGCTCCAGGCGCGCGCTCAGCGAGACGGTGATCGAGGGACCCGCCACAAACCTGGACTTGCACCGCACCATCCTTCAGGACCAGCGCTTCGTCTCTGCCGACTACGATCTCGGGTACGTCGCGGGCACCCCCGTCCCGCTTGCGGAAACCGCCGGCTAGGCCAGTGGCCGCGCGACGGCGACGGCGTGGCCGGCGGCTGGCGCGCGAGACAGCCATGCGGTTGATTTACGAAGCCGACATGGCCCGGCGCCCGCCGGTGGAATTGCTCGGAATTCGTGAACGCGAGCTGAGCCTGGACGCCGAAACGTCGGCCTATGCCCGCACACTGGTTGAGGCGGTCGGTGCCAGTCGCGACGACCTCGACGCCGTTATCGGGCGCCTCACCCCCGCCTGGCCTGTCGATCAGATGGCCCGTCTCGATGTCGCCATCATGCGCATCGCGCTGACCGAAATTGACGCGGACGAGACCCCGGTCGCCGTGGCGATCAACGAAGCGGTCGAGCTGGCCAAGCGCTATTGCGCCGCTGGCGCCGCCCCGATGATCAACGGGGCGCTAGGATCGTACGTGCGACAAGGCGCGGCCGCTCCCGTGTCCGACCACCAGGGCTGACTGAATGGCTGAAGCCGACCAGGCGCTGACGGACCCCACCCAACCCGAGGAACAGCTCGGCGGCATCATGACGCTGCGCGAGCACCTGGATGAGTTGCGCAAGCGGCTCACGGTTGCAGTGCTGGCGGTCATTCTGGCCAGTTTCGTCGTCTGGCCGTTCAAAGACTGGGTCTTCCAGTTCGTGCAGTTGCCGCTCCCGCGTGGAGCCATCCTGCAGCAAATTGCCGTCACGGAGACGCTGTTTACCTTCGTCAAGATCTCGTTCATCGTCGGCTTTGGTCTGGCCAGCCCGATCGTGGTGTACCAGGTGCTGGCGTTTGTCGCGCCCGGCCTGTATCCCCAGGAACGCCGCTGGCTCTACATGAGCATTCCGGCCATCACACTCGCCTTCTTTGCCGGGGTGTCCTTTGCCTGGTTCGTCGTGCTGCGCTTCACGGTCGGCTTTCTGGCCGGCTTCGCGCCCGCCACCATCAGCACGGAGTTCACGGTCGATGGCTGGGTCTCCTTCGTCTTGCGCATCCTGCTGGCCGTCGGGCTGGCGTTCGAAACGCCCTTCATAATCTTTGCCCTGGCCAAGATCGGTCTGGTGACTGCCGACAGCCTGGCCAGTCAGCGGCGCTACGCCATCGTCGCCATCGCGGTTATCTCGGCCATCATCACGCCCACGCCCGATCCATTCACCCAGGCCTCGGTTGGCATTCCGCTGTACGCCCTATACGAGGTCGGCGTCGTCCTGGCGCGCGTGGCCGCCCCTGCCGACCGACCGGACGACGACACGGAACCCGAACCCGACCCAGAAGACGAGGGCTCGGTTCCAACCACCGCCTAGCGCGTCTCCGGCCCTGAATCCGGCGTCTCCGGCAGCGTGAGTCCCAACGCCGCTGCCGCGCGCTGAAAGTCGTCCGGCGGCTCCGCCGTGGCAACCCAGCGACCGCCGGTGCCGTCCCCAAAATGCAACGTCCACGCGTGCAACATCATCCGTGCGCCCGACGCCGGACCGCCGTACGTCGCGTCGCCCACGATCGGGTGGCCGATCGCCGCCATGTGCACCCGGATCTGGTGTGTACGACCAGTCGTCGGGCTGGCCTCGATTAGCGAGGCGCCACTCGCCTGGACAAGCACCCGGTAGCGAGTCGCCGCCGGCCGTCCGTGCCGCACCACGGCCATCCGAGTTCGATTCGTCGGGTGCCGACCAACCGGCGCGTCAATGCACCCCCGCGGCGGCTTGGGCACGCCCTTCGCGATCAGCAAGTAGCGCTTGCGCACCTCCCGGCGCTCGAAGGCCTGCCCCAGGTGCGCGTACATTGCCGGCGTGCGTGCAATCAGCACTACCCCGGACGTGTCCTTGTCCAGCCGGTGCACGATCCCCGGACGCCGTGGGTGACCCACGCCGGATAGCTCCGGGTAATGCGCCAGCAGCCGGTGCGCCAGCGTCCCGCGGTCAGCGCCGGCTCCCGGATGCATCACCATCCCCGCCGGCTTGTCCACCGCAACCAATCCCTCGGTCGTCAGCCGCTGGGCCAGCGGCCCCGGCTCCGGCGCAAGCTCCTCCGCCACCCTCGGCAACGCGCCGCGCACGATGTCGCCTGGCTGCAATCGGCGAGCCGGCGCAACCGCTCGTCCATTCAGCGTCACCAGTTCGTCCCGGATCAGCCGCGCCGCCCGCGTTCGCGAGACGTCCTCCAGCGACTCCGCCACGAACGCATCCAGCCGCACACGCTGCGCCGCACCCGAATACGTCAGCTCAAACCGCGCCCTCCGTTTGGACATCGGGATGCGGGTCTACCTGGCGAAGCGCGTACTCATCCCTCGCCCTGTCGGAGAGGGTTGGAGCCTGTCCCGAACTCGATCCGGGGGTGAGAGTCGTTTGGCCATGTCTGTCACCGGAAACGCGGCCTTTGCCGCGCTACCCATCATTCTCCGCCCGCGATCGCACCTCGATTTCCCCAATCGATACGTAACCCTCATGCCCGCCGTGCGCCAGCAGCCGCAGCAACACGTAGCGCGTGACCTCGGTTGGAATCTCGATCCTCACGCTCGGCGCGGCATCGAGTTCGGCCTGGCGAATAAACTTCAGGCCGCTGGGGTCTTCCCGTGGATCGACTTCACGCGACGTGAAGACTTGCAGCCGCCGCACGTAGCTTGCCGGCGGCTCGCTCGGGTGATTCAGGATGTCGATTGTCGCGATCGGTGTCCGAAGATTCATCTTCAGCACCACGTCCTGGGGAAACACCACGGTGGCTGACCGCCAGGCGGGAAAGTCCGTTTCCACCAGGCCGTCCACCAGCGCCTCGGCGCCGTGCCCCTCCTGCGATCCGGCCGGCGCGTGCGCTTGCCCTCCAACCGCTGAAGCCGAAACCAGCGCCCCTCGGCTGCGGTCGGCGCCGTCGAACAGCAGTCGCATCTTCACGGCCAGGTCGCCCCGCAGGTCGCTCCCGTTGGACACGATGAACAGCTGCACGGCCATCAACAGCGAAAGCGTCAGCACGATGCCCACCGGCAGCCAGTTCCAGGAAAACACGTGGCGACGCAGTGCCGTGCGGTCCAGTTCCTCCCGTCGTTCCAGCTGCCCCTGGCAGACATCGCACACATATCCCCAGTCCGTGTCGTTCAGCGCCTCGTCGCAGAACATCCGCGCGCAATGGTCGCAGCGCTGTGAGGCCACCCTGGTCGGATACACGGTGCAGCGGTACAGCGCCAGTTCGCGCGCGCTTTCGGCAAAAATGCGCCGGCTCGGCGGACGCTTCCCCGATTCGCCGACTCGTATCGCTGGACCCATCCGCCGCCGTTTCCCTGCGCGTGTCACGGAGTCCAGGACCCGGCATCCCGGCGGTGCGAGTGTGCCCCGCGCCGCAAAGCGCAGTCTGTGCTCAATATACTCGGGTCAACCAACTCGCCGCCGCGAACGCCTACGTTGTCGGTCGCTCAGGCTGTGTCCCGTTGCACCAGTGGCCTCTCGTCCCCCTCTCCCTGTGGGAGAAGGATGGGGTGAGAGTCGTCCGGGCACCCAGCCACGAGTGACCCGCGCGCAATAGTTCGGTCGCGCCGGCGAACTCCGTCGAGGCTCCATGTTCAGGCGCAACAGCAACATCCTCCTCGAGATTGCCGAAACAGTCCTCCTGGCCGCCCTCATCTTTTTCGGGACCCGCCTGCTTGTGCAGAACTTTCTGGTCGAGGGCCCCAGCATGTCCCCAAACCTGGCGGACTCCGAGTTTCTCCTCGTCAACAAGCTTTCGTACCTAACCGAGGATCCACAGCGTGGCGACGTAATCGTCTTTCGTTCCCCCAGGAGTCCGGACGAGGACCTGGTCAAGCGCGTGATCGGACTACCCAACGATGAAGTCGAGATTCGCGGCGGACAGGTCTACGTCAACGGCCACGTGGTCGACGAATCGAGCTATTTCCAGGGGTCGATCGGGCGCGACACCTCGCCCAGGCGCGTCCCCGAGGACTCCTACTTCGTCATGGGCGATAACCGCCTCCAGAGCCGCGACTCCAGGGACATCGGGACAGTCCCCCGCGCCTCCATCGTCGGGCAGGTCTGGCTGGTCTACTGGCCCCCCGGCAAACTAGGGTTCCTGCCCGAAGCCACGCCCGCCCTGGTCCCCGTGCCCCAGCGCGCCCCCGACCTCCCGCCGGCCGGGACCGCGGGCCGCTAGTCCGGCCAGGCCTCCACGAGACGCCGCTTCGTCTGGTCCAGCGTCTCCGGCATCACCTTCACGTCCCCCGTCACCGGCATGAAGTTCGTGTCGCCCGCCCAGCGCGGCACCACGTGGAAGTGCACGTGGCTCGGAATCCCCGCGCCCGCCGCCGATCCCAGGTTCATCCCCACGTTGTAGCCGTCGGGCGCAAAGGCCGCCTGCAACGCCACCCGCGCCTGCACCACCAGCGACATCAGGTCGCTCGCCTCGTCCGGCTGTAGCTCGTCCAGGTCCGCTACGTGCCGGTACGGCAGCACCAGCACGTGCCCGTTGTTATACGGATACAGATTCAGCGTCACGTACCCCAGCCGCCCCGCATGCACCAGCAACTCCGGCAGCTCTCGTGCCTCCGCCACCGGCACGCAAAACGGACACCGCCCATCGTCGCGGTGCTCCCCCCGCACATAGGCCATCCGCCATGGACTCCACAACCGCTGCGACGGCACCAATCGCTCCGGCCATGCCGGCGGCCAAATGACCGCCCCAATTGATGGCCGTGATCTTACCGGCGGGACACGTCGGAGCTGTTCAGCACAATCGCCGCAGACGTGGTGGGAGTCAGCCGCCCGTTCCCGGCCCGGCCAGCCGATCAACGGCAATGAGAATCCCTGTCGCGGCCGAGACAAGCAGCAACATCCAGGCCGCCAGGGCGAACTTAAGGTTGGCCAAGTCAGCCTTCGTGGCGTAGTGCCGGAGACTTCGGTCCAATTCCTCGCGCAACTCGGCGCGAGTGAGCGGATCCACCGTCATGGATTCCTCTCTGCGCTCGGGATTCTGCTCCCCGCAGTCGAGGCGACGGCGGGCCAGTGCGTCAGCTTCCTGTCCGCCCGGATCAATTGTATATCGCGCCGCCTGATGTCCACTGACTGAAACATGAAATGAAAGTCGCGGCGCCTTGGAAGGACGACCCCTAAGTGGCTGTGCCTGCCACTGCAGGAGAACCGCTGCGCACGGTTGCTACGATTCGCTTCCATGAGCCTCGAAGCCCACTACAGCCCCGTCGCCCAGGCGATGGAACAGAACCCGCTGCGGCCCAGTTGGACCATGCAGCGCCCCGGCCTGATCAGCCTCGCCTACGGCTTCCCCGATTCGGCCAGCTTTCCGTACGACGAGCTGGCCGAGACAACCGCCGCCCTCATGGCCGACCACAACGCCGAGGCCCTCCAGTACGGCCCCGTCTCCGGCCCCGAACCCCTGCGCAGCTTTCTGGCCGACTGGGTCAGCGCCACCGAGGGCCTGGACGTTGGCCCCGACAACATCATGATCACCAGCGGCGCCTCCCAGGGCATCGCACTGGCGGCGCGGCTGCTCGTGCCGCCCGGCGGGACCGTGATCGTCGAGTCGCCCACCTTCATCGGCGCCCTCTGGTTCTTCCGCGGACTTGGAATCAACATCGTTGGAGTCGACACCGACCACCTGGGCATCGTCCCATCCGCGCTGCGGGACACGATTACCAGTCAGCGCCAGGCCGGCGCCCACGTCTCGCTCGTCTACACCATGCCCACCGTCCACAACCCCGTCGGCTTCAACGCGCCCGTCGAACGCCGACGCCAGCTTGCGGAAGTCGGTGAGGAACTGGACCTGGTCTTCCTGGAAGACGACGCCTACGGCGACCTGATCTTCGACGGCGAACGCCCGCCGGCCCTTTACGCCATCGCCGGCCGCGAGCGCGTCATCAAGCTGGGCACCCTCTCCAAGCTCGTCGCCGGCGGCATGCGCCTGGGCTGGGCCGTGGCCGAGCCTGACGACATCTCGCGCATGTGCGGCCTCAAGGCCGACAGCGCCACCAGCCCCTTCGCCGCCTGGGTCACCGGCGCCTACCTGCAGAGTGGCGCACTGGCCAGGCGCCTGCCCAGCCTGCTGGACCTCTACCGCAAGCGTCGCGACGCCATGCTTGAGGAGTTGGCGCCGCTTCGTGACCTCGGCTGCGACTGGATCACACCCGTCGGCGGCTTCTTCATCTGGCTGGAGCTACCCGAAGGCGCCGACAGCGAGGCCATCCGCGAACGCGCCGAAGAGAACGGCGTGACCTACCTGGCCGGCCACCACTGCTTCGCCCACGACCGGAACCGCCGCTGCATCCGCCTCGCCTACAGCTACATCCCCGAAGACCAGCTCCGCGAAGGCACCCGCCGCCTCGTCCACACCCTCCAGGCCGAACTTACGGCAGCCGCCCCAAGCTAGCGTCCATTCCTGGGGCGTCGTCCACGGTCGGTGCCTCGCTGCATCCCCTACGCCTCGTCAACGCTGTACCTGGCCGCCCGCTCCCGAAACGCCAGCACCGCCTCCGGCAAGTCAAGCCGGATTTCCCCGGCCCGCCGCATCGCCTGCGCCATGTCATAGGCCGCCTGCAACTGATACCACGTGCTGGCGCCGCCCCCGAAGGCTTGGTCGAGGCGAATTGCCATCTCCGGCGAAATCCCTGCCCGCCCGTTCACCAGCGCCGACAGTTGCTTCCGGCTCACGCCCAGCACGCGCGCACCGTCAGTCACGCTCAGGCCCAGCGGTTCCAGGCAGTCATAGCGGACAGACGCCCCCGGATGGGGCGGGCTGTGCATAGGCATCGCAATCTCCTTCTAGTCAGGGACGCTAGTGGTAGTCCACCAGGTCCACTTCCCGAATGTTTCCCGCCTCGAAGCGAAATACGATGCGCCAGTTCCCCGACACGCTGACGGCCCAGAATCCGACCAGGTTGCCTCGCAGCGGGTGCAGACGGAAGCCTGGCAGATTCATGCTGGCCGGCTCCGTCGCCACGTCCAGCCGCGCCAGGATCCGCTCGATCTTGCCAACGCGTCGTGACGGGAGAAGCCGCCCGTCACCCCTCTCGTAGAGCCGCCGCAGCCCTTGGTGCCGGAACCGCACAATCATCCCCGGATTGCAACCCGATACGTATCAGGTTTCAACCCCGGGCCAGCTCGCCAGGCCATCGCGCTCGTTGAGCTACCTGGTAACCGCTATCCGTCGAATCCCGGGCACCCCTGGCCCGCGCGGTCCAATCTTTGGCCCTTAAGAAGCCGCCTGCGCCCGCACCACCCGGTACCCCAGGTTCTCCTCGGTCCGCTCCGCCACCGGCAGCACTTCGATCAACACGTGGGAAATACCGGTCACGTCCCCGTTCTCGTCAAAGCTGTAGTCGTCGCCGATCGCCCCGCTCCAGGTCAGGTCGTGCAGACACGTCCTGAAGCCCTCGGCGTCTTGGTCGTCGTTCGTCTGCCGCAGGCACTCGGCGGCGATGTAGACGCCGTCGTACGCCGAACCCTGGTACCAGGGCCACGGGGCAACGCCATGACGTTCGTTGAAACTCGCCAGAAAGTCCTTTCCGATGCTGGTGTTCAACTCAGGGTCCGGGACAATCGCTTTCAGTCCGGTCGCGTGCTCCCCGGCAATCTCCAGGGCGTTCGGACCCGTGGGCACCACCTCGGAGTAGATGGGACCGTCGTAGCCCAGCTCGCGGGCCTGCTTGATGATCGTCCCGCCTGAAATCTCGCCTTGCGCCGCCAGGAACATCGCCTCCGCCTCGACACGCAGCAGCTTCGCCAGCTGGCTGCGAAAGTCGATCGCATCCGAGGGATAGCTCTCCGCCGCCGCCACCGTGCCCCCCAGCTGCTCGAACTGCGCCACGGCCGCGCGGCGACTCCCCTCCGCGTAGTCCGTGGCCTCGCTGATCGTCACAATCGTCCGCACGCCGTCGGCCCACAGCAGGTTGCCCACGTCCGTGCCCGCCTTCTGCGAGCTGATGGCGGTACGGAAGACGTAATCGCCGGCGTGCGTGATGTCGGGACTCGTCGACGACGGCGAAAGCAGGATCACGCCGTCTTTCTCGGCCAGCGGCGCGACCCCCAGTGTGGCGCCGCTGCAAGTCGCACCCAGCACGATCTTGATGCCCTCCACGTCGGTCAGCCGCTGATAGGCCGCGATCGCATCCGTGGACGTGCACTTGGAGTCCTCGATCACCAGCTTCAGCATCCGCCCGTTGATCCCGCCCGCCGCGTTGATTTCCTCCACGGCCAACAGCTTCGACCGGGAAAGCGGAATCCCATACGACTCCCCAACCCCCGTCAGCGAATCCAGCGCCCCGATCACAAACGGCTCCGTCGACCCATCCAGCGTGGTTGTCGCGCCGGACTCGGACCCTGCTGAGCCCCCGGTGCTCTCAGGCCCACCATCCTCGCCGCACGCAACCACCAGCGCCGCGCACAGACCGATCACGACCATTCGCGTCCAGCAACTGAGCTTCATATCACCTTGCGAGCTAGCCGCGATCCGCCCGCGACGGAACATCGTGCTGGGACGTCAACGCCATCAACGTAGCGTGCCTCCGGAGGAGTCAAGCAGACCGCCCGGTTGAGGGGCAAGTTGCTCTGCGCATTGGCCCGCACGCCAGTTCTGTCTCACCACTCGATGGTCAGAATGGCTGGGGGGATCAGCAGACCGGCAATCCTGGCTCGGAGAGGTCATGCTCCGCCACGTTACCCAAAGGTGTGGGCACGCACCCCGTGAGCCCGGGATTGCCCGCCAGGCGCAACTCTTTGAGCTTGGCAAGCTGGCCCGGTTCTGAAGGGACTGTGCCGCCGAGCTCGCTCGCGTCCAACGACAGTTCAGCGAGACCCGCAGCCGCTTGGCGCCAAATATCTGCGCGAAGGCCTTGCACCCCCGCGTACTGCCGGCTGTCCCACATGACCTGGGGCTGGTACATCGACACCGTGCCGGCCTCGAAAGTCGGCGTCTGCGGATCGTTCCGGTCATATGGGGCCCACGTGTACCAGTCGTCCGGCCTGTCCGGGTCCATCTCCAGGAAGTCCCAGATGGTCTCGACCAGCCTCGCCAGCTGCTCCCCCGGCACCGCCACATACCCGTATTCGTTCCAAAACGCCAGGTCCCGTCCGCTCAGCACCGTCATGTAATCCCACCGCACTGAAGCTGCCAATGCACGTTGGCGGCTGGTGAAACCGGATTCCCCACGCCCGCCCGGCAGGGCCTAAGCGGCTACCGGGACCCGGATCCCGTCGGCTTCTAGCGCGCGGCTCTGTACTCGCTCGGCGGAGCAATCTAAAATCCGCCGACGAGGCCTATGCCGTTCGGCGCCGAAATAATGAGCCTCACAGCCGAGCAACTCGATCAATCCCAGCGTGAAGGCTACGTGGTCGCCGGTGACGTTCCTGGACCTGGCGAAGGCCTCCAGACGATCATCGGCCAGTTCGCTGAAGCCCTTGGTCGGATGCCTCGGCCGATTCACGCCGCCGGCGAGAATCGCTGTAGCCACGCCGGGCCGCCGTTCGAGCAGCGCGCGCATCCTTTGACCTAACGCGCGCGCCCCAGCATCTCGCTTCGGCGGCCCGACGGACTTGTCTGATGCCGGCCGCCTATCCGGAGTCAGTCTCTCTGTCGAATGCGCCAGGCCGCAGCGTGCTTTTCGCTGACCTGCTCGAGGTGGCCGAGATGCACAACGCGTGCCTCTCCGTCTCCAGTGCCACGAAACACCCGGCCAATCCCGTCCTCCCCGCCGGGCTGATCGGACGGTGGGATTCGATGCAGGCGTCGCCCTGGCAGGGGACCGTTCTCTGGGATGCCGAAGATGGCCTGTTCAAGTGCTGGTACATGGGCATTGACGCCCAGGAGGCCGGCATCCAGCGACCGCGCACGAGCTACGCCACCAGCGTGGATGGCATCGCCTGGGACCGTCCGGACCTTGGCATCTGCGAGTACAAGGGCTCTCGGGCGAACAACCTGCTCGTAGACAACGCGCCGCGTCGGACGAACGGACCCTGCCTCAAGGACATGGCCGACTCGAATCCCGATCGTCGCTACAAGCTCTTCCTTCCCGACGAACACGAGAACAAGGAGATCTGGAACTCACCCGACGGCATTCACTTCACGCGCGAAGGGAAGCCCTGCCTGACATCCGATCGCACGCCGGATGGGGCCTACCGCTGGCTCCCGGATCCTGAAGCGTGGTTCGACGTGCACCAGGTGTTGTATGACCCCCAGGACCCCGATCCACAGCGCCGCTACAAGTGCTACGGCCAGATCTCCGCGCCCAGGTCGCCGGATCGAGGCGGCTGGACGAGTCGCAAAGGCGGTATGGCGTACGGCCCGGACCCGCGGACGTGGATCCGCTCAACCCACAACCCAATCATCGACCCTGACGATGTCGAGGAGTTTCAAATCCACTTCATCTCGGTCTTCCCGTGGAAGGGCTACTACTTCATGCTCTACGAGTTCGGGTGGATCGAGCCGCTGCTCGATTCGTACGTGGGGGACGTGCGGCTCGCCGTCAGCCGGGATGGCGAGGTATTCAAGCGTGTCAACGCCCATGAGCCGGTGATTCGTCGCGGCGCCAGGCACGAGTGGGACAGCGGTTTCATCGTGACTTCAAGCGACGTGGTCGTGTACGGCTCTGAGCTTCGCCTCTACTACTCCGGTCAGGCCGAGACTTGGACGATGTGGCCGCTCGGCGACCGCGTGCACAAAAAAGTGGGATGGCCGCAGAGCGTGGGAAGCACCTACCCCGCCCAGATGGGTCTCGCCACGCTCCCGCTCGACGGCTTCACCGGCCTGGAGTCCCGCGATGGCGAGATGCCGGCCATCGTTACGACGATTCCGATCGAGCCCACGGCTGGGGCGGTTGGGCTGTCCGCAGGCGTGAGCGGGACGTTGGCGGGTCGCAGTTGGATTGACGTCGCCGTGCTTGATTCGATCGGCGAGGAGATTGAGGGCTTCGAGGGCGCCGACGGCCATCACCTCAGCGCCGATGGCGCCGATCGACCTGTCCGCTGGGCCGACTCCCTGCACCTGCCGTCCGTCGCCGAGCCCGTGCAGCTGCGATTCTGGATCTACGGCCAGGCCCGGCTGCACGGATTCACCTTTACGGATCGTTCAGAATGAACTCTGATCGAACGCGTCGACCAACACCGAGTCGAGTACAGAACTGGAGGGGACCGCTGTGCTAATGACCCGCACCCTCAATCGCCTGACCGCATCACAAGTCGGGGCCTTCCACGACCAGGGATTCCTGGTACTCGAGGAAGCCATCGCGCCGGCCGATCTCGACGTCCTGCGAGCGTCGGTCGACGTGCTCGAGGCCTGGGCCCAACACCATCGACACCCCCACTTCGACGTCGAGAAGACCAGCACGGATGACCACGTCGCCTTGCGAAAGATCCAGGCAATCCATCACCACGGCGGCGAGCCGTGGCGTGCGCTCATGACGCATCCGTTTACGCTGGATGTCTTCGAGGACTTGCTGGGGCCGGATCTCCGGTTCCACCACTCCAAGCTGATGATGAAGCCGCCGTTTGAGGGATCGGCCAAGCACTGGCATCAGGATCTCTCCGAGGGCTTTGTCGCGCCGGCGGAGGTCGCCCGGCTCATCGGACAGGGCACGGACCTCACGCCCGAACGCGCGCCGGTGGTGGCGATCCAGTACTACCTGGATGACTCGTCGGCGGAGAACGGCTGTATCGAGGTCGTGCCGGGCAGTCACCGGCGTGGCCTGCATACCAACCCGCTGGCGCCGGAGTTGTTCGATCGCGACGACGTCGTCCAGGCCGAAGTGCCGGCGGGCGGCGCGCTTCTCTTCCACTGCCTCGCCTATCACTTCTCCGCGCCCAATACCTCGCCGCACAAGCGCCGCGGGCCCGTCTATGAGTACTTCGCCCCGACCGACGACGTGGCGCTGCTCCCGCGACAGCAGGACTACGGGCTGCCCGTTCGCACAGGCTGAGGACTAAACTGCCCAACACCCAGTCTTTGTAACCAGGACTGGTGCACGTCAGGCGACGGACACCGGCGTGGCTTGGGCGGTGTTGACCGGCACGGTCTCGGCGGGTTCATTCACCTTCAAGGCGCCGCTGGGACATCCTCCTCGCGTGCGTGCGAGGCCACACTGGGCCCGGCCGCTAGCTGGCCGCCTCCCGTTTCAATTCCTCCATCATGTGGCGATGCCGGCGCAGCATCTCGGCGTCCTGCCCGGCCAGGTACGCCCCCTCCATCTCGTCCGCCAGGGCCGGCGCCGGCCACGCTGGAATGTCGATGCGCGCCGTGGTGATCCGATCGACGCCCCACGTGTACGCCACGACCTCGCCCTTGCTGATGATCAGATTGACGCCCACCGCCGCCTCGACCACCGGCACACCGTTCCCCCGCGCTCGCGCCATAACGGCCTCGTTCTGGGCGCGTTTTCGCGATCCGAACGATGGGATCAGCAGGAGTTGCGCGCCGTCCATGACCTGGGTCCGGGCAATGTGGGCGTTCCAGCGGTCATTGCAGATCAGCACGCCCACCCGCCCAATAGGAGTATCGATGCCTCGCAATTGCCGCCCGACCCGATTGAAGTCCCACGACGGATGCGTGCCCTCGGACAGCTGCGTCTTGCGATACGCGCCGCACAACTCCCCGTCCGACCCGATGAAGGCGGCGCAGTTGTAGATCCCGTCATCGCGGCGCTCGGCGAACCCGAAACAGATGTTCCGCTTCAGAAGGCGTGCCACCGATCGAAAGTGCTGGAATTACGGCCCGTCGAGAGGCTCGGCCAGCGCGCGCATCGCTTCCGCCTTGGAAGGGTCGCGGACGACTTCCATGACCACGTAGCCCTCGAGAAATCCCTCCGGCGCCACGATGACGTCTGGCCGGTCACGCGCGGCCTCGCGAATGAACGCCTCGAGCTTGTCGGCTTTCTGAGCGTTGTCCCACTTGGTCGGCTTGATGGAGAGCGCGCTTGCGACGATTTAGTGGTACATCAAGCTCAGTCGCCCGGTGCGGCCGAATCGGCGCCTGGCACGTCCATCAATCGCGCCGCGGTTCCGCCGAGGATCGCGTCGCGGTCCTCATCCGCGAGGAATTCACAGTACCGGCCGATGAAGTCGACGTTCTGCCTGTACGTCCAGAAGCGCATGACCATCGGCATATCCGTGCCCCAGCTCAGGCGCCGGGCGCCGATTCGGCTCACGCACGTCTCGATGACCGGTTGCACTTCTCGCATCGGATAGTCCCAGACGTTGCCCAATGAAATCGGAAAGAGCAGCTGCAGATGCAGCCGGGGGTTTGCAAACGGTTCCCAGACGTAATCCGGCAACGCAACGCGATCGCCGTCGATGTACATCCGCCAGGGGAATCCGTGCGTGTGCACGACGGTGGTGTCCGGGTATCGCTCCATCCAGCGTTCCAGGGTTCGCAGTTCGTTGCGATAGCTCTCGATCGCTGGGTCCCGTCGACCTAGCAGCGTGAGGTAGACGGGCACGCCCAGATCCGCAACGGCATCCCAGAACGGCCGATACTCGGGCTCGTCCCACGCCTCGTGGTGCCCATACAGGTCCATCTGGTACGGCATGAATTGCAGCCCGCTCAGCTTGAGCTCGGTGATCGCGCGCGTCACTTCGGCGATCGCTGCATCCGCATCGTCGGCGACCCGCCACTCGGCAACATGCGCGAGAGCACGCAGCCGCTGTGGGAATCCCCGAACACAGTCGGCCATGTAGTCGTTCGTCGTTCCCTGGAACTTGTGCAGCAACGCCCATTCGACATTCGCGTAGTCCATCTCGGCCACCAGCCGCTCCGGCGGGTAGGCCATGTCCTGCATGGACGGCGGCTGATACTGCTTGGCGATGACTTCGTCGCCGCTCCGCCACTCGAAGCGCCCGAACCCCGCAGCGCGAAAGTCAGCGTCCTTGAGCGAGTTGAGCGTTTCCCAGCGCCCGCGATCGATAAGCGCATCGACATCCGCGGCCGCGCGGTCGCGAGTCCGCCACGCCGGTTGATGATGCTTGCCCATCTCCCGCTGGAGGTGTCGCAGCGGGTCCTCGTCGCTGGGCGGATCCAGCCGTTCGTTCGGACTCGGAAAGCAGTACGCATGGCCATCAACGATCATCGCCGTCCCCCAGTCTGGGCGCTCGAATTCATCGATCTTGCCGCCGCGGCGGACCCGGATCCGCCGCCAGCGCCGTGGCATCGAAACTCCGCGCGATGAGATCCGCCTTCACGTCCCGAAAGTCGGGATCGTTCCAGCGATCCACATACTCCCAGGGATCGTCGTCCAGGTCGTAAAGCTCGCCCGTGCCGTGGTTGTGGTACACCACCAGCTTCCAGCGTCGATCGCGGTACATCGTGGCGTAACTCCGACCCGGAGGCCGTCCGCGCGCCCCGTGGTACCCCGTGCGAACAAAGTCCCGATGCGCCTCGCCGTCGTCGTCACCACGTTCGATTAGGGGTGCGAGCGACCGGCCCTGCATGAGCGCTGGGATCGGCTGCCCGGCAAACTCCAGCAGCGTCGGGGCGACATCGGTCAGCTCCACGAGCGAATCGCAACGACGCCCCGCCGGAATGCGGCCCGGCCACGCCATCAGGAGCGGAACCCGCACCATCCCCTCGTAGAACCGGCAGCCTTTTTCCAGCAGCCCGTGATCGCCCAGCATCTCGCCGTGATCGCTCATGAAGACAATCACGGTATTACGGAGCTCTCCGGCCGAATCGAGGTGCTCGACGATGCGTCCGAATTCCGCATCGATGAGTTCGATCATCGCGTAGTAGGCGGCCCGGACGCGCTTTGCATCCATGTCGGACGGACGCGTGGGTACCGGCCTCCGCGCCCGCCACTCAATGTCCGCGAGACGTTCCTGCTGCTCAAGGTCGCTCTCCCGGAAGTAGGGATCTGACAGCGAGTCGGGGTCGTAGCGCCGGTAGTACTCCCACGGCGGATCGAACGGCGGGTGGGGATCGTTGACGTTTACGCACACGAGCCACGGCTCTTGCGCCTTCCCGATAAACGCGATCGCCCGCTCGCTGCACCACGTTGTTTGGTGCAACGAGTACGGGATGTTGTCCCGATCCGGCGTCGGCGCATAGAGCCGATTCGGTGTGGTTGGGCGGCGCGCGAAGACAGTTGACGGCTCGTGGCCCTTCGCACGAATCCAGTCGGCGTAGCCATGAACGCCCGGCGCCCAATCGTCGTGCGAACCCAGGCTCCAATCGAACCACCCAACCCCATCGTTCACCCGAGGCTCGGCGGCGTGGGGATCGCCGTGGCCGTCGGCCAGGTGGAGCTTTCCCACCAGTCCGCACTCGTAGCCCGCGTCCGCCAGCAGCCGGCTGACGAGCGTGGACTCTGCGGCCGGCGGAAAGTAGTCGAGCGCGTTGTAGTTGACGTGGACGGCGCTGGGATAGCGACCGGTCATGAAGCTCGCTCGGCTGGGACAGCACAACGGGCTCTGACAGTACGCATGCGTGAACGCGGCACCCTGGCGGACCAGCGCGTCAAGATGCGGCGTCCGGATCTCGGGGTTTTCCAGGGCCGCCACCGTGTCGAACCGCTGATGGTCGGTGCAGTACCAGAGGATGTTCGGCGGCCTGTGCGAACCGGCGGTCAGGGAGTCGTCTGCCATGCAGCTATCTCAGGCCTGCCGACGGAATCCGCGCGGACGCTCTCGGGAGCGTCGTCGTCCAGGACCATCCATGCGGACTACCGTAATCGCTGCAGCCGCCGCACGACGACTGCGCCCGTGCACGTCACGCCGGCGGCCAGCATGCGTCCGTCGACCCCGGCTAGCCAAACTCCCCGGGCTTGATCGGATTCGGGCGCTCCTGCCACCAGTTCCGCAGCTCTTGCCACGACTCGTGGGACTGTTCGAGCGCACGATCCGCCGATCTCAGCGTCTGCTCGATGCCATCATCAATGCTGAACTCGCCGAGCAGGATTGCCGACAGGTTCTGAATGCGCGGACTTTCGCCGCGCTGCCAGTCGCGCCACGCCGGATGCGCCATCTGCGCCGACCGCGCGTCCGGCTGTTCGAAGAAATCCTTCATCATGCCGTGGTTTTCCGGCGGTCCCGCCGCGTACTCCGGCGATGCCAGGACGTCCTTCCTGATCGGCACCGATCCCCGATCGATCGCGACCCGTCCCTGCACTTCTCGGCCGGCAAAGAACAAGCAGACCTCAACACACGCTTCCACGTTGCCGCGCGTCTCGGCGGAATTCGTCACGAGGTGCGGCTGCATGGTCATGGCGTATGGCGCGGGCCCGCGCGGGCCTTCGACCGTTGGCATTCGCGACCACCGAAACCGGTCCTTGATCCGCGTCGCAAAGGTGCCAACCGATCCCGCCGACCTGACCATCACGCGTCCGGCGGAGAATGGATCGCCGAACTCACCCGCCAGCTCCCGCGTCTCGGAAACCGGCGGCGCCGCACCATGTGTATGGATCAGGTCATTGACAAGGCGGATCCCGGCGTCACCGCCGCTGTCCCACATCGTCGTCCGCAGGCCGTCCGCCGATCGGTAATGCAGATTGGGATCGTCGGCCAGCGCCCATCCCCACGAGTTCCACATCCCGTACCAGCTCCCGTTCGCCAGAAGCCCCCATTGCTCCTCTTCGGGGTTGGTCGCCTTTTGGAGTGCCTCCAGGAACTCTGTCTGGATACCCCACCGACCCGGCGTCGGCCACTCGATTCCGGCCTCCTCCATGATGTCAAGGTTGATGATCTGGGTATTCAGATTGCCCTGGTAGGGCAGACCGAACATGGGGCCCCGAAGCCCATCCAGGTGCCCGATGGGCAAGGTGTCGGTAAACGTCAGGTCGTTCGTATCCGGGTAGAAGTAGTAGTCGTGCGGATTGAACGTGTCGAGCTTGCGAACGACGTCATCGATCTGCATGAAGCCGCCTGACGCCTGGAAGCGCGACTTGAACCATCCGGACAAGAGCGCCAGTTCACCCGCCGTGCCGGCGACCATCTGAATGCTGAAGGACTCCTCGTAGGTGTGCGGCTG
>JAPOXI010000029.1 GCA_026707185.1 Chloroflexota bacterium
CCGCCAGCCTCGTCGGCGCCCGCCTCGCCTCCCGCCGCTGGGCCATGCGCGAAAAGCTCGGCATCGAAGACGCCGAAACCGTCGAAGACGAAATCCTCCTCGACGAACTCATCGACGCCCCCGAAGTCCGCACCGCCATCGCCCGCGAAGCCCTGGCCCAGGCCGGACTACGGCCCAAACCCGCAACGGAGGCGAAGAATGTCGGCGCCTGAGTCCCCGGACACCCCCGAGGAGACCCTTGCGCAACGACCCTCGTTCTCGAAGGCGTGGCGGCTCTTCACCCTCTCCAAGGGGAGAGGCAGATTCGGCCGTCCGCGGCCGAAATCGGTGAGGGGTCTTCCGGGCAACCATCTACAGGTCACTCATGGGTATCCCGGTACAACCCAACGCCGCGTACGCCGCCTCATCCACCAGCTTGCCCGCCGCATCCAGGACCGCCGGCTGGCCAGCGTCACAGCCCTCCCGGCCATTCCGCCTCAGGCCGCCAACCCCGGCTCAACGCCTCACACTCCGGAAGCGCCCAAAGACGGAACCCCGCCCACCAATCCCCCCAACCCGGCGCAACCCGCGCCGTCCACCCTGCTGCGTCGGCTCGTCGCCGACTGCCCCAGCCCACCGCGACATCGAAAGGTACGCCCATGACCCTCCCACAGCCCGCCTCCGCCAAAACCTTCGCCCAGCGCCTCACCACCCTGGCCGACGCTCACCTCGAGCAACTCTGTCAAACCGTCCTGGACCGCGCCCTCACCGGCGAACGCTGGGCCATGGAACTCGTCATCCGCTACGCCTACGAGCACGACCAGGCCGGCCGCAAGGACACCCTCCTCGACCTCCTCCACGAACTCCGCCACCGCACCGCCCCCACGGCCTAGGGCCTGCGTTGCCGTTCGTGGTGAGCCGGGCTGCCGTCCTCGGCAGCCCGCGTCGAACCACCCGCCCGCCCCCCGTTCGTGGTGAGCCGGGTCGGAGTCTCTCGGAGACCCGTGTCGAACCACACCCCCAGCACCCAACTAACCCGGCCAGTCCCGTCCGCCTCCGCCCCCTCCTGCGTAGGGGCGGCGTCCCCGACCCGCCCGTCTACCGCGCACCCCTCACCGGCGGCCTCCCGCCGTTCGTGGTGAGCCGCCCGGAGTCCGTCGGAAGGGCATGCCGAACCACACCCCGGCACCCCAACCGACTAGACAGACGCCCCGCTCCCACTGTCGTCCCAAGGCCTTCGAGCGATCCCGTAAGCCCAACACTCACCAACGAAGAGTAGTGCCACCGAAGGCAAAGCCTAACGATGCGATCAAGCGGTCACGCAAGTCATTCTATCGTTCGTCTAGCATCCGTTCGATTTCTAATCTCCATTGCTCCATCTCTTTGTCGAATGACATCCGGCGCTTTGGTGGTGTGAGTTGCCTGCCCGTGACAGCGTCTACCACGCCGTCGAGCGTGGGCAGACTGTCCTCTTTGGACCAAGCGTTATCGAGTTGCTCTTGCGTCAAACCGGTTGCCGGATGTTGGCCATCCAATGAGAACTTGGCTCCGGTCAGTTCTGAGTCATGGATGCTTGCGCCCTCAAGATTGGCCCTATAAAAGACTCCATGTGACAAGTCTGCATTGTTTAGTTTGGCTTCCTCTAGACATGTCAAACTGAAGTCCGCGCGCGCAAGCACCGCGCCGTTGAACCAGACCCCCTTCAAGTCCGTGCTGTTAAGGTCGAGAATGAAGCTGGACTGATCTTCGATGTTACGGCCAACGGACTCTCGCGAACGGATCGACTCGGCGACGGCACGCTGATCCTGTTGAAGACCGTCGTGCTCCTCTCGCACTGTTCTCGAGCTGCGTAAGAATGCACAGAGTCGGCTCATAGTTTGAATGTGATATCGGTCAGGCACATCGTTGGCTAGGCGATCAAGGATATGGACGCCGTCTAGTCAGACCGAGAGGTCTTCGCTGCGGAGCTTCGAATCGCCTTGGCGGTAGAGGCTGTGGAAGAGTTCACGCTGGGCCGTTGTGGCTTGGAGCTGGGCGACGCGCGTGCGCCAGACTGCAATTGGAAGAGCAAGCAGGGCAGCAAGGACAAGGCTTAGGTTTCGTACGGTTGTACTTCCTGACTCAGTGAATTCAGTGCGAACCACTGTCTGCTGAAGTTCCTGGATCTCGGTGCGAACTTCGTGGCCTGCAATCAGCCAACCCCAAAGTACAATCGATAAAGTTATGACTAGTGCAACTGTAAGCACCGTTAGTTGCCTCAGTCGGGCTTCGCCGAATCCGAAAACACCATCTAGGATGCTTCCTGTCCATTGATCGGCGGCCTGCAGTAGCTTCTTAATCTGTGAAGGCCAGACGGCGACTAGGAAGATTCCAAGTGAGATACCAAGTAAGACGAAGGCTCTCACAGCGGACTCGGTCGCCCACCCCACAATTCCTCGGTAAGTGCTGAGACCGGCAGCTAGAATCGCCAGGAGACTGCGCAAACCTCGGGTGGTCCTAGCGAACGTCGATGTGCGACGGTACCAACGACGCGTCCGTCGAAAGACAGGACGAAGCCATCTTCGGGGCCGACTTAACCATCGACTCGGACTCATAGATTTAGGTGGTGTCGCATCAGTCGGTTGTCCTTGTGAGTAGCAATACAGCGCCGATCCTCCGGGCCGTGTTGGGGTCGTGCTGGACTTCTTCGGCCAGAAGCTCCCTCCCAAACACCTTCCGCTCCCGATACGACAACCACTTTTTCAACACCGGTACCCACCCAGCCGATTGATCCAGACCTTCGCCGGCACATTCATCCAATACGCTTGGTCGTTCAGGTAGACATCAAAGGTGTTTTCGCCCAGGGCGTCCAAGTCGGCGTCCAAGGCCGCGCGCTCCGACCTCGCGTAAGCCCGCTCCACGGCGCGACTCTGCCCCGGCATCACCGCTTGGCCCGGCCCGAAGTGTCCCTGTCTGGCCGTGAGGCCAAGGTCGTCGCCCAACATGTTCCGGCCGTCCGTCGTACCCGGCATCGCAATGGCGGATTTCCCAGGATGAATCCCCCGGTACCGAAGCTGTTTAGGAGACTTGCCGGCGGCCTGCACACTCAGCGCTCACTCGTCGTGCCGCCAACGCCCGAATCTTCCGCAAGTCTGCCAGGTAAGCCTCAACGATCTCCGGAAGCTTCTTCATCCCGTCCGTCAGCGTTCTTGCACATTCCCGGCCACGCACCCCGTCGCCATTGGCAACGCGAGAGATTCCAAGCCTTCGTCCGCAATCGCACTCTGCCCAAGCTTGCCCGTTGTACTCATCGCGAGTATAATAGCTGGGCCAGCCAGCGATACGCACTGGCTTGCCGCGCGCGAACTGAGGTCTAATCTTGCCGCCCTCGCGATCACCCGCACACCACGACCGCCCATTGATCTCTCTTGGATCGTCCAAACATCACGGCTCACGCAAACGCTCGCTCCTTCCGGTCCGCGCGTGTCTTCCCTCTCGATTCAGAGCAGCGGTGCGCGGTGTAATCGTCTGTCGGCCGAAACCTCATGTTCCCGCACCGACCCTACGTCACGGGAGACCGCTGAACGGGAGCCAGGCGTCCCCGGAATGGCCATGCACCGCTAGGACAGGCGTCGCCCATCGATGCCTCGTTGGGTATAGTGTCCGCCCCTGCTGGCTTGGTCAGTCTAAGCCGAGCAGTTGTTTTCGGAGGTCGTGAGCATGGCGCCGAAGGTCGATGCGGTGCTTGAGATGAGCTTTGTTCTCGTCAACCAAGCACTCATGACGGCACCCGGCAGTCGCGAGAGGTTCATAAAGAGTTGCGGGTCGGAAGTGTCCCAGCAGCCAGGCTTCGTCTTGCAGATTGGTGGAGCGGCCGCCGCGCCACAGGAGTCGCCGAATCTTGTGCTCGCTCGTGACCGAATGGCCTTGGAGCTCTTACCCGACCGATTTGTCGCCAAGCGCGAATTCCCGGGAGAAGCTGACCTCGAACGCATGGCTGACGTGTTGGCTCTGGCGTTCACACTCTCGCCGCACGTCGTTGGACGGGCCACGTTCGGATACAACCTCGCCCTCACGTACTTTCATGGGTCGGATACGACGCCGGGCAAGTATCTGGCCGCTAGGCTATTGCGACACGGAATCGGCGGCTCGATCTTTCGCCAGCTGTCTGGTGACCAAGACTCATTGAGTGTTGAAGGAGCGACCATTGGGTTCAGCTATGTGTATGGCGACCGAAAGTGGAATCCAAAACTCGAGCCGCGAGCACGTGACCACGATCCAGCGGGCCAGAGGATTCATCTTGCTCTAAACTGCCATTGTGAGAATCGAGTGCTTTCGTTGGGCTCGGAAGGGATTCACCGGGATCTGTTGGACATCTGGAACCACGCCCACCTGCTGATAGAGGCGATTGACACTCATGATTGACGCACCCGTTCGACCAGGTCCGGAACCCTGGGTGGTGGCTACAGCGCGTGACTCGCGGCAGGTGTCGCAACAGGAGATCGCTACCGAGACTGACTTGGCCGGGATGCTGCTATTCGTCGAGCAGCCGACTGTTCATCCGGATCCATGGCTCCTGAACAACATCGAGACCCACGTCGGCGGTGCGACTGGCGTTCACGGGCCTCAACGTCAGGGCGACCCGCCTGTCGTGTTTGCTGTACAGCCGAGTGGTATCCAAGACGTACGTGGCTTGGTTCGCATCCCGATGCCCCCGCCTGTCAGTTGGCACGCGACTGGGTTGTTCGGAACTAATCAAGTATCCAGTTCCGACTCCGATATTCGTATCCCGCAAGACCCGGAAGTTTTGCATTCATGGCTCTATCGCCGGGTAGCGCTTGACGCAGTCATTCGCCACTGTCAAGACCGGCAGGAGTTCAGGGTTGCCGAGCGAATTCGCGACCTAGCGGAGGTTCAGGCAGCGGATGTCCAAATCCCAATGGACCACGGCTCGCTGCTGGCGGCGATTCGGTTCGTTGACCAGCGACGCCGCGACGCCCGTGCCCGGCGGCTATCCCTTCAACCCGTCGTCGGGATCGGCTACCCGGCCATGTGGCTGACCCACCGAGGCGAAGTGCAACTCCTGTGGGAGACCGACGATCAGCGCCTCTCCATCATCGTGACCTGCCGGCGCGAGGGATTGGTACATCTGGACATGCACGACGACGACCGTGACTGGTCAGAGGAGCTGTCGCTCGACGAAGCCCTGGCGCATAGTCGAGCCTTCTTGACCAAGATCACGTAGCCGGAATGCCCACGATTCCCGACGCTGATCATTTTGCGCGCCATTGTCCAAAGCACCGCTTTCAGGAGGGTAAGGCATCGCCGGAAGCGTTCGCTCTGCGACCACGACGTTTGCACCGAGACGTCTGGCTCGAACCCGACACCTATCTGTCAGGTTGCTGGATGGAGCATCACGACTGCGACATTGAGCGCATCTGCAACGACATTCGCTTGACCAAGAAATCAGGGGATGTCTTGCTGGTCCTCAGCGTTGGCGACATTCGGCAGGCAAACGTCAGCGGCCGCCAAATCCAGCTTGATGTCCGACCCGAGCCTGAGGACCCCTGCGATCCCGACTCGCACGCAGGCATCCACGGGTACACCTTGAACGACAATGGCCCCGTGGGACTCGTTCTGCGTCGGCTCGTCAGGGGTGCCAAGCCGATCCCCGTCTAGGCACGTAGCCCCAATACCAAGCCGCCCGTCCCGAATTATCCGCCCCAAGTCGGGCGGGACAGCCACGCGGTTAGAACCTGCCCACTATCTGGGAAAGACGCCGAGCCTTCGTGTTGAAGCACGTTTGAATCAAGCTTGCCCTCTGTACTCATAACGAGTATAATACCTCAGCCAGCCAGCGATCTCTCACCGGTCCGCCGCGCTCGAGCCGCGTGCGAACCCGTCCTGGGACACGATCCCCATTCATCGCATGCTGGTCCTTTTCCCCTTTCGAAATGCCCTCCACGCCTTCTCAGCGGCGTGCTCGCTTTCGCAGCCAGCCGCCTGCACCTTCTTTCTTGAGCGGCCACACCGGAGTCAACCGTGAACCCCTGCCACCCCCTCCCTCGCGTCCATACACTGCGGCCCCGGTCGTCGACTGGCGTCGCACTGGCACCGGGCATTCGGCTCTTTCACGCCCCAACCCGCGGCTGCCGTGAACACCTCCCCGCCTCGACTGAACACATCCGCCCTGAAACTGAACACATTTCGCCCAGGACTGAACACATTCGGCCGAAAACTGAACACATCGGCTCAGACGTCGTGAACACATGCCTCAACGACAGAAGCCCGAGCCTCAATCGCGCGAGGACTCGCCGATGAGCGACCGTCAGGCCGAATTCGTGGCCCTCGCCCGCCAGCCCGGCTCCAACCGACGGGAGCTCTGCCGCCGCTTCGGTATCGCGCCTGCCACCGGCTACAAGTGGCTCCGCGAGACCCAGGCCCAGGACGATGCCGCCGAAAATCCCTCCCTCGACGCCCAACGCGCCATCCGCGACGTCCTCTGGCAGCGCGTCGGCTACCAGCCCTCCCCGGCCCAGCTCGCCGCCCACGACAATCCGGCTCGCATCCGCCTCATCGCCGGTGGCGAGCGCGCCGGCAAGAGCCACAGCGCCGCCATGGAACTCTTTGGCCGCATCCTGCAGGGCCGGCTCTACTGGATCGTCGGCCCCGAGTACGACCTCTGCCGCCCTGAATTCGACTACGTGCTGGAGGCCTGCCGCCGCATCGACGCCGTCGCCACCGTCCGCGAACCGGCAACCGCCCGCGCCGAGCTCATCACCCGCACCGGCGCCCGCATCGTCACTCGCAGCGCCCGCGAACCCGAACGCCTGGCCGGCGAAGCCCCCGACGGAATCCTCGCCTGCGAGGCCGCCCAGCTACCTGCCGCCGCCTTCCTGCGCCTCCGCGCTCGGGTTGCCGAGCGACGCGGCTGGCTCTGGCTCAGCGGCACCTTCGAGAGCGCACGCGGCTGGTACGCCGACAAGTTCCGCGCCTGGCAGCTCACCCAGCCCTCCGAATCCCGGGCGTTCTCCATCCCCACCTGGGAAAACCTGGCCCTCTACCCCGGCGGCCGCAAGGACCCCGAGATCGCCGACCTCGAGGCCATGTTCCCGCCCGATCTCTTCATGGAACGCTTCGGCGGCGTCCCCTGCCCACCGTCCACGCTGGTGTTCCGCGAGTTCGATCCGCGTGTGCATGTCAGTTCCAGCGCACAGCCCAGCGGATCGCCCGTCGAACTGGCCATCGATCCCGGCTACGCCGGCGCCTACGCCGTGCTCGCCATCGAGCAGCGCGGGGCCGATGTGGCCGTCATCGACGAGGTCTACATGCGCCGCACCATCGCCGGCGACGTCATCGCCGCCTGCCGCCAGCGCCCCTGGTGGCCGCGGGTTCGCGGTGGCGTGATCGACGTGGCTGGACGCCAGCACCACGCCGCCCCCAGCCAGGTCGAAGTCTGGGCCTCCCTCGCCCGCATCCCCCTCCGCTCGCACCGGGTATTCCTCCGCGACGGCATCGACCGCCTGCGCACCTTCCTCCGCGACCCGTCGACTGGCTCCCCCCGCCTCGCCATCGCTCCCCGCTGCCGCTGGCTCGTCCGCGAGTTCGGTCTCTACCGCTACCACGACGACTCCGACCTCAAGTCCGTCTCCGAAGATCCCATCGACCGCGACAATCACGCCCTCAAGGCCCTCAGCTACTGGCTCTACGACCGCTTCGGCCCCGTCGAACGCCCACCCCGCCAGAGCATCCCCTTCCGAATCACGTGGTAACCCCAATGCCGAATCCCCCGTGCCTCGTCCGCCATGCGCCCGCCCCGCCCCCAAGATCCGCCCAAAGCTGCCTCCCGCCAGCCCGACCCCTCTGGGGTCGGGCTGGCGGGAGGCAGTTCCCCCCTTCACCCCCGGCGCCCACGCCGCAACGATCCCGTCCGGGAAACGTGAGAGCGTCGGCGGACTGCGCCCTAGTCGTCGTCTGGCGTGTCGGGGTCAGTGCCGGCGCCGACGAACAGGACGATGGAATCGCCGCCTGCGGTGTTGATTCCCAGGCGCATGGTTCCGGCGTCCAGTTGCAGGTCCACGAAGGCCAGGCGCCGCTCGATCTCGGCAACGGCGTCGTCGAGCGTCACGAGATCAGCAAGCTCCGACTCGGCGCCGGGGGGGGCCGACTCGATCTGAACGCCGCCGCCGGTCGGGTCGACCTCGCGCCCCACAGGCCCGCGTTTCAGGGCGGCGACCATGGTGGTGGCGACATCGCTGCCGGCGCGATCGGTAATGGCGGCCAGGGCAAAGGTCAGGCGGTCAGCATCCAAGGCATCGGCCAGGTCAAGGATGGCCTTGGCGGGCGGCGCGCGACGTTCGCCCTTTTCCACGTGGCTGAGGAACGAGTGCGAAATGCCGCTGGCCTGGGCCAACTGGCGATAGGACAGGCCGGCGGCGCGGCGGGTGCTGTTCAGCACGGCCGCGAAGCGCATCCCCTGCGGCGTTTCGCTCATCCTGCGCCCATTGTACCCACGGGGTTGACAGCTCGCCAGTGGGGATGTACTCTATACGAGTATAGCTAGGCGCGACGCCGGGGGTGTGTGATTCCGACATCGCTGGCCTGGGCGGACCCCCCGGCGTCGGCGCCGTGACGAAATGGAAGGTTGACGTGCTGACAATCCAGCGCCAGGACGGGCGCTTGATTCTGCGAGCCCGAACCCCGGGCCACGACGACGCAGCGGCCTATGCCCTGACGTCCGCCGATCACGAGTCCGCCCGGCGCATCGTGGAGCGGACGCTGGGCGAATCCGAGCCGGCGCAATTCGAACGCGCCTGCATGGCCGCCGTGCGTAGCTCGGCACGCGGGCATGACGCTTCGCCGGCCGTCCGTCGCTACGTGAGCCAGCGATTGGACGAGGCGTGTGTGCAGCGCGGGCTGTTGCTGCGAGCGCACTGGCACTGCCCGCAGTGCGGCGCGCCGGGCAGTCAATGGTCACCCGGCTGTCTGCGGATCGACTGCGACGAGCCCGCGCCGGAGCACCTGACCCACTGGGACCTGTGCCGGGTGGCCTCGGCCGACGAGTTGCTGACGCTGATGGTGAGCGAAGGCTACGCGCGGATTGGCGCCGCCGCCCACGCGGCGCGGCTGCGGCGACTGCGGTTCGACTTGACCGCGCTCCTCCGCGACTGCCGACCGGCGCTGGAGCGTCGATTGACGCGTTGGGCACATGAGGCCGACGAAGTCCACGCCGTCCGCGCGACGGAAATGTTGGACCTGGCGGCCCGGCTGGGAGCCCGGATTCAGGCCGGGCCCGATTCGACACCAGAGGCGGACCTGACGGCCGCCCTGGCCAGCGCCCAGGCAGACCCTGCGGGCGCGCACGCAAAGGAGCAGGCATGACGGCTGATTCATGGCAACGGCACCGCCGAGCCAATCGATTGACGGGACCGCCGAACCGGCAGCCGCAACAACCGCGGCGCGGTCGGATGGCGCGGACTCGAAGGATGAATTTCAAGCGGCGCTGGAAGCGGAAGTGGCCCGGCGAATCGACGCCGTGGAACGCCGCTGGCAGTCGCGCAAGGATCGCGAACTGAACCGCGCGAGGCGCCGCTGGGAGTCGGAGGCCGGGCAGTCGATCGACCCCGGGCTGTTGGCCTGGATCGCGGAGGCGGATCCGCAGGAGGTTGGCCAGTGGCTGAAGACGGGTCTGACGGAGGGCCTGGCACCGAACCAGCCGGACCGGTCGGCTACCCGGCGACCGGAATCGAGCGACGAGGCCGCCGACCGGTCCGCGTCCGAGGAATTAGCGTCCGGCGCCGAGACGCAGCGCGACGATCAGGACGACGCTGGACCGGTGGAGGATGCGCCGCCGGCGGTTGACCTGGAGCGCGAGGCTGAGGCGCACGAACAACTGGCCGAGCGGCGAAGCCAGGATCCTTCGCCCGACCTCTTCCCCAGCCGCGGCGCGCCCGCCGACGCATTTCAGCAGATCGAGGCCGGCTTTGCCCGCGGCGAGGTGGACCTTGAAACCTACGAGACGGCCCGCCGGCGACGCGGGCTGGCGTAGCCGGGTCCCGGCTGCCCAAATTGGCCGGAGCCACCGGCCTGGCGTTCAGGCGCCGGGCGGGTGGCTCCATCCAGGTCGGGTACCAGCGCGAAGCGGGACGTTGCACGGCACGGCTAATCTGAATTGACAGTGCCCCCGCATTGGGTGCGACGTTCAACCCGCGCCGGGAATTCGAACCCGGCCGCCGGAGCTGCAAGGCGACGATACATGTCAGCGATTTCCAGGATTCACCCGTTTCTCTGGTTCGATCGCCAGGCCGAGGAAGCGGCGAGCCTCTACGTGTCGGTTTTTCCGAGTTCGAGGATTGTGCATGTGGAGAAAATCTCGACAGGGCCGGCCGAGGGCGGTGCGATCGTGGAGTTCGAGCTTGACGGTCAGCGTTTCGGCGCGGTCGACGGAGGCCCGATGTATAGCTTCACGCCGGCCGTTTCCTTTGTCGTCGAGTGCGAAACGCAAGAAGAGATTGACTACTACTGGGAGCGGCTAACGGCGGGCGGGCGGACGCAGCCGTGCGGCTGGCTGGTCGACAAATTCGGCCTGTCGTGGCAGGTCATTCCGGCGAGACTGGGCGAGATCATGGAGCTGGCGCCCACGGCGGTGGCTGCGGCGTTGCTGGAGATGACCAAGATTGACATTGCGGCGCTACGCCGAGCGGCGGACGGGTAGCGCCAACCAGCGGCGGATGACCGCCGGACTACTGCCTGGCTTCGATGCGGGCGAGGATGTCGCGGATTTCGGTGAGGAGTTCGGTGGCGTCGCTCGGAGCCGCTGTAGTCCGGGGGACGTCGTGGGAGGGTTCGGCGCCGAGGGCTATTTGCCGCTGCCGGAGGATGGCGTTGCGGAACGTGTCGGCATCCACGACGCCCAGCAGGTTGCCCTCGCTGCCCGCGTTGGGCCCCGACTGGCCGGCGGTTTCCACTTTCAACCCGTGCAGGTTGAAGCGGCGCATGAGCGGTCCCTGGTGGAGCTTGAGGTCGGTGATGCGGTTGAGGGGGATGGTGGACTCGTTGCGGGTGAAGACGCCCTTGCGGAGTTCCAGGGCCTGGGTAGTGAGGCGGGCGGACAGGCCTTCAAAGTACTTCGGTCCGAACCAGAGGCTGTAGAGGAGCCAGAAGGGGATGAACGGGATACCGACGATGGTGATGACCATGACGAGGGAGACAGACACGCGCCAATAGGCGACGGCCCTGCGGTCGAATTGAGCGTCGCGAAGGGTCTTGCCGGTGACGCCGGGTTGGTCAGATTGCACCGTGGGATCCTCCAAATGCCCGTTCCCGCGGACGTCAGAATGCGAGGTGTGGCGGGCGCTAGCGGCGGCTCATTTTCTGGCCGGCGGCGCGCCAGAGGTAGAGGCCGGAGCTGCCGGCGACCCAACTGAAGAGTACGTCCATCCAGGGGAAGTGGTTGAGGTGGGACTGGGCGGCCAGGCCTGTTTCGCTCTCCGGGTTCAGCGTCCAGAGCCAGTTCCAGTAGAAGATGATGATGAGGCCCGTGGACCCCAGAAAGAGGGCGGTGGCGCCCAGGTACTCGCGGGTGACGGGGTCGTTGGGACTGCCGCTGAGGCTGCGAACGCGGTGGAAGCTGATGAGGAGCGCAATGACGACGGCCACGGCCATGAACCAGTTCATGACCTGCCAGATGGGATAGGTTTCGCCACCATCGTGGTAGACGGGGGTGAGCATGAGATTCAGACCGACAGCAACCGCAAGGACGATGAGGGCGACCGCGACTACGCGACGAACCTGATCCATGGGGACGCTCCGAAACTTCTAGCGATGACGATCCTGACTGCTTGATCTCAAGCCGAAATTTAGCACCCGCACGGTTTGTAGCTCAGGCGAGGTGAAACTGTTCAGGCGCGCGGGTGAAGTTGATCTGTTGGCCAGCAGCGAGGATGGCGGCCTCGCCGCCGTTGGCTTCAATACGGCGCTGCTGATCAGTCCTGGCCGCGGCGTCGGTAGCGGCGGGGTCGCAGATGGCGGCCAGTCGGCGGCCGAAGTCGGCAACGAGGTCCTGATGAGCTGGGCGGTCGGCGAGGTTGGTCAGTTCGTGGGGATCGGCCTGCATATCGAAGAGCTGGGGGTCGTGGCCGACGAAGTGGACGTATTTCCAACGGCGGTCGCGGAGCATGTAGGCGGCGGAGGCGGAGCCGGTGGCGTGGTATTCGCTGAAGACGGTGCGGTCGGCGGGTGCGTCGCCAGCGGCGAATGACCAGAGGTTGCTTCCCGGCAGGTCCGCGTCCTCGGGTGCCGGTTCGATGCCGATCCCGGTCATGATGGTGGGGGCCAGGTCGACCAGCGAAACGGGGCAGTCGACGACGTGGCCGGCCGGGACGTCGGTTCCGGCCAGGACTAACGGAACTCCGGCCGCGCTGTCATACATGACGCTCTTGCCCCAGAGGCCGTAGTCGCCGAGCGTTTCGCCGTGATCGCTGGTGTAGACGATGCGGGTGTCGTCCGTCAGTCCGGCGTCGCCAAGGGCGCCGAGGACGTCCCCGATCAATTCGTCGACGAAGGAGCACATGGCGTAGTAGACGAGGCGGGCGTGACGGATGGCGTCCTCGGAGCGGGTTTCCTGGGCCGTCTGTATGCGGGCGTGGCGAAAGTCGGCGAGGGGCGGGTGCATGGGCCACTGGTCGGGCGACCAGGCGATGGGCATGTCGATGTCGTCTAGCCGGTAGCGGCGCTGGTGACGCTCGGGGGCGGCGAACGGAAAGTGGGGCAGGGTGAAGGAGACGAAGAGGCACCAGGGTTTGTCGAAGCTCGGCGCCTCGGTATGGAGCCAGCGGACGGCCTCGGCGGCGATGGCGGTGTCGTAGCGGATGTACTCGGAGTCGGTGTCGCCAGCGTCGTCCACATGGCCGATTTGATAGCGCGCGACCGGCATATTGGCGCGAATGCAGCCGTAGACATCGCCGATGCCGTGCATGACGTGCATGGGGATGCGCTGGTCGGGGAAACCAATGTCGTCGCTGGTGTTGCGGTAATGGAGCTTGCCGATGGTGGTGACGGCATGACCCTGCCGGGCCAGCCGGTGGCCCCAGCTGGAGGCCGCGCTGCCGGTGTAGGGCGCGGCGTTGTCCCACGCCCCGATCTCATGCACATACCGGCCGGTGGCGAAGCTGGCGCGCGAGGGGACGCAGATGGGGGAGTTGCAGTAGGCCGAGGTGAATGAGGTGCCGGCTGAAGCCAGGGCGTCCAGATTGGGTGTTTGCACCAGCGGGTGTCCGGCGCAGCCCAGCATGCGGGGGTTGTGTTCGTCGGACATGAGAACCAGGAGATTTTTAGGATCCACGGCGTCTCCGGATTGACGTCGGCGCGGCTCTCGGTCGCCGCGACGGGTTGGATCGAGCGTAGCCGACCGAGGATCAGCGAAACGAGCCGGGAATCGACCGGGGCCCTTAACCGCCGAGGAGGGCGACGGAGACCCCGTCGCCCTCCTTGCGGCCATTCAGCCGGCGAACCGGGTTAGCTGGTAGGACCTACATCGTGTGGGTAGGTGTACCAGTCATTCGCCGAGTTGCTGGTAATGGCGAAGCGGGTGCCGCCGGCGGCGTAAATCGTCTCGTCTCCGCTAAAACCGTTGCTGAACGCGAGACCCCGTACGGAACCGACGCTCAGGTTGGCACCCTTGCTATCCCAGCTTCCGGGGGCTCCGATGTCCCTGACGGTGCCCTGTCGCTGCCCGCGCTTGCTCAGGAAGAATTTGCTCCGGTCGGTCGCGGCCACGATCGTTCCATCGCGTGGAAGATTGGGCGAGAGCGCGATGGCAGTGACCCGGCCGATGGCCTTAGCGCCTCTCGAAGTGTGGAGTACGTTGTGAAAGGTCTCGCCACCGTCTTCCGAACGGTAGATGCCGTGCTCGTCCGAGCCCAGCCAGATGACACGGTCGTAGTGCCAGGCGGGATGGATGGCGACCGACGAAATCCTGAAGCCCTTTGGCAGCGCACTCCTTCCAATCACCGGCCGAAAGACTCGCCCAAGATCGTCGCTCACCCACAGGTTGGTCGAGATCCAGGTGAAGATGTGGATGTTGTCGCCGCGTCCCTGCACCGTAAGCAGGCCGTCGAAGTTCACGTCTCTGGGCAGGCCGTTCCCGGGATTGGCGGACACGGTTGACCAACTGGCGCCGCCGTTGGTGGACTCAGACACCACACCGTTATCGGCGATCGCGTAGAAGGTGTGGTCAATCTGGAAGCGGGGCGATGGGGCGATTCCGCCGGTCCGGACACCGGGGGCGCCCATCGCGGTTGCCCAGGTCACGCCGCGGTCGGTGGAATATCCGATCCCGACGTCCGTCGCCGCTATCACAATGCTGTCCTCGAGAAAGGTTGGCGACGGGGCGATGTCGTACACCTTCGGGCTGGGTAGCCCGCTCAGGTGCTGGGTGAATCCGGCGCCGGCATTTGTGGACCGGAGGACGCCGCCAGAGGACGTGCCGAGCCAGAGCGTGCTGTCCTGGAAGACCGAAGGCGATGCCGCCAGGGTCAGGATTTCGCCGATCGGGGCCGAGGTTGGCGGCGGCGGCGGTGGTGGGGGCGCCATGGGCGTGGCGACCGCGGTTGGCGTCGGCGTGGGTATGGCCCAGGCAAAGACGGACTGGACGTCGGCTCGATGGTCGCTGCGGCAATAGGTCTCCGCCTGGGCGCCGTGGACTTTCTGATAGATCCCCACGTTGCCGGCGTTGCCCAGGTGTGCCTCGACGATGTCGTTCAGGGCCACACAGGTTGTCGGCCAGGCGGTCGGCGCCAGAGCGCCGGCGCCCGCGCCGCCCACGGCCCAGGCGAAGGTGGCCTGGACGTCGGCGCGATGATCACTCTGGCAGGCCTGCTCAGCCTGCGCGCCGAAGACGCGCTGGTAGATGCCGACGTTGTGCGAGTTGCCCAAATGGCTCTCGACGATGTCGTTGAGTTCCACGCAGGTGGTGGGCCACTGCGCCAGGGCCGGTGTGGCGGTGAACGCCAGCCCCAGGGCCGCGGCCAGCGCCGCCCCAACGAGAAGTGCGCGGAACCGCGTGTTGCTGATAAACGAGTGCAAGGCCGGCATCCGCCGCCTCCGTGGGCTCGCCGGAAGACATAAACATCGTAGCCGTAGGCCACCAGCAAGGGAAGCGTGAATTGCGCGGTATGGCAGGGATGCACGGCGGTGGATGGCCGGCAACGTGGAGTTGCGGAGAGTAAGCAGATGGTGTACACTATGCGTGTAGCGCTTCGGGCCAGATCGATTCCGCCGGACGAGCGGAGGTCGGCCGAAGCGGGGCCGCGGCGGCCCGCGTCACCTGATCCGACCGCTGCCGGGCGTACGGAGCGATTTCATCGCTTCTCACCGATGGCAGCTGATTGAGGGAACGCGACGACGGCGTCATCAGCGACCCAGCGCGCTTGAGCGGAGTACGGGGGCGGCGGGCCGCGCGCATCGTCCGATGGGATTTCGGATGGGTGCGTCGCCGCCGTCCCCAGATGGTCAGGGTCGGACCTGACGTGCCCCGATAGACCGAGCGCCGGCGAAGCGCGGTTTCGCCGAACAGGCGCCGACGAGCGGCGTCACATCGACAGCAGGCAATTCGAGCGCCGCGCATTAGCGGGCGCTCCGGAGGAGACGCAGTGGCGATTACAACGAGCGATTCAATTGGCGACGTGGTGGACACGGTGATTGCCGAAGCCCGCCGCACCCAGATGCACCGCACGGTCATGGAACCGTTGGTGCGGACCTACCGCGTTCCGCGCGGGGCCGGCGACAAGCTGGACATTCCCAAGTTCGGCACGGTGTCCGCGGCCGCTCTGACCGAGGGCGTGGACATGACGAACCCGCAAACCCTGACGACGAGCAAGGTCACCATCACACCGGCCGAGGTTGGCGCCCAGATCGTGCTGACGGACCGGGCGTTGCGCACGGCCAAGGAAGACATGGCGCGAGCGGCCGGCCGCGTGCTGGGCGACGCGATCGCCCGCAAGCTGGATACGGACCTGCTGGGCATGTTGGACAGCTTCAGCACGTCGCTGGGCGGGGCCGGTAAAAACATCTCGATGGGCCACCTGCGGGCGGCGGTTTCGCGCCTGCACGGGGCGGACGAGCCGGCACCCCAGCCGTTCCACGCGGTGCTGCACCCGTACCAGGCGCACGACCTGGCCGCGGACATCTCGCCGACGGGCACGTATCCGGTGCCGGCCGGCATCTCGCAGACGGTGCTGGAAAACCACTGGGTGGCGCGGGCCTTCGGGGTGGACATCTTTCAGGCCGGAAACGTGGATGTGGACGCCAGCGACGACGCCAAGGGCGCGGTGTTTTCCAAGGAGGCGCTGGTGCTGGTGATGTTCAAGGACTGGGCGGTGGAACGACAGCGTGACGCCTCGCTGCGGGCCTGGGAGCTGAATGTCGTGGCGGACTACGGCCTGGGCGAATACGCGGACGCCTGGGGCGTGGAGATGTACTTCGACGCGTCCACCCCGTCCAGCTAGCGCCGGACGGTTCCAGTAGGAGGTAGCGGCACATGCACGCTCCCATCATCTGGATCAGGCGCCGCCCGGCGCGGCGCCTGATTCACCGCTTTCCCGGCGCGCCGGGCGGGCGCCAGATCCTGGTGATCACGCCCGACCGCCAGGAAGCGCGAGACACGGCGCTGGCCATGCGCGAGCGCCAGGCGACGCGCCTGCGCGATCACGGCGCAGCCGATCCGGAACCCCTGGGTTCGCAGCGCGCGGCGTGGAATCAGGGTGACCCCCAGCGCTCGGAGGCCCGACCGTGAGCGTCACGCGGCGGGCGTTGCGGCATCGAGTTGCGCGGCGGCTGGCGCCGTTTCTCACCGGAACGGCGGAAAGCGGGTCCACGGTGACCCTGGTCGACCCGGCACGGCTCCAGGATTCAACCGCATCCGCCGACCTGTGGGTCGACAGCTGGGTGCTGGTGTTGGACGGTCCAAACGCCGGCGAGAGCCGGCGGGTGGCCGCCTACGACCCGGCGTCAGGGGCAATCACCGTCAGCCGGGCGTTTCCACATCCCGTGCAGGCCGCGTCCTATGAACTGTCACGCCTGGTTGCGCCCGAGGTTGTCGACGCGGCGATCGACGCCACCCTCACGCGCTGCTGGTTTCAGACCCTGGTGCCGCTGACGGCGCTGGCGGACGGTGACATGGCGAGCCCGGACGCCCGGGCCTGGCGCGTCTGGAATGCGACCGCGGCCAAGGTCGCGGCCAATGGCGCTACCGGCCTGGACGTGACCAACACGGCAGCGGGCGGCTATGCGGCATCGACCAGCCTGGCCGTGCTGCCGGGGCAGGCGTACACCCTGGAAGCGTCCGTGGCCCCGAGCGGCGCCACGGCTCGACTTTCAGTGCACGACCTGAGCCGGAATGTTGACCTGGGCGCGACCGAGGGCACAGGCCAGACGCGGCGACGGCTACGACTGGCGTTCGTCATCCCTGACGGATGCGAGGAAATCGAGGTCCGCCTGGGTGGTCTGGAGGCCGACGCGGTGACGCGCTGGACGCAGGTGACTCTGCAGGTGGCCAACCGACGGCGCTCGCCGCTGCCGGTCTGGATCACGCACCGGCAGCAGGTCGTCGAAGTCTGGCGGCGCGCGGCCGACCACCCCGAGCGCGTGATGTCGGCGGCGGCCTGGTGGCGCACGGCAGCCAATCCGGGGCCGATGGGTCAGGGGCTATGGCTGGAGGTGGATCCACCACCGAGCGCCGGCGAGACGTTGCTGATCGAGGGGCTGCGCGCGTACGACCCGTTGGCGACCGACGACGCCACCACCGACGCACCGGTGGACTGGGTGGCGCAAGGGGCGGTGGTGGAGGTGTACCGACACCTCAACCGCGACGCGCCGGCGGGGGACGTGGCGCGCTATGCCGCGCTGCAGCGTGACGCCGCGCTGGAGTTTCAGCATCTCTCCCGCCTCTACCGTCCGCGGGCCACCCGGCGGGTGATATTGAGTGGAGGCTGGTAAATGCCGCGTGGAAACCGCCCGCCGTATCCGTACGACTGCAGTGTGGATGGGGTGGGTCTCATGCTGAGCAACGAGCCTGGCGGTGAGGTGGCCTGGCGTGAACGCAAGCTGGACTTCTTCGCGCCGCGCGTGAGCCAGACCGACCAGTCCTATGCCCAGTTCCCGCCCGAAGACGAAACGACCTGGGCCGTGGATGACCTGTCGGGCGGCTTCGGCCAGCGCGTCGCGCCGCGCGGCGGATCGACCGGCTACGCCCACGGGCTGGCCGACACGCGTATCCCGCACCAGGTCACGCTGCCCCCCGAAGTCCGGACGACGCCAATAGCGTCGTCCGGAGTGATCACGGACCACTTCGAATTGGCCGGCGACACGTACGTGTTGGCGGGTTCGGCCGTCTATCGTTCGCGGGGCGGCACGACCTGGACGCTGGCCAAGGCCTTCGAACCGGGCGTGACGGCTGGCGCGGCCACGGTTTTCAAGGGGCGTGCGGACCGGCCGATGGCCTTTGTGGCCGTCGGCGGTTCGGCGGCCGACGAGCCGTTCTGGACGTTCGATGGCACGACCTGGACGCAGCACGAGGGTCAGCGTGCCCGTCCGGCGGCCGTGTTGCGGACCAGTGACGGCGGCCAGACCTTCGCCGATCTGACAGCCGTCCTGAGCGACGGGGACCCGGCGACGTACGGGCACCTGGACTCGCTGGGGGCGGCGAGCGACGGCGCCTGGCTGCTGGTTGGCGGCGACGCTCCCTTCGCCGCGATACGCATCGACATGAACTCCGCGGCAAACGGTAACGCCGCCGAGTTGACGGCGGAGTACTGGGACGGCCAGAGCTGGACGCTCGTGGAGGGGCTGACCGACGGCACGGCGCGAGACGGCACGACGTTAGCCGGCGGCGGCGACGTGACGTTCCTTGAACCACCCGACTGGCGGCGTACCACGATCGGCGGGGTCGAGGCCCTTTGGCTGCGGTTGACTGTTGGGGCGGCGCTGGATTCCTCAACCCGAATCAACGAACTGGCGCTTCGCGAGGTCCGCAAGGCCGACGCGTTCCTGGTGCTGGGTTCGCAACTGGCGCGGGTGAGCCGTGAGACCGGCAGCCCGGTGCTCTCAATCTCGGAGGACGGCGGGGCGGGCTCCACCTGGACCGTCGGCACGCCCGTGGGCGACGGGGCGTTTGGGGTCGGTTCATTGCTGGGCCTGGGTCGTACCGCCTATCTGGTCAAGGCGGACGGCCTCTACGCGCTGCGTCCCGATACCGGAACCGGCGCGGTTGCGGAGCACCTGTGGTCCCAGCCGGTGCGAAGCGCCAGCCCGCCGAACGGTCGCGGCGCGGCGGTCTGGCGCGGCTTCCTGTGGCTGCCCCTGCCGCAGGGGCTCCACCGGTTCCGGCCCGGCGAGCTGACTGCGGCCGGCCCGGAACGCCTGCGCCAGAACGCCTCGCCGATTCGGGGGCAGGTGACTGCCTGCGTCGGCGACGCCCATTACCTGTACGCCGTCCTGCGGGATGAGACCGGGCGATCAACGTTGCTGGCGCTCAACCAGGAACAGGATTCCTGGCACCCCATCGCGCGCCTGGGGCAGGCGGAATGCCGGCACATGTGGGTGTCGGACCGGCCGGGGACGAACCCGCGGCTCAATATCGCAATCGGCGGCTCACTGGCGGCCATGGTGCTGCCGCGCGGGTCGGCCAACCCCCGGCACGATTCCAATTGCCGCTATGCGATCACTGCGGATCTGGCCCTCTCCCGCTTCGACGCGGGCTTCGCGGCGCAGCCGAAGGCGTTCCTGGCGCTGGCGCTGAGCGGCGAACGGCTCACGGCGTCTTCCTGGGTGGACGCGTCCTACCGGCTGGGCGATGGCGAGCCGTACCGCCCGCTCGGACGCTTCGCCACCAGTGGGCAGCGCATTGAATTCGGGCCAGAGGCCGCCGCGGCCGCCATTGATGTGCGATTGACGCTGCATACCGACGACCCCTGGACGACGCCTGTGATCCACGCGGTCTCTCTGGCCTATGCCGTACGCGCGGACTTTAAGCGGGTGTTCGAGTTCGTGGTCCGAATCGCGGACCAGGCGCCGCTGCGCGATGGACGCCGCGATCGTCGATCGGGTCGCGACATCAAGCGCACCATTGCCGCCGCGGCGGCCACGCGCGAGCCGGTGGTGCTGGTTAGCCCGGACGGCGAACACGTGGAGGTGCTGGTTCGCGGGGCGGAGGCCCAGGCGCGGCGCAGCGAGGCCGGGCGCGACCTGGAGTGGCGGATGCCCGTAACCGCCACGGAATACCGGCCGACCGCGGGCACGGGCACGCACAACCGTCTGGCGGCCTACGCGCATGCGAAGCAGGCCGCTTACATACACACGCAACTCGCCAGGCTTTAGGAGGCCGCGATATGGCAACTACCACGGCAAACCTGCGGCTGACCAAGCCGCTGGGCGCCGAGCGATACGACATCAACGTGTTCAACAACAACGCCGACCTGATCGACGCCGGATTTCACGCGGCGAACGGACACGACCACTCGGGCCGGGCGGGCGAAGGCCCGCAGCTCACCGACGCGGCACTGGCGGCGGGCGCGGTGACGACCGCGAAGCTGGCGTTGGACACGTTTCACGCCGAGCAGTTTCGCAACGCCCTGCCGAACGGCGGCTTTGAATCGTGGTCCGGCGGCGGGACGTCGGCGCCGGATGGCTGGTCGCTGTCGGGCGCCAATGCCCAGACTGCGCGCGCGACATCGGTCGTCAAGCACGGACGCCATGCCGCGTCCCTGAAGCGGCGGGGCGCCGACTGCGATCTGCGTCGCGGGCTGGTCGACGACCTGGGCGGCCTGACCTACCTGCGGGGGCGGACGTTCACGCTGGGCGGTTGGGTCTACGCGACGGTCCCCAATCGAGCGCGGCTGGAATTGGGCGACGGCGTGACCACGTCCATTTCGGCCTATCACACGGGCGGATCGGCCTGGGAGTGGCTGACGGTCACGATTGCCGTGGACAGCGCGGCGCCGACGCTGCTGGCGCTGTGCAAGCTCAAGCAGGGCGACACCACGGCCTGGTTCGACGGGCTGCAACTGGCCGAAGGCACCCTGGCGCACGCATTCACTCCCCATCCGCTGGACGAGGCGCTCCGCCTGACCAACTTCCAGGACAGCACCCCCGCCAACCACGTGGACCGCGGTCAGTGGCGGGCGGAGGTGGGCGTTGCGTCGGTCGCGGGCGTGCGCTCGCAAAACTGGTCCGATCACAGCGTCTCGTTTGAGACTTCGTTCCGCACGGTCTACGCGGCGCTGGCCACTCCGCGAGAGGACATCGGCGGGCGGCGGATCGTCGCGCGCTGCACCAATCTGCGCGTCGACGGATTCACCCTGCAGGCCGCGACCGGGGACGGCCGCGATTTCAGCAGCACGGATCCGGGGCTCGTCTATTGGCTCGCGATTGGAGCCGTGTAGTGCGAGCCGTGGACGATCCCGGTTGGAACCACTCAGGCCGGCGGATCGAAAGGCCCGCTCCGGTACCTGGCACAGCCGCCAATCATTCGAAGAAGGAGACCGTCATGGAACCTGAAACCATCGGCATCATTTCGGCCGTAACCGTCTACATCGCGCGCGCCGTGCGCAACGAGATGGTGCGCTGGCGCAGCCGGGCGCGCGGCACCGATTCGGAGACGCGGGCCCTGCAGCTGCTGGAGAACATTGACCGCGGCCTGTCGAGTCACCACTCCGAAATGACGCGTTACCAGGCGTCGATCGCGGATTCGCTCGGTCAGATCAAGGGCCGTCTGGCGGCGTAGCGCGCATCCAGCGCAGGCGCGGTCCGCGCCGCGCGCCGCATTCGCGAATGGTCGCCCTGGCTTCACCCTGAAGCCAGGGCGATTGCTATGGCGAGGGGAAGCAACCACCGGCTGAATGGCAGGCAGCCGGCACGGGCCGGCTGGTCCGGGACGGCGTCGGCCGGGAAATGGTCCGGGAAGCGGTCGCGCAGATCGGGGCCGGAGGCGATGGGGGTGAGGTGGATCTCGGGTTCGTGTTCGAGAACGTACCAGGCGACGGGCGGCCGTCGGCGGCGGTCGGTCACGCGTGGCGTCGTGGTCTCGACGGCGTGCGGGGGAAGTCCCGTGGCGGGCTGCCAGCGCAGTAAGGCCGTGCGCCCGTCCCGAAGTGAGCGGGCGATGAGCTCGATTTGGCAGTCGTCGAACTGGCTGCGCAGGAAGTGGGCCTCGGCGCTGTCAAAGTCGCCGTCCAGTTCGACCGACATGCTGTCCATTAGCCGGCATCGTCGGGCTGACGCACCGCGGGCACGATGGCGCGAATAGCTGTGGCGTCCACGGCGCCGGCTCGCAGGATGCGTGGCGGGTCGGCGGCCAGGTTGATCACCGTTGAGGGAGCGCCGCCGCCCTCACCGCCGTCCAGCACCATGTCGACCAGGCGCCCGACCGCGTCGGCCGCCGCCTGGGCGGTCATGGGCGGCGGCTCGTTGTGAAGGTTGGCGCTGGTTCCCGTGAGGGGGGCGCCAACGAGGCGTATCAGGTCTTGCACGACGCCGGACGCGGGAACGCGTACGCCGACCGTTCCATTCGGGCCGAGCAGCCGGCGCTCCACATCTATTCGCGCGGGCAGCACCAGCGTGACGGCACCAGGCCAAAACGCCTGCGCCAGGCGGTGAGCTTCCGCCGACATCTCCGCAACTTCGCCGGCCTGGGCCGCGCTGGCGACCAGGATGGGAACTCCACCACCGGGATTGCGGCGTTTGATCTGCAGCACGCGAGCCACAGCGTCCGGCTGACGAATACTGGCCGCCAGGCCGTAGAGCGTGTCCGTTGGGATCGCGGCAATGCCGCCCATCTTGAGGAGACTGGCGCATCGGGCGACCTCCGCGGCAGGCGCCACGCCGTCAGCCAACGGGCGCCTGGTCTGGCGGGTCGAGCGGCGCCGTCGTAGGTCGTGTTCGCTGAAGGACGCACCGGGCCGCGATGTCGGTTGTGCGTCGCGGCCCGCCAGGCCGCCGACGCAGGTGCAGGGAGCGGTGCTGATTCAGGTTGGACCGGGACACCCGCACAAAGCTCCAACCGAAGTTGCCCCTCAAATGTCGCAGCGGTGTCCTTCCCGAGCAACCAGAGCTATCGGTTTCTGCTAGGCTACGCGGGCTTAGTCGCGTAGTGGCGACACTGCCGTCCGCACAGGCCCAAGCCGATCTGCCTGCCATGTCGATATCGATAGCTGAGATGCTGGTCTCGGGCGGTGATGTCGTGGGCGTTGTGACAGGCAGCGGACCCGTAGGCAGTGGCGGCCTCGACCTCTCCACGATACGGGCCGGCAAGGCGCTGCCTGAAGAGAATGTGAATTCGGCCCCCGAGCGTGCGAGACTGCCGGAGGCGGCAAGGAGACAAACCCCATGAGCGTTAGCACCGAGTGGGCGTGGAACGACAACGCCATCGTGGTGACGGCCGATGGCCGGGTGGACGGGACCAACGCCCGCGACTTCCAGAGCGCCCTGGAGGCGGTGATCGAGGCCAGCGACCAGGCGGTGATTCTGGACATGGAGCGCCTGACCTATATCAGTAGTGCGGGACTGCGCGTCATCCTGCTGGCGGCGAAGTCCCTGCAACGCAAGGACGCAACGCTCGCCATCTGTTCGCTATCCGATCCGATTCGCGAGATCTTCAGCGTCAGCGGCTTCGACCAGATCATTCCTATCCACGCCACCCAGGCCGAAGCGCTCGCCGCCCGCAAGAGCTGAGCCCCGGCGTGCGTGGCGGACGGCGACGTGGCCGATCCGCGAGCGACCGGGCGAAACGCGCCAGGACAGCCGCGAGGAACGTCCTGTTAAGTGTCTGTAGGAACTGAGAACCGAAGTGAACGTGAACGTGGTGAACGTCACCGGGACTGGGGTGATGGTCGTCGCGCTCGAGGGCCGGGTGGACGGGTCCACCGCCCCGAGATTCCAGCGCGTGCTCGGGGCCGTGGCCGACGCCGGCACGAAGGGCCTGGTGCTGGACCTCGAGAACCTGACGTACATCAGCAGTGCTGCGCTTCGCGTCTTGCTGGGACTGACCAAGGCCCAGGCGCGGAAGGGCGGCACGCTCATGGTTTGCTCAGTGCCGGACTCCCTCCGCAAGGTCCTCGAGGTGAGCGGCTTCGATCAGATCATTCCGGTGCACGACTCCCAGGCCGAGGCTCTGGCCGCATGCTCTCGCTAGCGGCCAGCGATACGCGCGCGACGGCGCCCAGCCCGGGCGACCGCCCGGCGAGCCTCTGGGCGTGACGATGGACGCGGGCGCCCCCGCCAAGATCCTGGTCGTGGACGATGAGGCCGACCTGGAGGTCCTGATGCGGCAGCGGATGCGCCGCAGCATCCGCAAGGGTCAGTTCGAGTTTGTCTTCGCCCGCAACGGCGTGGAGGCGCTGGAGCGACTGCGGGAGAACGACATCGACATTGTCCTCTCGGACATCAATATGCCGGAGATGGACGGGCTGACCCTGCTCCAGCAGATTCCGGACGTGGACCCCGAGATTCGCTCGGTGATCGTTACAGCGTATGGGGACATCGACAACATCAGGTCGGCCATGAACCGTGGGGCGTTTGACTTTGTCACCAAGCCCATTGACTTCAAGGACTTGCGCGCCACGATTGAACGGGCCCTGGAGCACCGGGCGCTAATGCGCAGCAAGGCGCCAGGCGATGGTTCCGCGGAGGGGATACCAGGGTCCGGCGCGGCCACGGCGGCCAACGCGTTGGTTGGGTCTCCCGTTTTGATCCACATGGAGCCCGACGGCCTGTACGCCGACGACGCGGAGGGAGGTGCGCCGTCATCCGGCGGTCAAGTGAAACTTGCGGTGCTAAGTGCAACACCCGACGGGGTGGTCGTGGTCGCCGTGGAAGGGCGTGTGGACGCCACGACCATCCGGCGGTTCGAAACAGCTCTGACGGTTGTGAGAAAAGCCTGCGAGAGGGCGATGATTCTGGATTGCCGCCAACTCGACTACATCAGCAGTGCGGGGCTTCGCGTCGTGCTGGGTCTGGCCAAGTCTCTGCGACAGCAAGGCGCCGAGCTCGGCATTTGCTCGGTCACCGATGAAGTCCACCGGGTCTTTAACGTCAGCGGCTTCGATCAGATCATTCCAGTGTGTGACACCCAAGCCGAGGCGTTGGCCGCTTGCGCAGGCAATACGCCTCTCACCCCCGTGGAAGCCGATGCGCCTGCTGGGAAACGATAGGGTGAAATCGTGGTAGTCAAGCCTCCCTACAAGATCCTGGTCGTTGACGACGAGCCGGACCTGGAGCCGCTGATGCTGCAGCGCATGCGGCGCAATATCCGGCGCGGGCAGTACACGTTCGTCTTTGCCCGCAACGGGGTCCAGGCCCTGGACCGGCTGCACGCCGAAGACGACATCGACATGGTCGTCTCGGACATCAACATGCCGGAAATGGACGGGCTGACGCTGCTGCAGCAGATTCCGAAGGTCGACCCCAACATTCGATCCATCATCGTTTCCGCCTACGGCGACATGGAGAACATCCGCACCGCGATGAACCGCGGGGCGTTCGATTTCGTCACCAAGCCCATCGACTTTCGCGACCTGCGGGTGACGATCGACCGAACGCTGCAACATCTGATGGAGTGGCGGGAGGCCCTGGCGTCGCGCGATCAGCTGGTGGCGCTGCAGAACGAGTTGAGCGTCGCCAGCAAAATGCAGCAGTCCATCCTTCCCACGCACTTTCCCGAGAGCGCTCACTATCAGATCTTCGCCAACATGGAGCCGGCGCGCAGCGTTGGCGGCGACTTCTTTGACGTCGTGTCGCTGGAGAACGAGCGCCTTGGCATGACGGTCGCCGATGTATCCGACAAGGGTGTGCCCGCCGCCCTGTTCATGATGTCGACACGCACCCTGATCAAAGGCGCCGCGATTGGCTCCGGCGGGCCAGGCGACGTGCTCCGCGAGGTCAACAACCTGCTGTACGAAGACAACGAAACCGAGATGTTCGTGACGGTGCTCTACGCGGAGTACAACCCGGACACCGGTGAGTTCGTCTACGCCAGCGGCGGGCACGACCCGCCGCTCCTGGTGAAACCCGACGGCAGTTCAACGAATCTTCCGCTGACGGGTGGCATTGCGCTGGGCTTGTTGCCGGACCTGGATTACCGGCAGAACAGCGTCTTCCTGGAACCGGGCGACACCATCGTGCTGTATACCGATGGCGTCAGCGAAGCCATGGACAGCACCGAGGAGCAGTTCGGCCTGGAGCGGCTGCGCGCGGCGGTGGCGGCGGATCCGGGGAACGATGCGGAGGCCGCCAACGACGTTGTGTTCGATGCCGTCAGCGATTTCGTGGGAGACAACCCGGCGTCGGACGACATTACCTGCCTGACCTTTCGTCGCACGGGAGGTGGGTGATGGGTCTCAGGCGTACCGTCACGATAGAGACCAGGCTTGAAGAACTGAACCGGCTCACCGAAGCCGTGGAGAATCTGGGCGAGGAGGACAATTGGTCGCCGGGGTTGGTAGGCAAGGTCAACCTGGTGCTGGAAGAGTTGGCGATTAACACCATCAATCACGGCCACGACGGCGGACTGCACGAAATCTGGTTCAGCTTCAGCTCCACCGACGACGCGTTAACGATTGAGATGGTTGACGACGGCAAGCCGTTCGACCCGCTGACCGACGCTCCCGTTCCCGACGTGAACGCGCCGATGGAGGAGCGGCCCATTGGCGGGTTGGGCGTGTTCCTGGTACGGAAACTGATGGACGAACTGACCTACCGGCGGGAAGAAGGCCGCAATCACCTGACGCTCGTCGCCTATCGAGCGGAATGAAACAGATCGCCGCTTCGCGCAGCGCATGGCTGGTCGCGCTGGGGCTCGGGGGGCTGGTCGCCCTCGGCATCGCGTTGTGGGCCGTCCTTGCGTCCGGCGGATCGATGGCGGCTCTTGGGGGTCAGCCGACCGTGGCCACGGCAACGGAAGAACCCGCCGCTGGCTTGAGCTCCCAGATGCCCGCGGGGGTACCCGGCGTATCCGCCGAGCGCGTGCTGTTCGGCCAGTCGGCCGCGTTCAGCGGTCCGGCCAGCGAGCTGGGCCTGAACATGCGGCTTGGCATCCAGGCGGCATTTCAGGAGGCGAACGTGACCGGAGGCGTACACGGACGGCTCCTGGAACTCACGACGCTGGACGACGCCTATGAGCCCGAGGCCGCCGTAACCAATACGAAACAACTGATCGAGCAGGAGAACGTGTTTGCGCTGATCGGGGCGGTGGGCACGCCGACCTCGCGTTCCGCCGTGCCCGTTGCCGTGGAGGCCAACACGCCGTATCTGGCGCCGTTTACCGGGGCGGGATTCCTGCGCGGCGAGGATCTGCACGACGTGGTCATCAACCTGCGGGCTTCCTACAACCAGGAAACCGAGGCGATGGTGGATCACCTGACCAAGGACCTGGGAATCACGCGTATCGCTTTGCTGTACCAGGACGACTCCTACGGACGGGCCGGCTATAACGGTGTGCAGGCCGCCCTTGAGCGCCGGGGCATGTCGCTGGCCGCGGTTGGCGTGTACCCGCGCAACACCACGGCCGTGAAGACCGCGTTGCTGGACCTACGCGAAGGTCAGCCGGAAGCCGTAATCATGGTCGGCGCCTATGAACCGGTAGCCGCCCTGGTTGAGTGGTCGCGGCACCTGGGCTTCATTCCCGTCTTCATGACCATCTCCTTTGTCGGCAGCAACGCCCTGGCCCAGGAGCTCGGGCCGGAAGGCGCCGGCGTATTCGTCACCCAGGTCGTGCCCTTTCCGACCGATACGTCGCTGCCGGTGGTGGAGGCGTACCATCGGGCGCTGGCGGCGTTCGATCCCGACGCTGTCCCCGGCTTTGTCTCCTTCGAGGGCTATCTGGCCGGCCGCCTGACCATCCTGGGTCTTGAGCGGTGCGGACCCGACCTGAGCCGTGACTGTTTTCTCAACAGCCTGCGCAGCGCTGAGGAGATCGATGGCTTCAAGCTGCGATTCGACAACGCGGACAACCAGGGATCCGACGCAGTGTTCCTCACGGTGATTGGCGCGGACGGTCGATATCGCGCCGTCACCAGCTTGTCGAGCATGTAAGCATGCTGGCTCGATTGCGTCGCCTGCTGGAAGCCCGTTATCGCCTGTCTACGCAGCTGTATCTGGGCATTGGCGGCGCCGTCGCGCTGACCATCGCCGCCAGCGTTGTCGGCCTGGCCTCGTTTACGCAGGTCGGCGAGGCGCAGAGCCGGGTCAACGAAGGCAGCGTGCCCGAACTTGCGGCCGCCTTCGGCGTGGCTCAGTACAGCAGCACGCTGGTGGCGGCCGCGCCGCGGCTGGCGGCGGCCACAAGTGCCGCCGAGGTGGATGACGTGGCCCAGAGCATTGAGAGTTCGCGCCAGGACCTTGAGGTCTTGTTTACCGTCCTGAATCGCAGCACCGGCGACCCGGAGCGAACCCAACGCCTCCGACGCTTTGCCGACACCCTGCTATCCAATATCGACACCATTAAGCGCGAGCGGTTCGATCTCTTCGAGTTGAACGCAAGGCGGCAGGCCCTACGAACTGAATTGGAGGATCTGCGGAGCAGCCTGGAGGGCGTGATCGTTCCGGCTCTTGATGATCAGTTGTTCTACACGATGACGGGCTTGCGGACGCTAGACGAGAATCCCCCGATCCGCCAGGTGTACTTCTCCGAGCCCGAACTCAACCTCTACCGGCGCCTGGCGGAGTTGCAGTCGGACGTCAACATTGCTACCCAGTTATTGGCCAGCGCTTTCACCTTGTCCAGCCCGGCCCTGATCGAGCCGTTGCGCGAGCGGTTCGAGGCCTCCAGTCGCCGCATCGAGCGCAATCTCAACGGGCTGGCTGCATCCCCGTTCCACGCCGACCTGGTCCCCTTGTTCGATCGACTCTTCGAGGTTGGCACGGGCGATCCCAGTGGCTTCGATGTCCTTCAACAGGAGCTCACGTTGCTGGAGCGCCAGCAGGATCTGCTGGCAGGCAATCGGGCGCAGGCCATCGAACTGCTGGCCGAGGTCGACGGCCTCGTGAGCGAGGCGCGCGCGAGCGCGGATGAGGCGACCCAGAGTTCGACCGACACGATCGCCACGGGGCGATTTCTGCTGCTCGTCATCGGTGCGATCAGCATTGGCGGCGCCCTGCTGATTGCCTGGCTCTTTGTCGGCCGTTTTCTACTGCGCCGGTTACAGATGCTTTCCGACTGGATGGGCCGCATGGCCGGTGGCGATCTGGAGACCCGAGTCGAGATGAGCGGCCGCGACGAAGTGGCGGATATGGCCGCGGCCCTGGAGGTCTTTCGCCGTCACGCGCTGGAGGTCCAGCGTCTGAACCTGGTCGAGAAGCTGGCCGACGAGTTGCAGGACAAGAACGTGCAACTGGAAAGCGTGCTCGGCGACCTGCAGAAAGCCCAGGATCAAATTGTCATGCGCGAGAAGCTGGCGGCCCTGGGTGAGCTCACCGCCGGCGTGGCGCACGAGATTCGCAACCCCCTGAACTTCGTGAAGAACTTTGCGGAAGCTTCGGAAGAGTTGCTGGAGGAGATGCAGGAGGTTTTGGAAGAGAGTGGCGAAAGTCTCCCCGAGGCTGATCGCGAACTCATCGAAGAAGTGTCCCAGGACCTGACCGACAACCTGGCCCGCATTCGTTCACACGGCGATCGCGCCAACCGGATCGTGCACGACATGTTGTCGATGGGCCGAGGCTCGGGCGACCGGTCGGCCACCGACATCAATCAGCTGTTGGACGAATACGCGCGGCTGGCCTATCACAGTGCGAGGGGCACCGATCAGAACGTGCAACTCAGCATCGAGCGGGAATTCGACGACACCGTTGGAGAGCTGAATGTGGTTTCCCAGGATCTGGGCCGCGTGTTCCTGAACATGGTGGCCAATTCCTGTTACGCGACCGACGAGCGACGGCAAGCGTTTGCGGCGAACGGCGACGAAGAACCGTTTATGCCGGTCGTCTGGCTTACGACACGGCGGCATGAAGATCACATTGAGGTCCGGATTCGAGACAACGGCGGGGGCATGCCGCCAGAGGTGGTCGAGAAAATCTTCAACCCGTTTTTCACGACCAAGCCCACCGGTCAGGGGACCGGTCTTGGCCTGGCCATGTGCAGCGACATCGTGCGCCAGCACGGCGGCAATATCAGGGTCGAGGTCGAGGAAGGCGAGGGGACGGAGATGATCATCGACTTGCCGCTGGTGCCGCCGTCCGACACCGCCGAACAGGAAGCGGATTCGCTGCTGACGCCGTCGGCCTGAGGACGCCTGGACCCCGCCGCTAGTCCTGGCCGCTCGCCCGTCCGTTAAGAAGCCGCTCGATCGCCTGGGCCACGCCGTCGTCCTCGTAGCTGCCGGTAATCCAGTCGGCAGCCGCCAGCACGCGCGGATCGCCGTCGCCCATGGCCACGCCAATGCCCGCGGACCGAACGAGGTCCAGATCGTTGAGGTTGTCGCCGATTCCCATCGTCTGGTCGAGCGACACGTTCGCCACGGCGGCCACACGCGCAAGCGCCAGTCCCTTGTTGACGTCGCGCCGGACGACTTCGGCAAATCGGGGATGCGAGCGCGTGGCTTGCACCGCCGGTCCGAATCGGCCGTCCATGTCGGCGATGGCCTTCAGCACACGGTCTTCGTCCATCACGAACACCAGCTTTGTGCTGCCCGCGCTCACGGCCGCGGCCAGATCGTCGACAAAGGTGATCGGGACGTTGGAACTGGCGGCGTAGAACCGGCCCTCCGGCGTGTCGGCTTCCATGTACAGCTCATCGTCGATGTACGCGTTGACGTGCAGGCCGCGCTCGCGCGCGAATTCGACGGCCGCCTGCGCCGGCCCTGTCGGCAGCACCTCGTGCTGGTAGGTGATTCCGGTCCCCGGGTCTCGCACCAGCGATCCCTGGTAGCAAATGATCGGCAGCGTCACCTGCAA
>JAPOXI010000017.1 GCA_026707185.1 Chloroflexota bacterium
GTATTGAGGCGGCCCGCTTCGATCCCTTCTGGCAAGCGCCGAATCGGGCCGAGGACCCGCAGGTCTGCCGCCGCTGTTCGTATGCCCTGAGCTGCGAGGCATCCCTCGTGCGGGACGAGCTACTGGAGGACGGCGGCCAGGATGGAGACGAGGAAGAACAGCGCTGACGCGCCGATCGTGAAGTTGAAGGTCAGCCGGTCGACGCCGCGCCGGGCGTGAAAGAACGAGCTGTCGCTGCCGCCCAACGCCGAACCCATCCCCGTGTTCCGCAACTGGATCAGAACCGCGGCGATCACAATGATCGAAAGCACCAACTGGGCGAGTTGGAGGGGCGCGTTCATTCGGTCAGGCAGTCTCCGGGGCCGCCGGGCGTCCGTCGCTGACGGCCATGGTGGCGGCGATCTCAATGGCCATCTCCATACTATCCGCCCGCGCCACCCCTTGTCCGGCAATGTCGAAGGCCGTCCCGTGGTCCACGCTCGTCCGAATGATGGGCAGCCCCACGGACACGTTGATTCCGTCAAAGAACCCGGCCACCTTCACGGCCACATGCCCCTGGTCGTGATACATCGCCACCACCCCATCGAACGTCCCGTTTCGCGCCCGGTTGAAGACGGTATCGCCCGGCTCGGGCCCGGTGGCGTCAATGCCGTCCTTGCGCGCATCGTTGATGGCCGGCCGAATGAACGCGTCGTCCTCGTGTCCGAACAGGCCGCCTTCCCCCGCGTGCGGATTGAGCCCGCAAACGGCGATTCGCGGCTCCCGGATCGCCATCCTCCGCAGCGTCTCGTCCAGCAGGCCAATCACGTGGCGCACGTTTTCTCGCGTCACGCGCTCAATGGCCTTCCGCAGCGAGACGTGGGTGCTGTTGTGAATCACCCGTAGTCCCGGCGCCACCAGCAACATGCGCGCGCCGGGCGAGTCCGTCAGGTCGGCCAGCAGCTCGGTATGTCCCGCGTAGTTGTATCCGGCGGCGTTGATGGCGGCCTTGTTGAGCGGCGCCGTGACAATCGCCGCCACCCGGCCGTCGAGCGCAAGCTTGGTGGCCACGATAACCGCCTCCGCCGCGGCGGCGCCGGCCCTGGCGTCGACTATCCCCACCGGCACGTCGTTCAGATCGCGTCTCCAGGGGTCGTAGACCTGGATCCCATGGATCCCTCGGTCCAGCGAGTCCAGTTCAACGGCGGCGACCTTGAGGCCAACCGCGCCCGCAGCCCGTTCCATCGTCCGCAAGTCACCGACCACGACGGCCCGGCAGGCGGCTCGAATTTCCGGGTTCGCCAGGGCCTTCGCCGTGATCTCAGGTCCGACACCGGCCGGGTCGCCCATGGTGACGGCAATCAACGGGCGCTGATCGGCGGGCATCAAATCCTCGGTCACGTGCGGCGAGGCATTCGACGCTCGCCGGCAAGCCGTGACGTCATGCTGCTTGGCTCACCCTGGAGCATAGGCGCCTGTAGGCGGTAATCAGCGCGTCTGGACCTCCCATGTTCCCACCCTTGGTGACCACAGACACCACCCGGCGTGTACCGCGCAGCGCATGCCCGGCCGGCACGCCCCACTCGATCTCCCCCAGGACTTCGATCGCATCCACCTCCAGCTCATCCAGAGCGGCGCGTGCGGTATCCCCGCCGGTGAGAATCAGGCCCGGCTGGTCGCCGACGCCAACGATGACACTGCAAAGTTGGCCGACGCACCGTAGCTGCCGCCGGCGCTCCTCGGGCCGTGGCGCCGTTCCCTCAATCGTCGTGTCGAAGATGACCAGCCGCTCGCCCGGCCGGTTGAGGCGCGTCGCCCGAACCGCGGCTTCGATGTCCGCTCCGCTTCGTATTCGCATCCGCCGTGCATGCCCCGTTGCCAACGCACGCTCGACCTGAACTTCGGTGTGAGCGCTGGGTGTACCCACCACGGCCGCCACGAATCCCGATCGTCCCGGGTCCGCGGATTGGGCTGAGTCCTGATCGGTCTGCGCCAGGTACTCGGCAAGCCCGGCCGAACCCGCGCTGATGCGCCCGACATCCGACGCGCGAAGGCCCAACGCGATCGCGCGCAGGTCGCCGTCCGTCTCCACGTCCGGGACCACGACGTCGGCACCGGATCTCTGTGCCGTCGTGATTGCGTCGACAAAGCTGTGCAAATCTCCCCGCACGACGTCACGCGGCACCCACTCGGTCGTCAGGCCGGCGCTCTCCCGCAGAAGAGTCGGAATGTGCGATTCCAATACCGGTGTCAGCGGATCGCGTCCCGGAGCGGCTTCGGCAACGGGCAGGCCGTGCAACCGGTGTATCCCATCCACCGTCGTCCGGCCGCCGGTCGGATAGGCGGGCGCAAAGACCAGCGGCCCTGAGCCGGCGGCGTCGCACAGCGCTCGCAACTCGGCCCCAATGTTCCCGCGCAGCAGGGAATCCGTCTTCTTGTAGATCCGCGCCGATGTTCCGCATTGGAGCGTGCGAAACGCGGACGTCACGCTCGCGGCGGCGTTGGCCGCCGGAACGTGCCTGGTTTCGGTGCTCAGGGCAACCAATGATCCGTGCGATGGCCACACGCCCGGACGGGTCGAAACCATGGTCTGCAGGCCGGCCTTCCGAAACTGCAGCGCGGTATCCAGCGCCCCGGTTAGGTCGTCGGCAATGACGGCCCAGCACTCGGCCACTCAGGCCACCAGCGGCAACGTGTCCGGTGCGTGCGTCAAGACCCCGACACGTGGCTCGGAGCCGCTAGTCCGTGCCAGGGCCGAAAGCGCCGTTTCAACATCCAGTGCCGTATCGAACCCAAGTGCCGCCGTCTCATGCGGCGCGATGCCGTCCGATACCAGCACCACCCGCGCGTATTCGCGGACCCTGGCCCAGGCCACGGCCAGCGAGGCGGCCACCCGGTCGTCGATCTCGTTGCGCTCGTAGCGCCGCAACAACTCATCCGCTGGCTGCGCCGTGTAGTCCAGCATGTCGGGATGTGTCACGGCCACGCCTTCCGGGCACGGCGTCACCACGATGATGGTCCCGCCCGGCCGCACCATCAGCATCGCCGGATACAGGCTCTTATGGGCTTGCCAGAACTCGATGTCGCACGGATGCGACCCGGCCACCACCGCGTCCAGCCCGGCGGGCGCGCGAACGCCGTAGATGCGCCGGGCGTCTTCGACGGCCCGTCGATAGGTGGGACGCGTGGCGCCAAAGCGAGCGGTCACTATCCGTCCGTCGGCATTGAGCGTCACGTTCAGCACGTGTCGCATGCCGCAGCGTTCGGCTATCAACTCCATCTCGGCGCGCACCGGCGTGTCGACTTGTCCCAGCAACGGCGTCCGCGCCCGGGCGCTGAACATGTGCGTGGCGGCCGTGGTGGCGGCCCCCGATACCCCCGGCTGCACGATCTTGGCGCCCGCCGAGAACCCAGCAATGTGGTGCGGCACCACCGCGCCGGTTCCAATCACGATGTCGGCCTCGAACAAGTGCTCGTTGACCTCGATCGGCGTCCCGCTCGGTGTCACGCCCAGGTCGCGCAGGGGCGCCGTGCGGTGGTCGTGCTGCGTCACGCGCACCCGCCCCAGCACCTCGTCGCCGACCTTGCGCCTCACCTCGGCGTCCGTCATCGGCCGATGCGTGCCCAGGGCGATCATTACGAGGATGCCGTCCGGGACGATGCCGGCCGCTTCCAGGTCGTCCAGGATCGGCGGCAGCAGCAGGTCTGCCGGCGTCTCCCGCGTAATGTCGTCGATCAGCACAAGCGCGCTCGCCTTGCCGCGCGCCGCCTCGCGCAACGATTCAGACCCGATCGGGTTGTCCAGCGCCTCTCGAATCAGCGCTTGAGGGTTGCGCGCGGGCGGTGTGGCGCGGGGCGTGTAGACACCCGCAATCTCAACGCCCATGCCGCGCACGGCCAGCGTCTCTTCGCCGTACGGCAGGTCGAATCTGCGGATCATGCCGCTTCCCGCCAGGGTGCCTTAGGCGGCCACCACCGGGTTACTCAACACGCCCACGCCTTCCACCTCGATCTCGATCACGTCGCCCGGCGACAGCGCCGACGGCCCGGCGCACGTGCCCGTGTAGATGCAATCGCCGGGATTCAGCGTGACGCCCTGCGAGGTGTACGCAACCAGGGCCGCTACGTTGAACAGCAGGTCGTTGGTGTTGCTGTGCTGCTTGGTTTCGCCGTTCAGCCGGGCCATGATCTCGAGGTTGGAGGGATCGAGGTCGGTGGCGATGCATGGGCCAAGCGGCGCAAACGTGTCCATCCCCTTGCCCATCAGCAGCACGCCGGTTGCCATTTCCTTGAACTGCAGGCCCCGCGCGCTGACGTCGTTGCCGCAGCTGTAGCCCAGCACGTAGTCCAGCGCTTCGTCCTCGGAGACGTTCCTACACGTCTTCCCGATCACTGCCACCAGCTCGGCCTCGTAATGCACCTCGCCGAACGGATCCTTCTGCAGGTCCGGGTCGTTCATCGACTGGGTGAACTTTGCCGGGTCCGGCAGCACGATCGGTGCTCCGGGTCCTGTGATGGCTGAGTTGGGCTTCATGAACAGCATCGGGAACTTCGGAATCGCGTCCTCGTCGTGGCCTTCCAGGATGTGCGCCAGATAGTTGGCCCCAACGGCGATCACGTTGCCGGGATCCACCGGCGCCAGCAATTCCAGATCGTCCACCGTGCCGATCTGCGCTCCGACCTCGTAGTCGCCAAACATGTCGCCGCTGACGGCGTAAACGGCGCCTGACTCCTTCAAAGAGCCGAGGGCCGACCCGGATTCGGTGGCGTAGCGAACGAATTTCATGCCCAGTGTCCGTCGTGTGGTGCACGCGTCAGCGCGAAGGCTATCACTACCTGTTCGAGGTCAGAGCCCGAAGAAACGCACCAGTTCGGCCCGCAATTCGTCGGGCGCCTCAAGGCTTGGCCAATGGCCCGCGTCGGGCAGCGTAAAGACCTCGGCGGCGGCCAACCGGGCAGCCAGAATCTGAACGTCGCTATCGCTCACAAACGGATCGTCCGAGCCGCGCACCAGCAGCGTCGGCGCCGTGATATCGGTCGCGTCCTCCAGCAACACCCGCCGAGCGCTGCTGGCCAGGCATCCGGCTATCAGGTCGGCGTCCACGTCGGCCGTCGCGTCGCGCATCGCGGCAAAGTGTCCCTCCGCAAGCTCCTCCACCAGCCCCGCGCGCAGCCACGCGTCGGCCCCGTCGGCATCCCAGCCACCGTTCTCGATTCCGTTCAGCCGCTCCACGCTTGCACGCGGATCCCGGTCGAACCCCGCCGTCGCAATCAGGGCCAGGTGGCTGACGTGGCTCGGGAAGCGAGCGGCGAAGTTCAGCGCGACCAGTCCTCCGTAAGCGTGCCCCACGATCGGTACCGCCTCGGTGTTTCCCTGCGCGTGCAACACGCGGTGCACCAGCGTCGCCGCGTCGTCGATGGATCCAGTCGCGTTCCCGCGTTCGCTCCGGCCGAAACCTGGAAAGTCCAGCACAAAAGCGCGGCACGTGTCCGCCAAACCCTGCGTGACCAGGTCCCAAGCGACGCCACCAGGCCCGATTCCGTGCATGAATAGGACGGTGGTGCTGCCAGCACCTCGCACGTCCAGCGAAACGCTGCGATTGTCTACGGTGACCAGGGGCATCAGGCTAAGCGCCGCCTTTCGAATCCATCGCGTCGGCTTCCGCAATATACGGCAGCCCCCGGTAGCGCCCATCCAAGTCGAGCCCGTAGCCAACCACGAATATGTTTTCGATCTCAAACCCCACCCAGCGCGGGTTGACCTCAATCACGCGGCGCGAGGGCTTGTCCAGCAACGTCACCACCTCGATCGAACGCGGCCCTCGGGACTCCAGCAACGCCAGAGCGGCCGCCATCGTGCGGCCGGTATCCACGATGTCCTCCACGATCAGCACGTCCCGCCCGGCGATGTCGCAATCCAGGTCCTTCACGACCTGCACCTCGCCGCTCGACTCGCGACCGTCATAGGAGGCCAGCGCCAGCGACTCCACCCGATGCGCCGTGCTCAGGGCGCGCGTGAGGTCGGCGGCAAAGATAAACGCCCCGTGCAGCACCAGCACCAGCACCGGCTCGCGGTCGGCGTAAACCGCCGAAATCTCGGCGCCAAGCTCGCCAACGCGCTGAGCAATGGCCTCGGCGGAAATAACCGGCGGCAACTGCGCGCCAGATTCTGTGCCCGCCGATGCTTCGGTGACAGTCCCGCGATCTCGAGACGCCTCGGTGACTTGCAATCCATTTGGTTCAATGTCGATCTGCGAAAAGTGTGCGGAGTTTGGCCGTAATGCCGCAAACGACCTGCCAAGGCTCGGACGGCGGGTGCGCGAAGCCCGCGACGACGCTCCCTGAATACCTTGCACCCGGACTCGACATTGTGCTCGTCGGCATCAATCCCGGCGCCTACTCCGTTCGGGCCGGCCACTACTACGCCCGTCCCGGCAATCGCTTCTGGAACGCTGCCAACCAGGCCGGTCTATTCGGCGAGCCCTTGGGACCAGCAGCCGACGCCCGCGTGTTGGAGTTCGGTATCGGACTCACCGACGTCGTGCAGCGCCCAACCCCGACGGCCAGGGATCTTCGAGCAGCCGACTACCGCCGCTGGGCGCCGGTCCTCAAGGAGAAAGTCAGGCGCTTCCGGCCCCGCATCGTCTGCTTTCAGGGCATCGGCGGCTATCGCAACTACCTCAGATATGGCGAAGGCCTCTCTGCACCGCCGCGCCTGAGGCCGGGGCGTCAGGCCCGCGCGCTGGAATCGTCAGTGGTGTTTCTGGTTCCGAGTCCCAGCGGTTTGAACACGCGCTACTCGTTCGAAGACCTCGTCGGCTGCTACCGGCAGCTCAAGGCATTGCGCGACGAACTCAGCAGCGTGTAGGCAATGCCCGCGGCCGCTGCCGATTTAGCTTCCGCCGACCCCCGCCGTCCGTTTCAGATCGTCCAGCGCTCGCCGCGCCTGCTCCAGCGTGGATCGCGCCGCCGCCCGCCCTCGGTGGTATTGGATGATTGGCGGCAGAACACGCGTCTCGATAATCGAGTCCACGCGCTTATTTGTCCGTTCCACCTTCGCTGCGGTCCGCCGTAGCCCTCGGCGCACGTTCACCGTCGCTTCCACGATGGCAATGGCACCAAGAACCCCGGCCACGAACGCCGCCAGCCCGATGATCAGCCCCTGGATGACCAGGATGATGATCGCGATGTCGCGCGCGATTTCCATCAGCCCCGACCGCGCCGTCCCCGGCTGCGTCGGCGACGGCGCCCGCGCGAGCGCTGGGAGCGGCGGCGCACCGTGGTTTCAGCCTCTCGGGCCGCCTGCTCCGCCGAGTTGCGGACGGCACTCAACCGTTCCGGCAGCGTGTCCATGATCTTCTGCGCCCGCTGGGGCGCCGCAATCGTGCCTATCGCTCCGCCCACAAAAAACCCAATCACAGCGCCGATGATGACCCAGGCCATGGTTGAGTCCACTCAGCCCAACCAGCGCAATGCCATCTGAAGAACACGGCGGAACTTCTTAAGGGCGCCCGCCGTTGACGAAGTGCCATCCTTGACGACGTCGCTCACCAGCTCCGTGGTGTCCCGCACGGTATCAACAGTTTCCCGAGCGGAATGAATGATGGGCGTGACATCGGTCCGGATCGCGGCCAGCAGTCGCCAAGCCAGCATTCCCGTTATGAGGAGAATCAGAGTCGCAACCAACGCCACTGCCGCCAGGACCACCACCGCAATGTCGCGCACACCTGCGAGGTCCATTCGTCAGGCTCGGGTCGGAGTTAGCCGACGCAAGGGCCGACCCATCATGCGAACGGCAAGACGGAAGCGTATGCGTCGCCAGGCCTTGTCAACCATTCGTCGCTCCGACCGTGAGATCTGCCGCCGTCCGTAGGTAGCTCGAACATACGTTTCCGTAACAACCTCGGGCGGAGTCGGGAGATGCGTTGGGGGGGCCGAGGCCGGTGTCGGAAACAGCTCGGCAGCCAGTTGGCGGCCGAACTCCGCAGGCGTAAACCCGTGGGGCGCATTGTACCCAGCACGATTGGCCCACTTGACCATTCGCTCATAGCGCCGACCAACCGCTGCGCGCGGACTCTGCAGCAGGTCGCGGACTATCGAGCCGAGCAAGAAGAGTGCGGCCAGCATAACCAGCGTTGCTCCTATTGCCATCAGCGCGAGAATCGCACCACCGAGGTTTGATAGAAAGCCTTGAACGGGATTCAGGTCGTCAGGCGGCTCCAGCGGCTGGAAGTTCGCCGAGTCCAACTCATCCAGTTCATCGAGAAACTCGTCAACCATCGAAAGGTCAGCGGCGTCCGGGTTAATGGCACCGCCCCCTTCCGCGCCGTCCGCGGCCCCGCCGCGCACCTCCGGTGCTCGGAAACCTGACGGTTCGAACAGCACCCAGCCATATGTCGGGAAATACACCTCCACCCATGTGTGTGCGTCGGTCGGGTTAACGATGTATCGCTGCGTGACAGGATCAAAGACTCCCTGGGCGTAGCCGACGGCCACGCGCGCCGGAATCCCCATGGCTCTGACCAACACGGCCATGGTGGACGCAATCAACGTGGAGTGACCACGGCGAAGATCAAACAGAAAGTAGTCGGTCGCGTCGCGATCCGGGGGCAGCGGCTCCGTGTCCTGTGCGAACGGAAAGCGACGCATGAAAAACTCTGCGGCACGCGCCCTATCGAGGGCCGAGTCGCCGGTGTCGGCCAGGCGCGCGGCGAACTCCAGAACACGTGGAGGGAGTTGAGGAAGCTCGATGTAGCGCTCGGTCCACGCCGGATACGTGGTTGGGGCGGCGCGCAACTGCTGGCTGGTAGCTGCGGCCAGCGTCGAGTCCACCGAGTAAACGAGCCGCTGTCCCACGCGGCGCGTGGCGCGGATCGATGCGTAGTCGTCGATGGCGATATCACGTTCAACTACCTGTACCTGGTACGGGCGATTGAGCCGCAGGGCGTCGCCCGGTGCGAACAGGACCGCGGAGTTCGAGTCCAGGATCTCAATATTCGAGCGGGACGCGAGTCGCGACTTGAGATTCAGACTATCCGTTAGGGGTTCGTTGGCCCTGCGCCCTTCGAGCAGCCGCATCGTGCTGCGCCAGCCCTGGCCCGTGTAGGTATCGAAGGTCTGTCCTCGCCAGTACGACGGGACGGTGCTCTCAATAATGAGCGTCTCCTTGCGCGCAAACGGTTCCGGTCCCGTCAGCGCCATCGTTTCGCGTCCGGCCAGGGTTGAGCCGGAAGGATTCGTGACACCTCCGAAGACGCGCTGAATGCCGGCTTCTACATTGCCCCAACCGTCGCCCATGTACGTCCAAAAGGCCTCGGCCAGCGGATTCCCACCCGCCCTTGGCAGGATCAACGCCAAGAACACCACACCAGTGATCAGCAGAGCACTCGCGATCAAGACCGTCGGTCCAAGCTCTTCGGAATAGTCCGTTCGCGTGTCCTCCCATCGGGCTTCCAGCGAGGCCAGCCGTGTGTGCACGGTCAGTGCGAGAGCGGCGATCAGGAAAATCGCGAACGGTGGCCAGTCGGGGCCGATGTACGTGATGTTGACCGCAATCGCGAGCGTGCCAGGCGCGACCGCCAAATACGCGTTCCGTAGCCGAAAGGCCGCCCAGGCCGCTGTGAAGCCCATTCCCCAGGCAGCCATCGTCATCCAAAAGAGAAAGACCACGTTGTCGCGGCTGACCTGGAACGCGAACGCGGCCTGGAACCACGACTCGAGCCGGAAGAAGAGATCCTGAAACAGACCGGCGCTCTCAGCTACAGCTGTTGCCAGTGGCTGTTCGCGAACCAGGTTCCCAGCCTGGCGCAGTTGGACCCACTCCACGGTCTCCCCAAACAGGAGTACAAAGTTCCGCACGGCGTCGAGAGGTCCCGGGAATGCTTCGGAAGCCACCACGTAGGCCACGGCCAAGTCGCTGACGAGTCCGATGACAAAAATCCAGCGTGAGGCCAGACGGCTGCGCGACAGCGCGAATCCGACAAGGATGGCCACTAGGGCGACCGACAGCAGGACCTCGGTACCGGGGGCCCAACCAACCGCATGAATACTGACAATTGGTGCCAGCGTGGCCGTCGCAACCAGGGTCAACGGCAGCCACGCGGTACGCGGGAGTTGCAAAGCCCGCGCCAGCGGCCGTGGGCGGCTGGCAACGGCTGCGGTCATGCTGGAGCCAGCGTGACGGGTCGCCGCTGACTGCGTTCAAACTCGGCGAGGTTGCGACCGTCGGCTCGAATCATCTCGAAACGCATCCCTTGATCGACGCTCACGAAACCTATGCCTGCGGCGCCGGCCACCCCACTGAGACCAGCGTTTGAGTCCCCCGGCCCGAATGAGGCGGCGTCTATCGCGACGGCCAGCGGATAAATGGCGCGGTGGCCAAGCTGGGTGAGACTGGTGACCCATCTCGGATCGGCAGAAGGGGTAATAGCTACCAGACTTGTGCCGCGTCCCAGTCCTGCTGCGCTGGCGGACAGAAACTCGTGAAATGGTGCCGTGCCGTTCGCCTGCACAACCGCCAACGTCTCCAGAATGCGCCACAACTGCTTGAGCCCCTTTTGGGGCTCGATTAGATGACGTCCCTGACGGCTGAGCGCAACAAACCCCACCGCCTTGTTGTCGCGCACGAACTGATGGGCCAGCGACGAAACGATCTTGACTCCGTACTCCTCGGTGGACTCGTCGCCATGGCCGGCTTGAACGTTTCGATCTAGATCCAGGGCGATCCATAGGTTGGCCGTGGGCTCCAAGTCAAACTCCTTGACCAGCAGCTGCGAGCGACGGGCGCTGGAGAGCCAGTGAATCCGTTTGAGCGGGTCGCCAGGCTGAAACTCCCGGATTCCTCCTGCGTCGGAGGTGACCTGGTGCGTTCGTATTGACGAACGTGACGTACCCACCATCGACCCGGCGGGGATTTCCACATCGGCCATGATCGATATAGGCGGATAAACCACAATCGTGTTCCGAACGTCGATTCGCCGCTCCGAGGTGAAAATCCCGAACGGGTCGCCGACTCGCAGATCCGTTGGCCCAAGGCCATAGAGTCCGCGACGTCCGGCGAGGCCGCGCGAAATCCAACGCTTGCGCTGCCGTGGCCCCAGGCTCTCGGCGACCGAGGCTTGGTAGCCGGGCAATTCCGAGTGGTCGTCCACTTCCACCAGCAGGATCGGCAGGCGGCTGGTGTTTATTAGCTCGAAGTCCTCTTGCACCTCGTCACCGACGGTGATCTGATGTCCACGAAGGCGCCGGCGCAATTGCAGCGAGCGGGCCGCGTTTCGCGTCCACACATACGAGAGGATTACCAGTCCGCCTAGCGCATAGAGCAGCCAATACGCAATAGGTGACGTTGTGACCATGGCCCCCACCAGCAATATGCCCAGCAGAATGACGATTGATGGCCGCTGCAGGCTGACCGAAGGTCCAGGATCGGACGGTGTGCTTGCCACGGGGCCTCCACCGCCCGCTTCGGCGCTCGGACGGCTCCCGGGCGCTCACTACATCTTGCGTCAGTATGCGCGGTAGACGCGAGCCTCGCCTAGATGCATCGCCGTCGGGCGCCTGAAGCAAAGGCCCACGACAGGCGAATGATGGCGTTTTGCATTCGACGGTTGAGTCTCAAACCAGGGCCCGGGCTACGTCGCGAGGCCAAGTCCCCGCATGATCGCGCCCATGCCCGCTCCGGCCAGAATGAGCCAGAGTGAGTTGATTTTGGTAAAGATAAGAACGGCCAGCGCCGCTATCGCCGCCAGGATTGTCGGAACGTCAACGAGGGCCGACCGGCCGAGGAACACCGTCACGACGGTCATGAGACCGACGGCAGAGGCGTTGACCGCGTCCAGAATCGGCGCGGTGACGTTCGACTCTCGCAGCCGCTTGACCTGCGGGTGAATGGCGGCCACGAAGACGAACGAGGGCAGAAAGATCGCCACGGTCGCCACGACGGCACCTGGAATACCGGCCAATAGGAATCCGATAAACGTCGCCGTGGTGAATACGGGCCCGGGGGTGACTTGCCCAATGGCCACGGCGTCCAGGAGTTGAGTCTCGGTCAGCCAGCCCAGCCGCTCCACGAAGTCAGCGCGAAGGAACGCCAGGAGCACATAGCCGCTGCCATAGAGCACCGCGCCGATCTTCAGAAATAGCAAGCCCATCCCCACGAGGCTGAATGTGGCCGGGGCCGCGGCGGCAAGGTTGACGCTGGCCAGTGGCGCGAGAAACACGCCCGACACGCGTCCGGTCAACCACTGCGGCCGCTGCAGCAAGGCGCCGACCGCGCCGCCGCCGAATAGGAGCAACAGTTCATTGACGCCGAGCAGTCCAAGCGCAATCACCGCCGCGGTCACCAGCGCTGTCTGCCAGCGCCGCACGACCACGCGTCCCAGACCCCAGATCGCGTGCGCAACGATGGCAATTACGACCGGCTTGACCCCGTACAGCACCCAGGTAACCGCCGGCGTTGATCCAAACTCGACATAAATCCACGCCAGCGCAGAGACCATAACCGCGGCCGGCGCGATGAAGGCAACTCCGGCCCCCACGAGACCCCACCAGCCTGCACGTTCTCGGCCCAGATGAATGGCCATCTCGGTTGAGTTCGGGCCAGGAATCAGATTCGTGACGCCCAGCAGATCGAGAAACCGCCGATCGGACAGCCACTTGCGCCTGGTCACGAACTCGTGCCGCATCATGGCGATGTGCGCTGCCGGACCACCAAAGGCGGTCAGTCCGAGCCGCAGAAAGAGGAGCGTGATCGTCAGCGGGCGTTCGATGTTCTGGACCTCTGGATGTTGACGCGTTCGAGCGCAATTCTCCGCCAGCGGCGCATTCTGCATTAAGCTCTATGTCATGAACTTCCGATTCATCGCTCGTCGTCGACGCTTGGCGCTGACCGTGGCCTCGCTGGCGATCCTGCTGACAGGGCTGGCAGCCGCTGACTGCGCCGGTACCGTTGAGCCGCTCGCCGCACCCACCCCCGCTCCCGAGCTCAAATTCGAGATTCAAACGGAGGAAGTCGGACCCAGCCGCACGAACGTGATTTTGCTGGTAACGAACATCGGACTGACGGACGTGCTCGTGGAAACCAGCCTGACGCTATCCGAGAACGCCGGTTCGGATCGGGACTACAGCCCCACGACTCGCGCAAAAATCACCAACGCCGGTGGGCGCGAGGTTGGCGGACGAGCGCCCGAAATCAAGACCTTGACCTGGGTGCCGGAGCGGTTGCGAGCTGGCGTCACGCTTCGCTGGGAGTCGGCGCTGCGTTGTCTCGATCAGGAGCCAGTGCGGGTGTCCGCCAGGCTTACGTCGGTTGAGGTCGGCAACGTCCGCGAAGCCCATTTCGACGATCTGACCACGGACGCTGAGGCGACCTGCCCGCCGCCGCGTCGACCTGGCAGCTAGCCGCCCGGGACGGCCGGCACGACCACCTCAGGCCGCGCCGGCAGGTCATCGGGTCGCAATGCGATTTCGGAGTCCGCCACGCGGCGCACTTCTCGGCCAACCAGGAAGCCGGTCTCACTGAGCGGTGCCGTCGGGTGTCCCGGGAGGCGCGCAGTCCGATAGTGCATCGGAATGGTCAGGGCTGGACCAATCTCATCCATCGTGGCGGCTGCCGCCTCGCCGTCGATCGTAAAGAAACCTCCCACCGGGATCAGCAACACCTGGTGTCCGCGACACTGGGCCAGCAGATTGGTGTCGAGTCGGTGGCCAAGGTCGCCGAGGTGCAGCAGGCGAAGCCCGCCGATCTCAATTGACATAAACGCCGTTCGCCCGCGCAGCTGCCCCTGCGCCTCGTCGTGATAAGCGCCGCCGATCACGGTTAGGGTCACGTCCCCCACCGAAACGGTGCCCGGATGCCAGCCGGTGTCTGAAGTGCCTCGCACGACCTTTGGCGCTCCCGGAGCGAGTGCCACATTGTTGTGGTCGGCGTGCTCGTGACTGATTCCGACCAGGTCAATCGGCGGCAGTTCGGGCACTGGATACCCGAGATCGGCGTTGAAGGGATCCAGGAGCAAGTGCACGCCGTCAGGGCTCGAGACCAGGAACGTCGCGTGCCCCAGCCAGCGCAAGCGCGTTGACTGGCCACCGGACGTGGCGTCCGGCCGGACCTGAAGATCAGATCTCACGACGGCCCTCCAACGCCTGCGCGATCGTTGCGGCGTCAACGTACTCGATGTCTCCTCCGGTGGCGAGTCCGCGCGCCAGGCGGGTGACCCGAACTCCAACGTCGCTGAGACGCTGCCGAATCTCCATGGCTGTGGCGTCACCCTCGATCGTTGCGTTGGTGGCCACCACAATCTCCCCGATTCCCTCCCGACCGGCGCGCCGGACCAGGAGATCGATCGTCAGATCTTCCGGCCCAATCCCCTCCAGCGGCGAAATAGCGCCATGCAGCACGTGATACAGCCCATTGAACCCCCCCGAATTCTCGACAGCCACCAGGTCCAGCGGGTCCTCCACCACGCAGATCAGCGCTGTGTTGCGAGTCGAGTCTTGGCAGATGGCACACGGATTGACGTCTGCGAAGTTTCGGCAACGCTCGCAGGTCTGAATGCCCTCGTGCAGCGAGGCGATGGCTGTCCCCAGCGTCCGTGCTTGGCCAGACGACCCCCGCAGAAGAAAGAATGCCAGCCGCTGCGCCGTCTTGGGTCCAACAGTCGGTAGACGCGCCAATTCGTCAATCAGCCGCGTGACCGCGCGGGGAAGCGGGTCCGCCACGCCTCAGCCGAGGCCTGGGATTTTCAGACCGCCGGTTAACCCGCCAAGCTTGCTCTTGGCCAACTCCTGCGACTGCTCCATCGCATCGTTCACCGCGACCAGGACCATCTCGGCCAGGAACTCAGTGTCCTCGGGGTCAACAACCGACGGGTCGATGTCGATCGAGACAACACGCTGGTCCCCTGTGGCCACGACGGTGACGGCTCCGCCGCCGGCCTTGGCCTCGACGGTCATGGCCTTGAGTTCGTCCTGGACCTTCTCCATTTGCTTCTGAAATTGCCGAAACATTTTCATCGACACGAATCAACCTCCTGTTGCGGGCTTGCCTGAAAGGGGCGTGGCCCCATACTCGCGCATCGCGACTCGTACAACTGGATCATCGTCGACCGAAGACTCGGACGACGGCCGTCGATGTGGCGCCGAGCCGCTCCGTTGCTCGTTACGAATCTGAAGCGGACGGCCGAGCACGTGCGAAAGCGCTCGCGCGACCTGGCGCTGGGCGTCTGGCTGCTGCACGCGGTCGAAGAGAAACCGGCTACGATAGCCAAGCGTCACGGTTCCGTCGGCAAATTCCAGAACCTCCGCTTCGCCCACGTAGGGGGCGATCTCACGAGCCTCCTGGCGGATCACCGAGACCCACTCGTCCTTCCGGGCCGCGATCATCGCGGCCGAAAGCTCGCCAACAGGGGCGGCCGGGCCTCCCGCCGCCACCGGCGCTGGCTGCGGTTGGGGCTCTGCCCGAGCGTCCGGCGACTCCATCTGCCGAGCGGGCGCGGGGGAGGGACGACCCGCCGGCCCCGTCTCGCTGGCCGCCGGCACCGGCCCCGGGGCTTTCACCGGCTCCGTAACCGAGAGCACTGCCCGCGCAAACGCCAGTTCCAGTTCCAGCGTCGCGTCCACACCCGTCCGCGATGGCGGTTCCGGCTCCGCGAACACCTCCAACGTGCGCACGATGTCGCGCAGGCTCGAGTTTTCCGTGCGCCGCGTCAGCTCAAACGCCTCGTCCTCCGTCAGGTGCCCCACGGCCGTCGTCCTGGGACTCGTCTTCAGGATCAGGATGTCCCGCAGGATGTCGATAATCTGCTGACGCAGCGTGCTCGGGCTCGTCCCGTCCTCGATGGCGTGACCGATCGCTTGCAGCCCCGCCGCGGCATCCCCGTCCATCAGGTGGCCAAGCAGCTGAATCACCGCGTCGCGCCCCGTCAGCCCCAGCATCGAATTCACGGCGTCTGAGGTGGCGTCGTTATCGCTATACGCCAGAGCCTGGTCCAGCAGGCTCACCGCGTCCCGCGCGCTGCCTCCCGCATTGCGAGCCAGCGTATGCAGCGCCGCCTCCTGGATCCGGGCGCCCTCCGTCTCCGCAATGCTGCGAAGTTGAGTCGTCAGCTCCAGCACCCCAATGCGGCGAAACGTCAAGTGTTGCGTCCGCGACCTGATCGTCGCCGGCACCCGATGCGGCTCCGTCGTCGCAAGCACGAACAGTGTCTGAGGTGGGGGTTCCTCGAGCGTCTTCAGCAGCGCGTCTTTCGCCGGCGCCGACAGTTGGTGGACCTCGTCGATGATGTAGACCCGATAACGCCCCGCTCCCGGCGCGAACTGCGTAAGTTCGCGAATCTCTCGGATGTCATCAATTCCGCGGTGGGAGGCCGCGTCCATTTCGATTAGATCCAGAAAGGACCCCTTGGCTATGGCCTGGCAGTGATCACAGCGCCCGCACGTTTCTGCCTGGATGCCTTCCAGGCAGTTAACCGCCTTGGCCAACAACCGAGCGGCAGTGGTTTTGCCGGTGCCCCGCTCGCCCGAGAACAAATAGGCGTGACTGAGCCGGTTGTGGACCAGGGCGTTCTGGAGCGTCCGAACTACGTGCTCCTGGCCAATCAACGCATCGAACCGCTGCGGGCGGTAGCGGTTGTAGAGGGCCTGAAACGACGGCGGACGCGACGCAGCCACGGGAGCCTCCCAGCCTGACGTGTGCGTCATGATAGAGATAGAGGCCGCGCACCCGCCGTCGAATCGCCCAACAACGCCTTACCGTCGGGCCGCGGCTCCGGCCAGGTGGACTCGCGGCGCCCGAAGGGGACTTCGTACCGCTGCTTCCTCTCGGACCTGACGGGGTTGGAAGGCCTTCGTCGCACGAGGCCCGGCGTTCACTACCGAGCTTCGGCGGCAGACACGTTACGGACGGCCCTCAGGCGGGGATTCAGCCCGCTATAGCGGATTGCGGCTCAAGGGCACCGCTAGCTCCCCACCTAGCACGGCCTCCCGTTGATGGTGGCATGCACCTCCCCAGTGGTCAATGGGGCCGATCGACGCCATTTCACCGTGGCCTGGAAGCCGGGCCACTAGAATGGCCGGTATTCGCCAGTCCCGGCCGGAGGCCATCGTGCCGCCGTTTCGCATCGAACTTCGTAGCGACACTCAGACCACACCCACCAAGGAGATGCGCGCGGCCATGGCCCAGGCCGTGGTAGGCGACGATCTCGGCGGGGAGGACCCCACTGTCCGCGAGCTGGAAGACCTCGCCGCCGAGATCGTCGGCAAGGACGCCGCCTTGTTTGTGACCAGCGGCACCATGGGCAACCTGGTCAGCTTGCTTACCCTCTCGCGCCGCGGCGACACACTGCTGGTCGATCCCGAATCGCATGTGACCCTGGCCGAAGCCGGTGGCTTTGCGGCATTGGCCGGATGCAGCGTCATTCCGATCCAGACGCCCGGCTGGCTCACGCCAGCGGACATCGAGCCGCACATCGGCCCCGTCACCACCCACTCCCTCAACCCGGCCATCATCTGGACCGAGAACACCCACAACCGGCGCGGCGGCGTGGCCTGGGGTCCCCAGGTCATGCGCGAGCTCGCCGACCTGGCCGGCCGTCACGGCCTTCGGATCCACATTGACGGCGCCCGCATCTTCAACGCCGCCGCGGCCCTCGACCTTCCGGTATCCGATTTGGCTGACGGTGCGGACACCGTCCAATTCTGCCTATCCAAGGGCCTCGGCGCCCCCTTCGGATCGATGATCGTGGGCTCCAGCGACCTGATTGATCGCGCCCGCCGAACTCGCCAGCTTGTCGGCGGCGGCATGCGGCAGGCCGGCGTAATGGCCGCCGCCGGCCTCATCGCTCTGCGCGACGGACCCGGGCGGCTCTCCGACGATCACCGCCGCGCCAGGCAGCTTGGCGACGTCATCGACGACTTGCCCGGCCTACGTCTGGTTTCACCCGTTTACACCAACCTCATCTTCGTGACCTGGGATCCCGACGGGCTCGACCTGGATGTCTTCGTCGCCGAGGCCGCCAAGCACGGCGTCGGCGTCGGCGGCGCTCGCGGAGACATGTTCCGGTTGGTCACCCACCATCAGATCAGCGACGCCGACATCGAAGAGGCGACGGACGTCCTGGCCGCCGCTGCAGAAGCTGCGGCAGCAGTCTCAGCACACGCATGATCGCTAGGCGCGCCCGTCACTCGCGCAGTAGATTTGGCCCAGCCGGCTGTGGACTTCCGGCGCCTTCAGTCATTCACACGGCTGCACCGGCCGTGGGAGGAGAAGTTGATGTTTAGAGGTTTCAGAATCGCGTTCGTGCTGATCGCCGTATTTGCCTTCGTCTTGGCCGCATGCGGCGAGAGCGACAGCGCTCCCAGCGAAGTCGTCAGGACCGTCGAGGTTGAGCGGCAAGTCACGGTCGAAGTCGAGAAACTGGTGACGGTCGAAGTCGAAAAGCCAGTCGTCCAGGAAGTCGTCCGCGTTGTCGAGGTCGAAAAGCCGGTCGAGGTAGTCCGGCAGGTTACCGTCGAGGTCATGCAGGAAGCCCAGATGCTGCCGCCGCTGGTCATCGGACACCTAAACGCGCTAACTGGTTCGCTGTCATACTTCGGCGTTTCCCACGGCAATGCGGCAGATTTGGCCGCCAGCCACATCAACCGTGCCGGCGGGATCCAGGGCGGGTCCGTGGTCATCATCAACCGCGACACGGGCGTGAACCCCGTGCAGGGCGTTGACGCGGCCCGTGCGCTGGTGGATGTGGAGAGCGTGGCGGCCATCGTCGGCGCATTGGCCAGCGGCGTGACAATCCCGGTGGCCACCTCGGTAACCGCTCCGAACCAGACGCTTCAGATCTCGCACTCGTCCACGGCGCCCAGCATTACCGCTCTTGAAGACGACGATTTCCTCTTCCGGACTACCGTTTCGGACGCGGCGCAAGGCGTAGTCCTCGGCCGGCTGGCCTGGGAGCAGGGCTACAAGAGCGCCGGGATCATGTACATCAACAACGCCTACGGGCAGGGCCTGGCCGAACGATTCACCCAAACGTTTACGGAACTGGGCGGAACGGTCACGGATTCGGTACCGCACGAGGACAGCCAGCCGACGTTCACATCCGAACTCGAGAAGGCTACTGAGGGCAATCCGGATGTCCTGGTCACCGTCAGCTATCCGGGACAGGCAGAGGTCTACCTCCGCGAGGCCCTGGAAGGCGACTATGCCGACACGTTCCTGTTCGTGGACGGTGTGAAGTCCGACGACATGGTCCAGGCCATCGGCGGTGGCAGGCTTGACGGCACGCTGGGCACCGCGCCGGGAGCTCCTGACAGCCCCGATCGTCAGGCGTTCTACAACTCCTACACCCTGACTTTCGGCGTGGAGGCTCCCCAGGAGCCGTACCTGGCCGAAACGTACGATGCCGTCGTGCTGATCGCACTGGCAGCCGCCAAAGCCGGCACCACAACCGACTCCGTGGCCATCCGCGACGCGCTACGCGACGTCGCGAACCCGCCCGGCGAAGTCGTCGGCCCCGGGTTGGCGGGCATTCAGAAGGCTCTGAGCCTCATTGCCAGCGGCCAGGACGTCAACTATGAGGGCGCCTCCGGCCCTGTGGACTTTGACGAAAACGGCGACGTATCCGGACCAATCGAGGTCTGGACGGTCGAAGGCGACGCCGTCAAGTCCACCGGAAGGTTCGAACTCCCCTAGCTCGTACCCCTCCGCACAAGCACAAGGGGCGGCCGCGAGGCCGCCCCTTGCCCATGCATCCCCGGCGGCCGTCGGCAGGCCAGGGGAGCTTGACCGTCCCGCGCTAGCCTGGCGACTCAGGCGATCTGACCCCGGCTAGTCGGGCCCGGCTGGATCCCGGCCGCTCGCCGAGGCTGGGCGACGCTCAGCAATTCGCCGCCACTCGCCCAGCAGCCCGCCCGGCCGCAACAGCATGATGGCGACAATGAGCACGCCGATCGTGAAGAGGCGAAAGCTCGGATCGGAAAAAATGCCGGGGAGGAACTGGGTACCCGCCCAAATGCCCCACACCACGAAGGCCCCCAGAATCGCGCCGAGATTGTTTCCGGAACCGCCCACCATCAGCATTGCCCAGATCACGAAGGTGGCGAGTAGCGGATCGAAGGTCAGCGGCGAGAGAAATCGAACGTGATGGGCGAACAGCGCGCCGCCGATACCCATGATCATGGCGCCGAACACGAACGACTGAAGCTTGAAGTGAAAGACGTTCTTTCCGCTGGCAGCCGTCGCGACTTCATCCTCGCGGATGGCACGAAGCACGCGGCCCCATGGTGACCTGACCGCGCGCTGTACGGCGGCGAAGAGGGTTAGCAAGACGACGAACACGACGACGACGTAGAGATAGTCGTAGCTCTCAGGCGCAACGAGGTCACCCATGAATTTGGGGATTCGGTAGAGCCCTTTCGAGCCGTTGGCGGCCCACTTCTCGTTCAAGAAGAAGAAGCGGACACTTTCAGCGATTCCGAGCGTGGCTATCGACAAGTAGTCGTCGCTTAGCCGCAGCGTGATGGTTCCAATGACCAAGGCAACGATCCCGCACACAACTGCGGCCGCTGCGATTCCTACGAAGAACCACAGATCAAAGCCCAAGTTGAGGAGGCCCAGTTGGGCAAGGTTGCCGCCGAAGATGAAGTCCTCGAACTGCTCAGGGTCCGGCGGCGGCGAGGTCAGGAGTGCGGCCGTGTAGGCGCCAAGCGCAAAGAAGCCTGCGATCCCGATATTGAATAGGCCGGTGAATCCCCAGTGAACATTGAGTCCCAACGCAAAAATCGCATAGATCATTGCCATGATGGCGAACCCGACCAGGTAGTCGAGAATCCCGCTGAAGTCCACGCTAGCTTTCCCCTACGGTGAGTCGCCAAAGATGCCGCGAGGCCTCGCCAGCAGCACGCCAATCATGATGGCAAAGGCGACGGCCGGCTTGTAGCTGGGGTTGATCCACTGCGTGGACACCTCCATGCTCACGCCTACGATCAGGGCGCCGACCAGTGCGCCATAGGGGTTGCCGATTCCGCCCAGAATCACGGCGGCGAACAGGGGTATCAGGAACTTCCATCCCATAATCGGCAGCAGTTGTGCCTGCACAACTGCCAAAAGGACGCCAGCGACGGCGGCCATCGCTCCGCCTATTCCCCATGTCCACCAGACAACGTGCCGGGTGTTGATTCCGGACACCAGCGCCAGGGAAGGATTATCCGAAGTCGCCCGCATGGCCTTGCCCATTTTCGTGTGGTTGAGCAGCGCGTAGAGCCCTAATACCAGGACAACGGCGACGACCGCTACAAAGATGCCGTCCGGAGGAATGCGAACGTCCATTGGCAAGTGATAGACCTGTCGCGACTCCCTCGGGTAGTGCTGTGTGTCGCCTGTCCAGATCAGTTGGATCAAACCACGAATGGCAATGGCTACGCCGAGCGAGGCCATCATGAGAATTGCCGTGCCAGCACCGCGGTCCCGCAGGCGGCCGTAGATCAGTCCATCGAGAGCGATGGCACCCAGCGCTACCACGAGGGCTGCGAGTGGCAGCGCGACCAGGACCGGAACGCCGAACGTAAAGGGCCCAAGGCCGGCTCCCTCAATACCGACTCGTGGCAACACACCGTCGACGACGAAGAAGGCAATGTAGGCGCCAAGAGCCATGTAGTCGCCGTGTGCGAAGTTGCCGAGCTTCAAGATCCCGTAGACCAGGGTCAGCCCAATGGCCCCGAGTGCGATCACGGATCCAAAGATGAGCCCATTCACGACAAGCCCCAGCTTCATGAATGGCAAGAGGCCGGCAACCACCATTCCGGCCACGATGAGGACGGATACCCGGCCGGCCGACAGCGCCGGGCCGAGTCGACGCAGGGGATTGCGCAGTCCACCCGCCGATTGCTGTGTGTGGGAGAACACGCGGCGCACGAGTCTTGTCCTATCCGCCGAGATACAGGCGTCCCACGTCGGGGTTGCTCAGAAGCGCCGGGCCACTGTCCTCGAGCTGATTGGATCCGCCGGAGAGCACGTAGCCGCGGTCGGACATTCGCAATGATTCCCGGGCGTTCTGCTCCACCAGCAGGATCGATACACCTGTTGCGTTGATGTCCCTGATGCGTTCGAAGACGGACTGAACCAGGGCGGGCGCAAGACCGGCTGACGGTTCATCCAAGAGCAGGAGCACCGGATCCAGCATGAGCGCACGGGCAATCGCCAGCATCTGGCGCTGGCCGCCCGAGAGACTGCCAGCTTTACGTCGCGCGCTGGGCTGAAGGTCTGGAAAAAGCTGGAACATCTCGTGAATCCGGTCGCGATAGTCGTCACGCCGCACGAAGGCGCCCATTTCGAGGTTCTCGCGAATGGTCATGGATGGAAAGACGTTGTCCGACTGCGGCACATAGCACAGCCCGCTGCGCACGGTCTGCTCCGGATCGTGCTCCGAAATGTCGACGCCGCGAAAGTGGACACAGCCGGAACGAACGCGCACCAGACCAACGATCGCCTTCATGAGCGTCGATTTGCCGCAGCCGTTGGGTCCGATAATCGTCACGACTTCGCCTGGGTTCACCGCGATCGACACGCCGTGCAGGATTTCGGTCTCGCCGTATCCGGCGACGACATCGAATGCCTCAAGCAGGGCCATCGCGTCGACCGCCCAGGTAAGCCTCCAAGACCACCGGATCGCGCTGGACTTCTGGTGGTGGACCCTCCGCAATCACGGATCCATTGGCCATCACGATCACCGGGTCGCACATCGTCATGACAAAGCGCATGTCGTGTTCGATTATGAAGAACGTCACATCTCGCTCGACGCTGGCCCGCACGATGTTGGCGGAAAGATCCCTGAGCAACGTTCGGTTGATTCCGGCGCCCGGCTCGTCAAGAAGCACCATCTTGGGCTTGGCCATAAGGGTCCGCGCCAATTCCAACAACTTCTTCTGTCCCCCCGAGAGATTCCCGGCCAGCTCATTTGCCAGATCCGCTAGATTGACGAGTTCCAGAACATCGAGTGCTTGGGCCTGAATCCGATGCTCCTCGCGCGCGACCGTCCAGGGGGTGAGCCAGGCAGCCCAGAGACGCTCGCCGGACTGCCGCGCCGGCACGAGCATCAGATTCTCCAGGACCGTCATGCGGCGCAGTTCCCTGGGAATCTGAAAGGTCCGCATCAGGCCACGTGCGAACGTCTGGTGGGGTCGCAGGCCGGTGATGTGGCGCCCGTCGAAAATGATCTCGCCGCCGGTCGGTGCGAGCGCACCCGCCACGAGATTGAAGAGCGTGGTCTTGCCGGCCCCGTTCGGTCCGATCAGTCCCGTGATTGTCCCAGGCATGACCGTCAGACTGCAGCGATCCACCGCACGAACGCCGCCAAAGTCCTTGGTGACGTCCTGGACATGAAGAATTGGCGGCAGGCCGGTCAATTCGCTCTAGCCATCAGTGTCCAGCGGCCACGGCGCGGCATGCGCCGCGGCAACGGGCTACAGCATTGAAGCGCTGCGTACCATATATCAGATGCGCACCGTCAAGATTGGTCCGCTCCAGGCGCTTCACTGGCCGACGACTGATCTCAAGGCGCCACAGACGCTCTTGGCCGTTCACGGAATATGGGTTGGCGCGCACGTCTGGAGTGAATTCGGTGCGTTTCTGGCGTCGCAAGGCTACGAGACTTATGCCATATGGCTAAGGCATCACCAGCCGGAATCCGATCCTCGGCAGCTCGAAGGTCTGGGCCTTCGAGAATACGCCGAGGACGTGGCGGCGGTGGTCCGCGAACTGGACGGCCCGGTGCTCGTTGGGCAAAGCATGGGCGGCCTCCTCGCCCAAATCGCTGCCGCATCGACCGATCCGTCTGGCCTGGTCCTGCTGTCGAGCGCTCCGCCGTTTGGGATTCCCGTCATCCCGCGGCTCTCCTTACTCATGCCAGGCATTCGCAACTTCTTTGGGCACCCATTTGACTCCAGTCCGATGTACCCGTTTGCCGATGACGCCTTTCTCGAGCGTCTAACCCCTGGACAGCGGGCCAAACTCACCGCCCGTCGGATTCCCGAGCCCCGCCGCCTTGCCAGGCAGATCGCATTCTGGCCTCCGATCGTCAGGGCTTCCGAGATTCGATGCCCGGTCTTCGTCGGTGCAGGAGACGAGGATCCGGTGATCGTCCCCTGGGTTACCCGCCGACTGGCCGCGCGCTATCGCGTCGTCCCGACCTTCTATCACGGGCGCGGGCATATGCTGAACCTCGAGTCTAGTTGGCAGTCCGTCGCCAATGACCTCATACGCTGGGTGGAGCGCTTCGTCGCATGAATGTGAAGGGAGCTCGTCATGACTAACCGTCCGCTCGGTACGACAGGCATGCACGTCAGCGCATTGACGATGGGGTGCTGGGAAATCGGAGGTCTAGCCTGGGGACCGATGCCCGCGCCTGAGGCGGTGGACCTGGTGCGGGCTGTGGCCGACGCCGGAATCACGGCATTCGACACAGCTGAGGCCTACGGCAACGGCCGTAGCGAGGTAATCCTGGGTCACGCCTTGCGCGACCGTCGCGATGAGGTCACCTTAATCACAAAGACGGGGTACCTGCCCGGCGTCGATGGCGCTCAGATGCTGCTTGACGAGCAGCCGCAGGACTACCGAGCAACCTCGATCCGGCGGGCCTGCGAGCTCTCGCGACAGCGCCTTCAGACCGACTACATCGACGTCTACCTGCTCCACGACCCGCCGATGGAAGCTGTGATGCGGGAGGAACCGTTTGCGGAGCTTCGACGTCTTCAGGACCGTGGCGAAGTCCGGGCCTGGGGCGTTTCTTCGAGTCCGGCGGTTGCGGCCGAAGCCGTGAGGCGCTGGGGTGTGCAGGTGGTCGAGACGCCCTTCAACGCGGCCAGTCCGCAAGCCGCGGACGAGCTATTCCCCGCTGCCGCCGTCGCGGGCGCCGGAGTCCTGGCGCGAAGTCCGTTTGCTAGCGGAAACCTGATTCTGACTCCGGAGCAGCGCCGCGCGTTGTATGCCGGTGACTGGCGGCACTTTCATGATCCGGAACGGGTCGCGGCCGATGCGGCCGTGGCTGAGCGGCTGGAGGCTCTGGCCGACATGCGCGACGAGCCCCTAACCGACACCGCAATCAAGTACGTGCTGGGTCATCCCGAGGTTTCGACGTGCATCGTTGGCATTTCCGATGTTGGCGAGATTGCGCCGAACGTGCGCGCCGCCGTCGAGCCCTATCTTGATGAGCAAGCCCGAAAACAGCTACCGGCGGCGTCCTGATGCCGGATGATTTCTCGCCGGCCAGCGCTGCCCGGCAAACTCTCAGGGAGCTTCGGCTCACCGAGGGTGGCCGTTCTCAGTTCTCGCCGCCGCTGGTCGGGGCGAGGGTGGGCGGAGATGCCGCATTGGTATAGACTGCGGCGTTGATCCCGCCTTGGCGGGTTGGCGTACCGAGGGAAGGATGAGGCAGATGGCTCGAGATCTGACACGACGGCGATTCCTCAAGGCGAGTTCGGCGCTTGGAGTCGGCGTCGCCGGCGCGGCCACGCTGGCCGCCTGTGGTGAGACGCAGGTGGTCGAGAAGATCGTGACGCAAGTGGTTGAAGAGACGGTCATCAAAGAGGTGACCAAGGAAGTCGAGGTCGTCGTCCAGAAGGTCGTGACGCAGGCGATGGCGGCGCCTCAGCCGAAGACGGTGGAGTTTGAGTTCGTCAGCGACCACGTCTCGGGTGTCCGCGGTAAGTCCACCACCTGGGCCCTGGCCAACTTCCAGGCGGAACGGCCCGACATCAAGATCAAGTTCACGCCGCAGGGCGGGGGCTTTGACGACTCGTTTGGCATTCGTATCGCGGCGGGGAGCGCCCCGGCCACGGCGTTGTTGAGTTGGGGATTCTTTGGATCCCACCAGGACTCGTTTGTCCAGATCAACGACGTGCTGGACCGCCACCCGGACTTCGATGGGGCCGACCTCATTTACGAGCCGGACTCCTACACGATCAACTACGACACGACCTGGCCGTTTGTGGACTCGTTCCAGGGGCACGCCTTCGGTCTGCCGTACCAGGGCAATGTCAGCGGCCACTATTACAACATCGACCTCTACGACCAGTACGGCGTGCCCGAGCCGTCGGCTGACTGGACGTACAGCAACGAGTGGCTGGACGCGGCCAAGCAGGCAACCGACCCGGACAACGAAATCTACGGAACCCGGATCGGCGGCGGCGGCGACATCCACTACTGGACGCCGATTAGCTGGGGCTTCGGCGCCAAGCAGTTCATCTCGTCGGACGGCACCCACACGGAGCACTTTGACAACGGTGGGGACCGGGGCTTCCAGTTCGCGGTAGACCTCATCCACAGGCACGGCGTCTCGCCGGCGACGGACGCGCAGCGCGAGTTGGCGGGTGAGTTCGGCGACGCCTTCTCGGCCGGCAAGATCGGCGCCGAATTGCGACGCGGCGACGCCAAGGGCAATGCCGTGATCAGCATCGGTGACCGCTTCCGCTGGGCGCTGGCGCCGCAGCCGAAGGGTGACGTGACCGGCACCGTGGCCGTGCATCGCACCAACCAGGGGCACTACGTGATCGACTCGGCGCGACGCCAGGGCGTGGTTGAGCCGGTCGTGGATTTCCTGGTCTGGATGGCGGGCCCCGAGATGCAGGCGCGGGCGGCCACGGACCGTGGCTTCCTCCCCTGCCGCTGGGATGCGTTGGAGTCGCCCGAGAACCTGGCGGCGCCGCCTGAGCGGCAAGACTTGCTGGTCTCATTCGTGCGCGGCGAATTCCGCACCTGGCAGGGTTATCACCCGAACCAGCGCGAGTGGTTGGCCTGGCGCGGCCGCGCCCACTTGGCCATGACCGGCGAGGCGTCGGTTGAAGAGGCCATCGAGAGCGCCGTGAACGAAGGTGACCGAATCCTTCGGCAGGACGTGGACTTGCTGAACAAGCGCATCGAGCGCTGGGGGCGAACGGCCTAGTCGGTTCGCTCATTGGCGCCAGTACGGCGCACAAGCATTCGGGCGCGGTCTTGCAGACCGCGCCCGAATGCTATTGCAGCGCAATTAGGCATGGCCTCATTTGAGCTTTTATACTTTTGGCGCGAAGCGCTGCCGCGAATGCGGGCTGGCGCACACAGGGAGGGGAGCGCAATGGTCCGCAATCTGACAAGACGGCGATTCCTGACAGCGACTTCGGCACTTGGAATCGGCGCCGCGGGCGCGGCCGCGCTGGCGGCGTGTGGCGAGACCGAGGCCGCCGAGACGAGCGCCACGCAAGCAGCTCAACAGGAAGTGACCCAGGCAGCCCCTGTCGCCGCTGAGAAGGTGGCGACAGAGGCGATGGCGGCGCCTCAGGCAGAGACGGTGGAGTTCGAGTTCATCAGCGACCACGTCTCTGGCGTGCGCGGAAAGTCCACCACCTGGGCGCTCGCCAACTTCGCGCAGGCACGGCCCGATATCAGGATCAAGTTCACACCGCAGGAGGACCTGTTTTTCGAGACGTTCGCGATTCGCATCGCGGCGGGCAGCGCCCCGGCTGCGGCGTTGTTGAGTTGGAACTTCTTCGGCGCCCATCAAGACTCGTTTGTCCAGATCAACGACGTGCTGGACCGCCACCCCACCTTCAACGGGGATGACCTGATCTTCGAGCCGGACTCTTACACGATCAACTATGACCTTGATCACCCGTTCGTCGATTCGTTCCAGGGTCACGCGTTCGGGTTGCCGTACCAGGGCAACGTGAGCGGCCACTACTACAACATTGATCTGTATGACCAGTACGGTGTTCCGGAGCCGTCGGCCGATTGGACGTACAGCAACGAGTGGCTCGAGGCGGCCAAGCAGTCCACCGACGCGGACAACGGAAACTGGGGTACCCGAATCTCAGGTGGTGGCGACATCCACTTCTGGACGCCGATTGGCTGGGGCTTCGGCGGCAAGCAGTACATCTCGCCTGACGGCACGCACACCAGTCAATTTGACGATGGTGGCGATCAGGGCTTCAAGTTCGGGGTCGACCTCATTCACAAGCACCAGGTCTCGCCCCCGACCGAGGCGCAGCGCGAGTTGGCGGGTGAGTTTGGCGACCTCTTTACGGCCGGTAAGGTCGGGGCCGAGTTGCGCCGCGGCGACGCGAAAGGCTTCCTAATCGGGGGCATCAGCGACCGTTTCCGATGGTCGCTGGCGCCGCAGCCAAAGGGTGACGTCACCGGCACGGTGGCCGTGCATCGCACCAACCAGGGGCACTACGTCATTGACTCGGCGGCCCGACAGGGCGTGGTTGAGCCGGTCGTGGATTTCCTGGTCTGGATGGCGGGCCCCGAGATGCAGGCGCGGGCGGCGACCGACCGCGGCTTCCTGCCCTGCCGGTGGGACGCGCTGGAGTCGCCGGAGAATTTGGCCGCGCCGCCGGAGCGGCAAGACCTGCTGGTCTCGTTTGTCCGAGGCGACTTCCGGACCTGGCAGGGCTACCACCCCAACCAGATCGAGTGGTTGGCCTGGCGCGGGATTGCTCACACGGCTATGACCGGCGACGCATCGGTGGAAGAGGCCATCGAGAAGGCCGTAACCGAGGGTGACCGCATCCTGGCGCAGGACATCGACTTGTTGAACGAACGCATCGAGCGCTGGGGGCGAACGGCCTAGTCGGTTTGGTCGGCCGCGCCAATACAGCGCCCGAATGCTGTAACGTGATTAATGTCTCGCGGGGACCAGACGTGGCCTGGCATCGAGCCGGAGCAAGTAGCCGTGAGCCGCAGGTAGGATTGATGCGTGTCAGTTGCTCCATCAAGCGCCGAGGCCTAACGGTGGCCGCGGGGGTGGTCGCTGCCGTGCTGACGGCATGTGGCGGCGACTTCGAGTACAAGACGAGCGGCGATCGAATCGACGGCGGGAACCGCGCCGGAATCGCCGACTGGGATGGCGCCTCGACAACCTCTCACGAAAATCTGATGAGCATCCAGGAGCAGTACCAGGCCAAGGTGAAGGCCGAGAGTGGACAGAAATAGGTCGGCTAAAGGGGGCCGATGGGTAATGCACCAATCAGACACGTGGCACCGCATCTGGCGTTGGCTTCGCTGCGTGCCCCTTCTGGCTCTTATCGGCGCCGCGTTGCTGGTGGGCTGCGGCGGGGATTTCGAATTCAAGACCAGCGGTGACCGCACGAGCGAGGGAAATGTTGGGCCCAGCGAGTTCAACAACCCCGATGCCGCCGGCCTGGGCGGAGCGTCCACCGCGTCCGACGAGAAAATGAAGAGCATCCAGGAGCAGTACCAGGCCAAACTGAAGGCCGAGAGTGGGAAGCCGTAGGAGGAAGGGGTGCCATTGTGACGCTGCGCCAGTTGCAGACGTACTTCCGCCGCAAGCTTCGTAGGGTTGGGGCAGTGCTTGCGGCGGCCGTGATTGCCGCGCTCGCCGCGAGTTGCGGAGGAGATTTCGATTACAAGATCAGCGGTGAGCGCCCCGCGAACGAATCGCGCACGGGAACTGGGGACTTTGGAAGCATGTCCACGAGCTCTCACGAGGATGTGCTGAAGCTCCAGGAGCGATACAAGGCAAAGGTCGAAGCCGAGTCCAGCAAGAAATAGTCCGGAGGAGACCCAGTGGACATGCGGTTACGTGGGATGGTCCGAGGCTCGCGGATACGCTCGCTTCGTCGGATGGTCCTGGCCGCATTGGCGGCCGTGCTCCTGGCAGCTTGCGGTGGCGACTTCGAGTACAAGACCAGCGGCGACCGTATTCAGGGAGAGACTCGCGCCAATACCGGTCAATTCAGCGGCGCATCGACGACGTCGCACGAGAACCTGATGAGCATCCAGGAGCAGTACAAAGCTAAGCTTGAGGCGGAGGCCGGCAAGAAGTAGAGCGAATGGGGGGCAGGCGGCCATGTTTGGGAACGGAAAGCCAAGCCGCAGTGGCGCCCTGATTGGACGTGTATCGCTTCTGGCCGCGCTGGCCGGCGCGCTCCTCGCGGGCTGCGGCGGTGACTTTGACTACAAGATCAGCGGCGACCGGGCGATCAATGAAGTCCGGGGCGCAAGGGCCGGCGGCGGTGGGAAGACCGCCACCCACGAAGACTTGATGAAACTCCAGGAGCAATATCAAGCCAAAGTCGCCGATCAGGAATCCGGCGCAAAGAAGTAAGCGCTTGGTCTACCTGCACACCACCCCGCGCCGCGAGGCCATTCGTGGCCAGGAGGAGAGGTCGCAATGAACGTGATTACGATCATGAACGACACGTTTCGACGCGACCACGTCGGGGCCTACGGGCTGGAAGCGCCATGGTCCAATCCGGGCACCGGACACGGGCGCATCCATACCCCGAACCTGGACGATCTCGCCCGCCAGTCCGTGAGGTTCGACCGTTTCTATGCCGGCTCATATCCGACCATCCCCACCCGCTACGACCTCTGGACCGGCCGCTTCGGGTTTCCCACTCGACCCTGGCAGCCGCTGGAGCGAGAAGACCTGACGCTGGCCGAAATCCTGAACTCGGCTGGCCACCCGACCATGCTGATTCACGACACCCCTGGGCTTACGGCCGCCGGCTACAACTTCCAGCGAGGTTTCATGGGCTGGGAACGGGTGCGTGGCCAGCATGGTGACAGTTGGCGCACTGATCCCGGGCAACTCTGGCTACCGTGCGCTCCGCATAAGCACAAGAACCACCTCGGTGTGCGCGCCTACCTGCGGAACGTGCTGGACCGTCGCCACGAGGCCGAATGGATGGCCGGCAAGTCGATTCTGGAGTCCATGGACTGGCTGGAACGCAACGCGGCTCACCAGGACTTCTACCTCTACATCGACATGTGGGACCCGCACGAACCGTTCGACGC
>JAPOXI010000075.1 GCA_026707185.1 Chloroflexota bacterium
GCTGAATCGTCGCCGCAAACTGCAGCAACTGCCGCAGCCCGCGGCTCAGTTCGCCAACTTTCTTGGGTCGGTGTTCCGTCAGGCCCAACCGCTCCAGCGCCGCATCCGCCAGCCCCGGCGCTTCCTGGGTCGGTATCCCCTTCAACTCCGCCATGTACTTCAGGATCGGCGGGATGCGCAGACCCGGATACAGTCCTCGCTCTTCCGGCAGATAGCCGATGCGCCGCCGCGCCGCGTCATCGATCGGCGCGCCAAACACCTCCACCGTGCCGCGGTCCGGCGCAAAGATGTCCAGCATCATCCGAATCGTGGTGCTCTTGCCCGCGCCGTTGGGCCCCACAAAGCCCACCACCTCGCCCTGCGCGATCTCCAGCGAGACATCCCGCACCACGTCCAGCGCCCCAAACCGCTTCCACAGGCCGGTGGCCCGGACCGGAACGCCGCTGGTCGTCAAGCTCGCCATGACCGCGAGTCTAGGCGGCGGCTTTCACCTGCGTCCGTGATAAACCCCCCACAAGCGCACCACGCCGTCGCCGACTACGATGGGCACGTAACAGGTTCGTGCGGAAGGATTGCCCGATGCCCGTAGGAAGTGGATCGCATCGCTACGAGCGCGTGCAGGGGTGGCCGCAGCTGCCGGCGGACATCTACCTTGGCTGGATTGGCAGCGTGGGCCTGGACAGCAAGGGCCGCGTCTACTGCTTCTGTCGCGGTACCCACCCCATGGTCGTCTTCGATGCCGGCGGCCGCGTCGTCGATACCTGGGGCGACGACCTCCTCAACCACGCCCACGGCGTCTTTGTGGATGCTGACGAACACCTCTGGCTCACCGACCGCTACGCCCACGTCGTCTGGGTCACCACGACCGAAGGTCAGGTCGTCCGCCGCATCGGCTACCCCAACTTCACCAGCGCCGACGGCGGCCTCTTCAATCACCCCACCAACACTCACCTCGGCGCCGACGGCTCCATCTACGTCTCCGATGGCTATGGCGACACCCGCTGCCACCGCTTCGCGCCCAGCGGTCAGTTGCTTAACAGCTGGGGCGAACCGGGCACCGGTCCCGGCCAGTTTGACCTGCCGCATGGCATCTGGGCCCTCAGCGATGACCGCATCCTGGTCGCTGACCGCGAGAACCACCGCATCCAGATCTTCGATCCCGACGGCGTCTACATCGACCAATGGACCGGCTACCGCCAGCCTTCCGACTTTTTCGTGGACGAAGACGCCGGCGTCATCTACCTGGCCGAAGTCGGCGGTCGAGTCTCGATCCTCGACCTGACCGGCCGGATCATCACCTCCTGGGAAGATCCCGGCGACGGCGGCGCAACCTTCAGCGCCCCCCACGGCATCTGGGTCGACCCCGAAGGCGCCATCTACATGGGCGAAGTCCAGCGCGACGACGCTCTCTACAAGTTCCAACCCATCGGCTGACGGCGACCAGTCCTCGGCTGAGGAATCTGGGGTGATGGCGGCGCTAGCTGGCTGACTGTCCGGACTGCAACTCCGCCAGCACCGCGTCCGTCATCCCCTCCAGATCGAACCTGGGTGCCCAGCCCCAGTCGGCGCGGGCGCTCGTGTCGTCCATGCTGGAGGCCCAACTGTCCACTACGCCCGCGGGCACGGGATCCGGCTCGAACGTCAGTCGAATGTCCGGCATCCGCCTTTTCACCGCGTCGGCCATTTCCTGGACCGTCGGGTTGGAGCCCATCACCTGGTAGACCCGGCGACTCAAGGCGCTGGCCGGTGCGTCGTGCAGTTGCAGTATCGCCCCCACCACGTCGTCCACCCACACCAGCGGGATGCGGCTGTGGGGATAGACCTTGAAGGTGTATCCGCCCTCGCGCACCGCCCCGATGTAGAGCTCGCACACAAACGCGCTGGCCGCGCCCGCCGCCGGCGCTGTCGGCGCCACCATCGCCGACAGCCGCACACACCGAAAGTCCACGCCAAACCGCTGGTAGTAGTACACCCCCAGCCGCTCCCCCAGCACCTTCGTCACGCCGTACAGGCCCGCGGGCCATTGCGGGCTGTCGTCGGTCACCGTGTCGCCCACGCCCAACCCAAACGTGGCCACGGAACTGGGAAACAGCACCCGCCCCACGCCATGAATCCGCGCGGCCTCCAGCACGTGGCGAATGCCGTCGAGATTCACCCGCCAGGCCAGCTCTGAGTCTGTCTCCGAGCTTCCCGAAAGAAGCGAGGCCAGGTGGTAAACGGCGTCGGGTCGGGTCTCGGCGACGATGCCGTCAATAAGGCCGGGAGCCTGCGTCTCGCCAACCCGCACGTCCGCGCGCTCGAACGCCGCCGACGGCGCCACCGGATCCGCCCGCACGTCCACCACTGTCACCCGGTCGCCCCGCTCGATCAGCGCCGCAGCCAGCCGCGACCCAATACTCCCGGCGCCCCCGGTAATCAGCGCGTGCATGCGTCAATCCTCACGGATGATTGTGGGCTCTTCGAAGACACCAATCATTCTGCCCCGCAGGGCGGCCGCCCGCCGACACGCGTCCAACCGCTGTGGCTAATCCTGGCTAGCCTCGGCCCAGCCCAATCCGATCGGCGCTCAAGCGCTCCAGCGTCCCCGCCGTCGCATCGTGCGCGGCCAGCCACTCAAGCATCGCGGCATGTATGCGCCGCGCTTCCTCCCGGTGGCTGTCGATCAGATTCTCCGACTCACGGGGATCGTCGGCGACCCGATACAGCCCCGGTCCGCCGTCTCCGTCGCCTTCATCCACCAGCAGCTTCCATTCCCCATCCGTCACCGCAGGCGCTCGCGTATGCACCCAGCCGCCGCCGATGTCTGTGGTCGTCGCGGTGATTGCCAGCGAACGTGGTCCATCTGAATCCCCTTCCAACAGCGAAACCAGGCTGGCGCCCTCCGCGTCCAATTCGCCCGGCACCGGGATGTCGCACAACTCCAGCACCGTCGGCACCAGGTCCGGCGCCTGCACCAGGCCCGCCAGCCGCGATCCGGGCGCCACCGTGGTGCGGCCTAACGACGCCGGTACGTGCATTGACCAGCAGATGGCATTGATCTCGCAGTGGAACGGGAACACGCTCCGAGCGTCGGCCTGGATGCCCGACTTGCCCGTGCGGCCCCGCTCCCCCAGGTACATCCCGTGGTCTGACATAAAGACGACGATCGAGTTGTCCAGTAGCCCGGCGTCCTCCACCGTCCGCAGCATCCGCCCCACCGCCTTGCTCAGCAGCGTGCACATCGCCTTGTACCTGGCCTGCATGTTCTGCAGTTCCGCCGGCGTATACACGCTCGCCTCTCGGTAATTCGGCTGCGCAATCGGCGGCCCGTCGTATGTCGAATCGTAGAGATCCAGCAGGTACCGCGGCGGAAACCACGGCTCGTGCACGTCAAAGCAGTCCACCCACAGCATGAACGGCTGCGGACTCGCGTAGCAGTCCTCTAGGAACCGGCACACGTCGTCCGCCATCCGCATCGGCTGCGACTGGTCCTCGTAGCGCCGCCAGTAGTTCGTATGCGCGTGGATGTCGGGCAGCACCGGCGTGTAGGCGTGGTTCCCGAACTCAACCCGCGTCTTGCGCGGATCCTCCACCACGTGCTCAATCGGATCGTTCAGCCGCAAGAACTTGCCGTCGCCCTCATGCCCCCGGTTGAAGTGATGGCGATCGAATCGATGAAAGAAATGCGAGTTCATCAGGTGCGTGGTATCCGCGATCAGCTGAGTGCGGTACCCGTTCGCCCCCAGCACCTCCGGCAGCGTCACCGCCTTCGGATCCAGGTTCCGCCAGCCGTGCCGCGGATGCCCGAAGCGCCCCGTAAACCAGTCCGTCCGCATTGGAATCGTCGGAAAACTCGATACCGTCGCCTGCGCAAACGTCACGCTGCGCCCCAGCCAGTCGTCCAACTCCGGCGTAACCACGTCCGGATGCCCATTTGCCGCAATATGGTCCGGCCGATATGTGTCGCTAACTATCACGATGACGTTCGGACGCTCACGGCTGGGCATGGGAGCGGCTCCCTCGGTTTCTAGTGAAGCGCTGGACGCATTCTCGCGCACGACGTGGGAGTCGCGAGGTCACGCGGCCGCTGTGGATGTCGCGAGGAGCGTGCCCGGAACTGGCTGGCTATTCCGCAACTCTGAATAAGGTCTCCCGTTATTCAGACTTTCACCCTGAACTCTGAATAACGCGGTCTCGGAACCGCCTACGACAGCTCGTGGTCGCGTCGGGGGAGTCGCAGCCACACAATGGGTTTCGTCAGCGGCCCTATCGGGAACCCCGACCATGCCCGCCTTCAACGGCCTCAACCTCCACCTCGGCAACCTCTCGCGCCTGTCCTCGGCCCAATCCCGCTCCATCTCCGCTGAGAACCCCCGCGGCGAACGCGGCGGCGGCGCTAGGGCCGAAGCCGACCCCAACGGTCCGTCCCGTCACCTGGGTCGTGGCTGGAAGTGCCGTCCCGCCGTCTCGATAGACCCGGGCGAGACCCTGGAAATGGCCGACATCCAGGGTCCCGGCGCCATTCAGAGCATCTGGATCACCGGCTCGGTCTCCCGCAACCTCATCCTGCGCATGTACTGGGACGACCAGGAGCAGCCCGCCGTCGAGGTCCCGCTACCCGACTTCTTTGCCGTGCCCTGGGCGACCAGGGAGGACGACCTGAAAGACCACTTTGCCCAGGTCACCGCACTGCCCATCGCCGTCAATCCCGGCTGCGGACTCAACTGCTTCTGGCAGATGCCGTTCCGGCGGCACTGCCGCATCACGCTCGAAAACCAGCACCCGGCCCAATCCCAGCGCTGCTTCTACCAGGTCAACTTCACCCTCACCGACGTACCGGACGACGCCGCCTACTTCCACGCCCAGTTCCGGCGAACCAACCCCGTGCCTTACGGCGAGGAGTACACCATCGTCGAGGGCATCCGCGGCCGCGGCCACTACGTCGGCACCTCCCTCGGTTGGGGCGTGCTGGACGACCGCTGGTGGGGCGAAGGCGAAATCAAATTCTTCATCGATGGTGACGACGAGTTTCCGACCATCTGCGGAACGGGAACCGAGGACTACGTCGGCGGCTCCTACGACTGGCGCGTGGCCGGCCAATACCGCACCTACACCACCCCGTTTCTGGGCATGCACCAGGTCATCAAGCCCGACGGGCACATGCTCAACAAGCATCGACACGCCATGTACCGCTTCCACGTCCTCGACCCGATCCGGTTCCAGCGCGACCTCCGCGTCACCATCCAGGACCTCGGCTTCCACCCCGACCAGGACTTTGACGGCAAGGGCAAGCTCTTCATGGCCCGTCAGGACGACATCTGCTCCGTCGCCTACTGGTACCAGGCCCTGCCCACCGAGCCCTTTCCTGCGCTTCCAGATCGGATGCTTCTGACCCTCCCGTGAGGTCGCGAGACGGCCATTCGCGCAGGGAACATTCGCGTTAGGTGGGCAAGGTGCCCGGTTTTCCGTGGCACACTCGTTGGGTACTGATCTGCGGCCGCAGGAGCCGACCCTCTGACCGCGCCCGATCAACCTCTAAATACCACAGCGCACAATCACGGCCCCGGCTGCCAGTGCGCCGGACGCTGCGACGCCGCGCTCTTCAATGTGCCCGGCCTGCGCATCGCATCGCGCCGTGGTTTCCTGCGCGCCGCGCTGGCCGGAGCCGCCGTAGCGGCCGCGCCTCCGCTCATCGCTCGTGCCGTAACCGAGGATGAGATCACTGAGGCCGAACGCGAACAGGCTGAACTCGAACGCCTAGCCCAGGAAGAACTCACCCTGCTCGCAGCCGCCGAAGCCCGCGAAGGTGCGCTCCAGCAGCAACTCGCCGTGATTGACCGGCAGCGCTTCTCCGCCGTCGAGCGCTTGCGAGATGTCAATCGCCAACTCGAAACCGTGGAGCTCGAGGTCTTCGACATCAATGCCTCCATCGCCAATCTCAATCGCGCTCTCGCGCGCGAAACAGACAACCTCGGCGCCCGCGTCCGCTCGCTCTACAAAGCCGGCCGCACCACCACCCTCGAGACTGTGCTCTCCTCCTCGTCATTCTCCGAGGCGCTCGACCGCGCAACCTCGCTGGAGCGTGCGTTGGCGCAGGACCTTGAAGAGATCGAGTCCCTGCGCCGTAGCCGCCAGACCGTGCAACTTCGCACGGCTGATCTGGCCGCCCGGCTCCAGCAGATGGACGAACTGCGCCAGCAGTCGGCCACTATCGAGGCCGAGCTTCGGCGACGCTCACAAGAACAGCTGGACCTCATCTTCGGAGTCCAGCAGGAACAGGAAACGATCGACTCAAACAGGCGAGCCTTTGAGGCCGAGGCCGCAGTCGTCGGAAGCCGCATCGCGGTGCTTCGCGACATTCGCGCGGCCGAACTCGCCCAACTCGAACGAATCAAGAAGCTCCAACAGGCCCAGGAGCAGGCCCGCGAACTCGCCCGTCAGGTCGCGCAGACCCAGGGCACCGCGGTAGCCGGTGTCTACACCTGGCCCCTCTGGGGCCTCATCACCACCGAGTTCGGCGGCTGCACCTGGGGCCAATGCCCGCACATCGGCATCGACGTTGCCGGCGACATGCTGGCGCCCATCGTGGCTGCCAACGATGGCATCGTGCTCGCGTCCGACTACGTCGTGCCCGGCAACCGCCAGGCCTCCTACGGAATGATCGTAGTCATCGCCCACAACCAGAATGAGGAAACTCTCTACGCCCATCTCGATGACTACACCTCCCCACCGCCCGTCTCGCCCGGCCAGTTCGTCAGCCGCGGCCAGGTCATCGGCTACGTCGGCCTCACCGGCTGGACCACTGGCCCCCACCTTCATTTCGAATACCGGGTCAACGGCGTCGCGAAAAACCCCCGCGACGTGCTGGTCTGACGCCCGGCGCCTGCGCTAACGGCTGCAACGCGAATCGGGCGCCGCCCGGGTGGTGCCAGGCGGCTCGTATCATGTCCATCCACCCCACGCTCGCCCTGCAATATTCGGCGGTCGGCTGCCGGCCGCTACTCGGGAAACGCCACGAATGAACACTGCGACCGACACAGCCGTTCACGTTGAGCTCAAGTTCGACGCTGCCGGCCTGCTTCCCGCAATCTGTCAGGACAACGCGACGGGCGACATCCTGATGCTCGGTTACATGAACAGCGAGGCCTTCAACCGCACGCTGACGTCCGGCACGGTCTGGTTCTACAGCCGCAGCCGCCGCGAACTTTGGAACAAGGGTTCGACTTCCGGTAACTACCTCCGGGTCGTGGACCTCGTTGCTGACTGCGACCGGGACGCGCTCCTGGTACGGGTCAATCCGGCGGGCCCGACCTGTCACCTGGGCGTGAGGTCGTGCTTCCACAATCCGATCGACCTCTGATGCGGTTTCGGACCTAGGGAGCGCCGCCGACCTGACCGCGATGACCGACCGCGTGAGCGCTCACCTGCGCAACCTGGGCGGGCAGATCGCCGCCCTCTCATCCGCCGACATTGAGCCTCTGACCTCCGCCGTGGAAGCCGCTTGGGCTGCGGACCGCACGGTCTTTGTCGCAGGCAATGGCGGCAGCGCGTCCACCGCCTCCCACTTCGCCACAGACTTGTCCAAGACCACAATCGCCAGACCTCCCGGCGCGCGAGGCATCCGCGCGGTAGCTCTGACCGACAACGCAGGGTTGCTGACTGCCTGGGCCAACGACTTTGCGTTCGAGCGCGTCTTTGCGGAGCAACTTCGCAACCTTGCCCGACGCGACGACCTCTTTATTGCCATCAGCACCAGCGGTGAGTCGCCCAACCTTCTAGCGGCAGTTATCGCCGCCGACGAGTCCGGAGTTCGTAGCCTTGCCCTTGCCCCCGAGGCCTCCACGCTCGCGCGACGCGCCGAAATCGTGGTCCCTATCGAAGCCGAGTCCACTCAGATCGCCGAAGACCTTCACCACATCGTCTGCCACGCCGTCACCCTGCATATCGCGGCCCTCCTCGCAGCTACATAGTCGTGGCAGCTAACCCCGCTGCGCTCGGCTTGCACGATCTCACGGCCCGTCGATAGCACTCCATGATTGTCACGCAGACGCCCCTCCGCCTCAGCTTCTTCGGCGGCGGCACCGACTTCCCCGACTACTACCGAGTCAATGGCGGGGCGGTTCTCAGCACCGCCATCGACAAGTACGTATACGTCATCGTCAAGGAACGCTTTGACGACGACATCTACATCAACTACTCCATCAAGGAGATCGTCCAGTCAGTCGATGCCATCCGCCACGAACTCGTGCGCGAGGCGATGCGGGCGACCGGCGTGGATCGGGGAATCGAAATCACCACATTGGCCGACGTTCCCAGCACCGGAACTGGGCTCGGGTCGTCTGCTGCCGTGACCGTCGGCCTGTTGCATGCGCTGCATACCTACGGTGGGCGGCTGGTGGACGCCCGTGTCCTCGCTGAACAGGCTTGCCATATCGAGTTGGGAATCCTGGACCGACCGATCGGCAAGCAGGATCAGTACATCTCGGCTTTCGGCGGCCTGCGCGCCATTGACTTTCGTCCCAGCGACAAAGTTGACGTGGAGCGCGTCCGGGCAGCCCCGGCCAACCTTCGACGGCTCCAAAACCGGCTCCTGGTGTTCTTCACGGGCCGCACCCGCTCATCGTCCGCGATCCTCGACCGCCAGCAACAGCGCATAGAGCATTCTCGAACCGACTTGGATCGCCTGAAGTCCTGCGCGCACGAAGCTCGTGACCTGCTCGTGTCCGGCCGTCTGGATGAATTCGGCGAGCTGCTCGACACGGCGTGGCGCCACAAGAAATCGCTCGCTGAGGGCATCTCGGACTCCGCCATCGACGAGCTGTACACGCGGGCCCGCGCCGCCGGCGCTTTGGGCGGGAAAATCGCTGGGGCTGGCGGCGGCGGCTTCCTCGTCTTCTACGTGCCCCCACCGTCGCAGGACGACGTTCGCCAGGCGCTGGCGCCGTTGCGCGAGCTCCCTGTCGCCTTCGACCCCGGCGGCGCCCGGGTCGTGTTCAACATCCACCGCTAGGCGCTGCGGCTCGCTCGTGACTTCCTGACGCCATGCACGTACTGGTAACCGGCGGCGCCGGATTCATTGGTTCCCACGTCCTTGACGCACTCATTCGGCGTGGTCACACCGTCACCGTCCTCGACAGTCTCGTGTCGCGTGTCCACCCGGGCCGTAGCTGGCCCGAAGACCTTCGAGCCGTCCGTCGAGTTCGCGGCGACGTGACCGAGCGCGAGGACTGGCTGGTGGCGCTCGAGGGTGCTGACGCCGTCGTGCACCTGGCCGCCTACCAGGACTACCAGGCCGACTTCAGCCGCTTCGCCCGCGTCAACGACGCCGGCACGGCCTTGCTGTACGAACTGCTGGTCGAACGTCGTCAGCCGATCCAGCGGGTCGTCGTGGCCAGCTCACAGGCCGTCTATGGCGAAGGGGCCTACAACTGCCCCGAACACGGTCGACAGTACCCGCCGCCCCGTTCGCCGCAACAGTTATCCCGGGGCAACTGGGATCCAGTCTGCCCGGTGTGCAGCACGCCCCTCGAACCGGTGGCCTCGACCGAGGAACACCCGGCCCCAACCAACGCCTACGGCATCTCCAAGCTGGCCACGGAGTCCTATGCCCTGACCCTGGGCGCCCGGCACAACATTCCTTCGGCAGCCCTCCGCTTCAGCATCATCCAGGGCCCGCGTCAAAGCCCGGCCAACGCCTATTCGGGCGTCTTACGCGCCTTCGTTGGGCACATTCGCAACGAACGGCGCCCGGTGGTCTTCGAGGACGGCCGACAGCGACGCGACTACACCCACATTCGCGACGCGGTCGCGGCGGTCGAGCTTGTTCTCGAGCATCCGGATGCCGTTGGCCAGGCATTCAATGTCGGCAGCGGCCGGGTCACCACCGTGGTCGAATACGCGCACGCGGTGCTGAGGGCTATGGGCGTCGACGCCGAGCCCGACGTGAGCGGTCGCTATCGCCTCGGTGATACCCGCCACGTGTGGTCCGACACAAGCCGCATTCGCGCGCTCGGCTGGCGACCGACTGGAACGCTGGAGCAGATCATTCGCGACTACCTGGCCTGGATCGCTGACGCAACAGTGGGCGAAGACTGGACGGCCCGCGCGCTCGCGCGCATGGAAGCCGACGGCGTCATCCGTCGCATCTCGCCCGCCGACTGATCAGGCGTCCTGTCACGGGTGGCGCGGCAGCCGCGTCTTCTGGCGGAAACACCCTTCGCCGTTACGAGCGAACAGTCGTCCTCGGCGGCTCCACCGGCACGGGCAGGTCTTGTCCGGCAATCGACGGATAGCGCTGAAACAGCTCGCCCCATCGCCCCCTGAGCGCTTGCCGAACTCGACGCCGTCCGATCGCGTTGTACCAGTACACGTCGTGATAAAGCCGTGACGCCGCGTATGACCAGGGTGCGATGACCGTCCGCAGCAGCAGTTTCTCCAGGCGTTTGAGCGGGCCCCAGTAGATGGCCTTCTGGCCACGGCTCGCCAACGTGTCCTGCCGGACCGCCACCTGCCACCGCACCTCGTCGATATCCGCCCCCACCACCTCGATCTCGCGAGCGTCCGCCGTTCCGAGGCCGTCCTCGTGCGCCATACGTAAAAACGGAATCTCGAACGGATCCAATCCCATCAGCCGCGCGCTCGTAGCGTCCATGGCCACCTGGTCGGCGCCCGCCAGCACCAGACTCCGCTCGTGCACCGTCATGCAGCGTGGCCCTGCCCCTTCGCCCACGAACGTGCCGTCCATCACGGCAAATATGCCCGGGTGGATCTCCTGCTGAATCATCAACAGATCCACCAGCGTTTCGTGAATCGTCGCGTGGCAATAGTGCCGCTTCTCGAACAGCAGCCCGCCGAACGCGTTCTTCATCGCTCCGGTAATCGTGGTGAACACGTGCGTCTTCACCGTTGGCAGATGGATGATGTTTGCGCCGATCAGTCGCCGTGGAATGCGCACGCCCTCCGGATACACCTCATGCAGCGTCCGCGGTCGGCCCTTCGGCTCATAGCGAACCCAGTCCTCGTCCTCGTACAGGTGAATGTTGCGCAGGCCGTGCGCGGTGACCACCGGCAAATGCTTGTTGCTGCGCTCGCCCACGCGCGCGCTCACCGTCACCGTGCGGTTGTGGGCCGCGAAGAGCGACTCGGACTCGAAGCCATCAGCGATTAATTCTCGGATCACGCCGTCCAGCTGCCAGGGCGTCGTCGAGCAGGCGGGATACCAGTGATGCCACGAAACGTTGACCTTGAGCGCCGTCGCTGCACCGCGATCGAGCGTCGCCCTGTAGCCAGCGGTATCCATGGCCCGGCCTACGTCGTCCAGCACGGTTTCTGGCGTGGTCTGGATGAGTGCGACCCGAGCCATGCGCAGTTTTCCTGGGTGGATTGGGAATCCCGATCCTACGTTCTCTCGCCGGTCAGTCGGGCCGTGTCTCGCGCTGCCCCGCGCTCGGGCATGATGCGTCCATCAACCGTGCTTCTCGCGGGAGTTCCGCATGCCAACCTACCGTGCCGCCGCCATTGCCGACTCCACCCTCGAACGCGCCTACGGGCACGCTATTCACAAGGCCTTCTACGAGATCCCCAACGTCCAGCTCACGGCGCTGGCCGATCCCGTGGCCGAGCCGCGAGCCGAGCGTGCGGCCGAAATCGGAAACCCGAAGCAATACGACGACTACCGCGACATGCTCGCCGCCGAGACGCCCGACCTGGTCGCCATTTGCCCCCACCACTTCAAGCACCACGGCCGCTGGCTGCTGGATGCCATCGAGTCCGGCGCCAAAGGCATCTATATCGAAAAGCCCATCACCGCCAGCCTTGACGAAGCCGACGCCGTCCTGGAGGCGGCCGACGCCGCAGGTACCAAGATCGCCGTCGCCCACCAGAACCGCTACCGCCCGGGAACGCACCGCGTGGCCGAGCTTGTCCGCGAGGGCGCCATCGGCACCCTCCGCTACATGCACGCCCTCGGCAAGTGCGACCAGCGCGGCGGCACCCACGACCTCCGCGTGCTCGGAACCCACGTGCTGGACGCCCTCCGCTTCATCGCTGGCGACGTGGCCTGGGCCACCGGCCACATGCAGGTCAACGGACGCGATGTCACGATCGACGACGTGTTTGACGGCCCCGAGGGTCTCGGCCAGATGGCCGGCGACGCGCTCACCGGCTATTTCACATTCGAATCCGGCGCCATCGCCCGCTTCGACACCTACACGCGCCCAGCCGGCGGTCCGTCTCCGTGGTTCGGCTACGAACTCTGGGGCACGGAGGGCGGTATCTCCGTGCGAGATGCGGGCCGCACCATCCTTCGCTATCCCGCGCCCGCGAACCTTCCGGGGGACTCGAACCTTTCCTGGGAACCCGTCGATGTTGCAGACCTCGCCTACCCGGACGGCAGGCCCGCCAGCGACGCCCAACTGCTCGATGCCCTCAACCGCCACGCTGCAGTTGACATAATCAAGTGCATCGAGAGTGGCGGCGAGCCGATCTCCAGCGCCCGCCAGGCCACGGCTGCACTGGAGATGGTCATGGCCATCCTCGAGGGCCACCGCACCCAGGCCCGCGTCCCCTTCCCCATGCAGACCCGCACGAACCCCCTTGGCGTTTGGCAACGCGAGGCGTGAAACCGCAGCCGTGTGTATTGCGACGGGTGAATCGCCGTAGGCATCACACCCGTCGGCACACCCACAGTTCCACGTGCCGGCGGCCGCCGCGCGTGGCGAGGATCTGCACCGTCTGACGAGCCCGTCCGCGCATCCACAGTACACCCATGCCTTGCGCGGGCGGCGTAGCATGGCTGCTATGCAATGGGTCGACCCGCTTGCGCCCGAGCTCGAGTACCGAGGCCTCGTCGGCGAACGCCGCGCCCTGCTGCATCGTGTACCCGCCACGTGGCGCGAACGTCTACCCGCCGACACCTGGATGCGTCTCTGCGCTGCCTCGGGCGTGCGAGTCGCCTTCCGCACCGACAGCGCCACCATTGCCGTTCGCGCCGAGTGGCTGTCCCAGCAGACCAACCGGGCGAATGCTGAAATCGACCTCTATCAGAACGGCCAGTTCCATGGCCAGCTTCGGAGCCAGGGCCTGGGCACCGCCGAGGGCGTGGTCTACGACGGACCGTCGCGCGACCGCTGCGTCGAGCTCTACATGCCGCCCTACGGCGAAGTCAGATTCGCGGGCGTCGGCGTGGCGGAGGACGCCTGCATACGGCCGCCTCCGCCGCTGGATGGTCCGCGGCTCCTGTTCTACGGCGACTCCATCACCCACGGCAGCACCACCGTGCGGCCGGGCACGACCTATCCGGCCCGCATAGCCCGCAGTCATAGGGTGGACTTCGTCAACCTGGGCGTCGGCGGCTCCGCCCGCGGTGAGCCGGCCATGGCCGAGATCGCCGCCTCCCTCCGTGCCGACGTCATCGTGCTCGCCTTCGGCGTCAACACGTTTGGCTCCAGCTACGAGGAGCCGCGTGCCTTCGAACGTACGTACGACACGTTCCTGGCCATCCTCCGCTGGCATCAACCGGAGGTGCCCATTCTCATAGTCACCCCGCTGTTCCACACCTGCGAGTTCGAGCAGACCACCCGCGGCGGCGCCAAGCTTGAGGAATACCGCCGCGTCATCCGCGAAGTCGTCTACCGCCGCCAGAGTTTCGGCGACGCCAACCTCATCCTGCTCGAAGGCCACGGCCTCATCGGCCCCGGCCAGGGCGACTTGCTGGCCGACCATGTCCACCCCAACGACGCCGGCTTCGCCGCCATCGCCAACGCCCTCGGCGCCCAGATCCAACGCGTGCTCAGCCTCACCTCGAGCAAGACCTGACCGACGCCTGCCCTTTCCGGATCCAGTCAGCAAGGGGCCGGCTGCGAGCCTCGTGAAACGGGGCATTGCTAGAGTTGTTGAGCGGTTCAGCCTCAGGGCGCTTGAGAGGTTGTGCCGCGTTCACATGGGCACTCAGCGAAAGGCGAGCCTTTAGTGGCGACAGGGGACAGGAGCGTGGCGTCGCAAGGCAATGAGCTCTACGTCAACAAGATCCGCGAACTGACCCGCGAGACGGCGAAGGGCGATTTTGTCGTGATCGACATTCACAGCGGGGACTTCGAGGTCGATTCCGACGACCTGACGGCAACGATGCGGTTGATGGAGCGGCGCCCGGACGCAGTTACATGGGCGGAGCGTGTTGGCTATCCATCGGCGTATAACTTGCAGGGCGGGATTCTGGCTCGCACGGAGTGATTCGCGGGCGGGTGAACCAACGCCTGGAGCCCGTAGTCAATGTTTCGATTCTCGACGATCACGACATTGCGCACAGCTGAGAGTTCATTCTGGATACCGGATTCAGCGGCCACTTGACCTTGCCATCGGATGCCATCAGTCGGCTTGGTCTCCATTACAGCGGTCAGCGAGCGGTAGCTACGGCCGACGGATTCACACATAACGTTGACGTGTTCACAGCCGGCGTGTTGTTGCACGAAAGCTGGAGGCCGGCTTTCGTCATTCGGTTGGACAGCTTCCCTCTGCTCGGAATGCGCTCGCTATTGGGATCCAGGCTGTCCATGAATGTGTACCCAGGCGGCCGGGTTGTGGTGGAGGAGACGTTCTGAGCGGCTTGCGCTGCGCGTGCTGGGCTTGTGCAGCATGCCGCCAGCCTCGGAACTGGTAGCACTCACCGTTCGACCCACTCGCCCCGTCGCCCTACGCTTAGTACGCCAAACCGCCACCAGAGACGTGCCCCATGCTGAGGCTCAGCATCCTCACCCTGTCCTACCGCCAGGCCTTCGACGACGGCCGGATGGACTTGATGAGCTTTCTGGACACCTGTCGCGAACTAAGCGTGGAGGGCGCGGATCTGCATGACTCCGCCTTCCCCGCCGAGGACCGGGCTTCCCTGCTCGCCGTCAAGCGCGCCTGCTTGGACCGCGGGCTCGACATCCCCTGTATCGCCATCTCCAACAACTTCGCTCGCCCCGCTGACGAACTGGAAGCCGACGTGCAGCGCACCAAGACCTGGATCGAACGCGCCGCCCTGCTCGGCGCGCCCCAGGTCCGCGTCTTCAGTGGGAAGCCGTTTTCCGAGGACGACCGCGCCGCCTCGTGGGACCGGTGTGCCGACGCCCTGCGCGACTGCGCCGAATTCGGCGCCGAGGTGGGCGTCGTCGTCTCTCTCCAGAACCACAACCACAATCAGATTGCACCCGACGGCGAAGACGTCCTGCGCCTGATCCGCCAGGTGGATCATCCCAACCTGGGCCACGTGCTCGACACCGGCCAATACGCCGGGTCCCCCGGCGCCTCAGGCTTCGCCGACGACCAGGAGCGCGAGCGCCACGACTACCTGAACAGCATTGCCCTCACCGCGCCGCTGGCCACCGCCGTCCGCGCCAAGCTCTATCGCATCGTCACCGGCCGCGAAGAGTCGCTGGACTACGACACGATCTTCCAGACCATCCGCGGCGTCCGCTACAACGGCTGGGTCAGCCTCGTCTACGAAGGCCGCGACGATCCCATCGAGGTCATCCCTCTCGGCGTCCAATTTCTTCGGGAATACCTGCCCGCGGCGTCCACCTGAGGCCTTCCGCCAGCGCCGCTCAGTACCTGGCTGCGGTGGGCTCCCCGGGGAAGCCTCTGGGCGAGGCGTTGCGGTGGCCGGGCATGGGCCAGCCCTGGCCGCCCATGGTCTGGTACTCGCGGGACTTGCCGCACAGCCAGAAGAACATTTCGGACGCATCCACGGCGTCCCGAAACTGCTGTCGCAATCCCCGCAGGACGAACGCGTAATCGGCCTGGGCAAAGTCGAAGTCCGGCTCAATCACCCAGTCGCGCGTCGGCGGTGAAGTGCGCCAGTAGTTGTACTTGAGGAGATTACGAACTCCCCGCGCCGTCGACGGGGAGCGCCGATGCCAGATGGAATAGACGGTGAGAAAGATTGAGCCGGCGGACGCGACGGTCTTGACGGCGTGTCGGAGATTTCCGTAATGCCCCATCATGCTGGAGTGCTGGAACAGGAAGTGCGAACCGGGCAGCACCTCGGTAGGCCCCATCTCGGCCGTGCATGCCTCGGGGTAGTAGAAGACCTGCAGGTAGTGCAGCGCAGGTCCATAGCGTGACCCGCCGTCACGATGCCAGCCTTGCTGCGGCGCCGGCATGTGCACGCGGTGGTTGCTCATCAGGACAGGCGTCTCGAACCCCACGCCCAGCAGCGAGCGGACGGCGCCGGCAGCCGCGGGATTGAGGATCACGTTCTCGACAAACCAGTCCTCGGCCAGGATGTCGGTCGGCTCGAGGGAGGTGTTGTTGTCGACGAAGGCGACAGTCTTGCGGTTGATCGCCTCCGGCACCACGCCGTCGAGGAGCAGATAGCCGTGTTTACAAAACTCCAGAACCTCGGTGTCCGTCAGCGTCGGCTCAATATGAGAGGTATCCATCAGGCGCTCCGAATCTTCTCAAGCACAAACTCGGCCCCGTAGGCATACGTGCGCGACTCGTCCAGCAACAGCGCGAGGTTGGGAAACTCAATGATGCGCCAGCCGTCCCGGATGGCGTCCAGCACGGTCTGGTAGGGCCAGTCGTCGGGATCGTCCGCGCCATCCGAGAGTTCGCCGTCAATGACCGTCCTCATGCCGATCACCTGGGTGTCCAGGGCCGTGCCGGCGGCTTGCAGGTACAGCAAATCCTGCCGGGCATTGCCAGCGGCGATTAGTTCGTCCCGAATGGTCGCGAGCGTGGACTCGTCCAGGGTTCCGGCGCGAAGCTCCGCAATTCCCTGATCGAGCTTCGCTGTGATCGCTTCGAGCCGCATGGTTCTGTTCCCGGATCGTGTCAATGGATTGTCCCGCACACGTCGAGGTCGCGATCGCCCGACCGGATTGCCGCCCGGTGTCAACCTCCGCAAATGATCCTCGGCCGCGCGGGGATTGTCGCCCGCAACCTCGAACTGAGCGTTCGAACGCTGAGGCGCGGGCGCTAGGGCCGATCCGGGTCACCACCGGCTGTAGGTGGTCGGGCGCGGCGCTCTTGGAGGCGCTGCCACATTTCTCGCTCCTCACCGCCCCCGCGCCCGTCGTAGAACCGCTGGCGGCCGGGCATGTATTGCTGCGGCACCCAGTTGTCCGGGAAGTCGTGCGGATACTGGTAGCCCACGCTCTGTCCGTGCGCCTCGGCGAGCCCCGGATGCGCGGCGCCGCGCAGGTGCAGCGGGACCTCCAGGTTCGCGCCGCGGCGGATTGCCTGCTCGGCCGCGCCCAGCGCCCGGCCGGCCGCGTTGCTCTTGGGGGCGGCGGCTAGGTAGATCGTGGCCTGGGCCAGCGCGTAACGTGCCTCCGGCAGCCCCAACCGTTCCACCGCGCTGGCCGCCGCTATTGCCAGCGGCAGCGCCTGCGGGTCCGCGTTCCCGATGTCTTCCGAGGCCAGGATGACGATCCGCCGCGCGATGAACTCCGGCGCCTCGCCACCTTCCAGCATCTTGGCCAGCCAGAACAGCGAGGCATCGGGATCGGACCCGCGCACGCTCTTGATGTAGGCCGAGATCGTGTCGTAATGCTCGTCCGCCGAGCGGTCGTAGCGAACCTGCCGGGTCAGCGCCGCCTGCCTCGCCACGTCCGCGTCCACCGCGTCGAGCCCGCGCTCGCGCGCGTAGGCGGCCGCCGACTCGATCCAGTTCAGGGCGACCCGCGCATCCCCGCCCGAGGCCGCCACGGCACCCTCGATGGCACTCTCCTCGAACCGCGGCGCTTCGGCGCCCAGCCCGTCCGCCGAGTCCAACGCGCGCTCGACAATCGCCCGCAGGTCCCCGGCCTCCAGCGGCTGCAGCCGCAGCACCCGCATCCGCGAAAGCAGCGGCGCGTTCAACTCGAAATATGGGTTCTCCGTCGTCGCGCCCCACAGCGCAATCACCCCGTCCTCCACCGCCGGCAGCAGCACGTCCTGCTGCGCCTTGTTGAAGCGGTGAATCTCGTCCAGGAATACCAGCGTTCGCTTGCGGTAGAGGTCCCGGTCGCTGGCCGCCTGCGCGATAACGCCGCGCACGTCCTTCACCGTCGCTGACACCGCGCTCAGTTCCACGAACCGCCGCTCCGTCATCGCGGCCGCAATCCGCGCCAGGCTGGTCTTGCCTGTGCCCGGGGATCCCCACAGCACCACCGACCACATCTCGTCGCGTTCCAGCGCCATTCGCAACGGCGCGCCCGGCCCTACCAGGTCGGCGTGGCCGCTGAACTCGTCCAGCGAGCGCGGACGCATCCGCGCCGCCAGGGGCATCGCCGCCGCGGCTTCTCGGGCGCCGGCGTGCGTGAACAGGTCCTCAGTCATCGGGCGGGGCTTGCAGGGCCCGCCCCACCTCGGCCTGCAGGCGGCGTGCGTGTTCCACGCCGTGGTCCGGCCCTAGCTCCGGCGCGTACCGGGCAGCCACGTACATCTCCGTCAAACCGTCCACGGCCGCCGTCGCTGTCGTGCAACGGGCGGCCAGCCGCGCCCGGTACTCGCTTGGCGTTGCCGACGCCCCCCGATGCACGCCTCGAGCCGAGGCTTCGTCCACGGTCTCGGCGTAAATCTCGTGCAGCTGCTGGCGAAGCGTCCCGCCGCCCCGTCGCCGCATCGACGCCAGATTGGCCTGCATTGCCCGCCGCCGACCGGCCAACGCCCGAACCGACGCGCCCACCGCCTGTGCCACCGTGCGCGTCCAGCCGAACAGCCCAAGAATCGACGCCAGCAACGCCCGCAGCACGAGCAGAATGTGACTCAGCAGCGACCGGCTGGTCCGCTGTGCCGAGACCCGCCGGTAATTCCGCTGCACCGCCCGGAACAGCCAATACAGTGACAAGCTGCCGACAATCAGAACGACAAGCGCTGCCAGGAACAACCCGAAGTCGATGCCCTCGCCGCTCGGCTGCAACAGATCTTCCGGCGGCGGCGGCTCCACCGGCCCTCCGCCCTCCGGCCGGAGCAACTCGAGCAGCCGGGCAATCAGGCTGAATCCCAGCAGCCCGATGGCCAGCACGATCCGTGCCACCCAGAGCATTCCGTCCAGGATCACCAGCCCGAACTGCGCGAACACGTCCGTATCCGCCGCTGGAATCAGCAGCGCCACCACCAGCGCCACCACGAGCAAGACGATCGCCGAACGAATCCAGGTGCCAGTCAGCCCCGGCGCCTGCGCCGCCAGCTCCAGCGACCATTGCGAGGTCCGCCGAACCAGGTTGGCGTAGCTCAGCAGCAGCAGCACGCTCACGTAGTACAGCACCATGATGATCAGCGACGTCTGCACCACGCCCGCCTGCCGGGTCTCCGTTCCAACCGCCACGTTGAACGCCGTCAAGCCAACCAGCAGCCCGCCCGCCGTGGCCGCCAGCGAGGTCAGCTCCCCGATCGCCGCCGACCGGTCCACAAATCGTCCTCGGTCGTTCAGCCACTCGTAATACTGCGGCGACCGCTTGGACGGCGGTATCTCCGACCGCTGCGGGTGCAGTAGCTCGATGTTGCGCAGCACCCGCATGCCGGCCATCCAGGTGAGCGCCAGGATGATCACCAGCATCAGGGCCGTCAGGTCCAGCAGCCCGCCCACGATGCCCAGCACGCCGTCCCGATCATCCGGCGCCTGCCCAAAGAACGCCGTGAGCCGCACCAGCAGCAGGATCGGCACCACCAGCGCCGCCCAGTGCTTCCAGCTATAGCTTCCCGCCGTGTGCCGCCCCCCCTGCGCCGCCACCACCATTGACACCACGAATACGGTCGTCATGATCCCCAGGAAGACGTAGGCGCGGTCCGCGCCCACGGTGATCGTCTGCATCCACAGCGTCAGTCCCGCGCCGAACAGCCCAAAGCAGACGGTCGCGATCGCGCCCAGGATCGTCCGGCTAAACGGCCGCTCGGTCGTCTCGCCAGACACGCACGTGTTCCTTGTCCGTAATCGCAAACGCCGTCAGGCCGGCGGCCCGCGCGGCGCCCGCGGCCAGCGTGGCCGCCGACCCGTCGGTGAACACCACGATCACCCGATGGCCCAGTTTGCGTTGCGCCACCAAACTCGCCAACAGCTCGTTCGACCGCAAACCCGTCAGCACGATCAGCGTCGCCCCCCACGGCAGCGAGCGGCCGGCCGTCGTGACCGCCTGCCCGGCGTTCTCCCCCGCGAGCAGTTCCACTCGCGCCAGCAGGTCCAGGCACGACATCAGGTGCCCGCGACCGCGCCCAATCGGAACGTGTGGAACGCGCCCGCTCATTCGCTCCCGCATTTCCTCGTGCGAACCGCCCCGCACCCCGCCCAGGTAGATCGGGTCGAGTCCGTTCACGACGATTCCCACGCTTTGCCGGTTCTCGAGCATGAAGGTCGCCAGCGATGCCGCCGCCGTCACCGCCATCTCCGAGGCCGGCCCGCGCCACATACGGCTGTAGCTGGCGTGGTCCAGGTCCACCAGGATCTGCACTTCGTGGCTCACCGCCGGCTCCAGGCTGCGCACCATCAGGTGCCCCACCGCCGCCGTCGCCTTCCAGTTGATCAGCCGCTGCGAATCCCCCGGCTCATAGTCTCGCGACCCCACCACGCGAAGCGGATCGTGATAAATCCGCTGATGCGACCGCATGTCCCCGAACGGCGTATTCGACTCGACCTGGAACGCTTCGATCGGAATCACCTGCGGATACACGATCACGAACTCCGCCGTGTCGATCAGCAGATCCTGGCTCGCCAGTCCAAACACGTCCCCAAACCGAACTTGGAGCGGGCCCAGCCGGTGGTATCCGCGATGCGTCGCGGGCAGTGTGTACTCAATCGTCGTCGACCCCTTGGGCCGCAGCCGCACGACCTGTCGTAGGGCGTCGTACGTCGCGATCCTGGTGGGCAACGCCTCGCGGACGCTCAGCCATGGCACCGGCAGCAACGACTGATTCTCGATATAAATCGTCACCGTCACGGTCTCGTCCTGGAACACGCGCCGCCCAAACTCCCGCCGCACCCGCAACCCCCGCCGCATCCGCCATACCCAGAGGTGGGTCAGGACCAGCACGGCGATCAACAGATACGACGCCAGGAACAGAAACGTAAATCGTGTGAAAAATGCCGCTCCCAGCAGCACCACCGTCAGAATGATCAGGCCAGGCATGGCTCACGCTCGCGCAGCCTTGGCTTTCCGAGGCAACCTGCCGGTCGGTCGGTACCGCAGCCGCGGGACGGGGCGCGCACTCGCACACCCATGGCATCGATCAACAGCTGAACGGAATCAGCTCGCTCCATCGCCCTCGTCAACCAGGCGTAGCTCGGTCGACTCCATCAGCGAGCGCACCAGAGCATCCGAAGTAACCCCGCGCAGCGAGTGCTCGGCCGACACCAGCACCCGGTGGGCAAGAATCGAAGGCGCCAGTTCCTTCACGTCGTCGGGCAGCACGTAGCTGCGGCCCCGAACCGCCGCCAGGGCCTGAGCGGCCCGATGCAACGCCAGCGAGCCGCGCGGGCTGGCGCCCAGGGCAACTTCCGGTCGCTCGCGCGTGGCTCGCACCAGGCGCAGCAGGAAATCGATCACCGTGTCGTCAACGTGAACGTCGCCCACGCCGCGCTGCAAGTCGGCCAGCGTCTGGAGATCCGAGACCTGTTGCAGGTCGTCGATCGGGTGCCCATGCCGCTGCCCATCCAGGACGTTCCGTTCGTCGGCGAACGTCGGATAACCCAGCGACAGGCGCATCATGAATCGGTCCAGCTGCGCCTCCGGCAGCGGAAAGGTGCCTTCAAACTCAACCGGATTCTGCGTGGCCAGCACAATAAACGGCGTTGGCAGCGGTCGCGTCACACCGTCCGCGCTGACCTGCGCTTCGCTCATCGCCTCCAATAGAGCCGACTGCGTTCGTGGTGTGGCCCGGTTGATCTCGTCGGCCAGGAGCACGTTCGCGAACACCGGCCCGGCCCGAAACTCAAACTCGCCGGACTTCTGGTTGAAGACGGATACGCCCGTGACATCGTTCGGGAGCAGGTCCGGCGTGAACTGGATGCGCCGGAACTCACCGCCCAGCGAGATGGCGATCGACCTGGCCAGCATGGTCTTCCCGGTGCCTGGAACGTCGTCCAGCAGGACGTGCCCTCGACATAGCAGGGCCACCAGGATGCGCTCGATTTCGGCGTCCTTGCCCAGAATGACCTTGCCGACGTTGGTGCTGAGCGTCTGCCGCAGCTCAGCAAAAGGTGCCGGGTCAATTGCCACGCCGGGCCTCCGTTTTAGCTATTGATCGGGACGACGCCCCAATCTAACCCGAGTTTCCTGCGGCTGATCGTCGCCGCCCGGCCGGATGTACTCAATCGCGACCTCACGGCCCGGACTGTACTGTGCCAGAACGCGGCTCAGCGCGCCCGCATCCGGCACCGTCGCCTCGCCAATGGCAACGAGAATGTCGCCGGGGCGCAGGCCGCCCTCGTCGGCCGGACTCCCGGCGGTCACCTGCACCGCGACGATCCCCTGGCTGACCGGGAGATCGAACTGCCGCGCCACACTGCGAGTGATCGTGGCTGGCACCAGGCCAAGGAAGCCTCGCTCGACCTGGCCGCTCTCGATCAGCTCGGCGATGATCGGCCTGGCGCCGTCGATCGCAATCGCGAATCCGATGCCCGCGAACGAACCCGCCCCTGCGGAATTCACCCCCACGACTTCCCCATAGCGATTCAGCAAGGGGCCGCCGCTATTCCCGGGGTTAATCGAGGCGTCGGTCTGGATCAGGTCGCTAAGCGTCAGGCGCTGAGTCCCGACGTTCGTGATCGTTCGGTCAAGCGCGCTGACCACGCCCACGGTGACCGTCGGTCCGCCTGGCAGATCAAGCGCGTGCCCGATCGCGACAACAGACTCGCCGATCCGAAGATCAGCGGACCGGCCGAGCGCAATCGGCGGCAGGCCGGAGGCGTCCACGCGCAGCACCGCCAGGTCGGTCTGCGGATCGCGGCCAACCACCGTGGCGTCATACAGATCCCCCGCGTAGGTCGTCACCACGATCAGTTCCGCGTTGGCTACTACGTGGTTGTTGGTGACGATCAGGCCCTCGGCGTCGATCACGAACCCCGTGCCAACGCCGCCGCCCGGCATAGTTCGACCACTGTTGTCGCGCGCAACCGATTCCGTCGCAATGTGCACGATCGACGGCCGAGCCAGTTGCACCAGGTCCTCCGTCCGGAGCTCCTGCCGCATGTCGGACCTCGAAGGCGTCGGGACCGAAGTCTCATCCCGGGTCGACGTTGCAACGCCGAGACTCGTCGGAGGTAAGACACTTGAGGGAATCCGTGCCTGAGCTATCCCGGTCGGCTTCGCCTCAAGCCGACCGGCGGCTTCCGGCCCCGTCGCATCAACCGACGATAGCCCGCGGCCGTCAAGCGTCTGGCATGCGGCGGCCAGGGCAATCAGCGCGGCCACCACCCCGCTGGCGCACAGGAATCGCGTCAGCCGCAACGTCCGACCCGCACATCGTTCCATGGCACCAACGTGACCGCTGGCAGGTACGATTTCAGCGAGAACGACCACCGTTCTCACCAAACCCTTATGAACGCAAGCCCAAGCGACCCTGAGGCATTCCTGCAGCCGGCCGCCATCACGCTGCCGAAGGGTGATTGGTACGTGGAGCCGCCGGTGGACGGTGACTACGACGTCAGCGCCCAGACCGACGGAGCGCGAGGCCAGTACATCAGCATGACCTACCCCCAGGGCTTTCAGGCCTGCGTCCACATCGACGACCTGGGCGTCCTTCGCTGTCAGCTCTACCGCTACAACGGCGCATGGCCCTGCGACGTCGATTACGCCAACCTTCGCATCCGCTTCCGCGCTGTCCCGGGCCCCGCATGAAGGCCCCCGCCTCGAACCACGATGCCATCGCCCGGGCGGTCGCCCTCGCCTTGGCCGAGGACATCGGCACAGGCGACCTCACCAGCCAGGCCGTGGTCCCTGAGCACGCACGCCTTCGTGCCGAGCTCACCGTCCGCGAACCGCTCACGCTCGCCGGCCTGCCTGTCGTCCACGAGGTTTACCGGCAACTTGGCGACCCCGAGGCCCTCGACGATGCCGTCCCCGAAGGCGCGCGACTTCAGCCCGGCGAGGTCGTGGGAATCATCGATTGCAACGCCCGCCTGGCCCTCACCGGCGAACGCACCGCCCTCAACTTCCTCCAGCGCCTCAGCGGCATCGCCACGCTCACTCGCACGTTCGTCGACGAGATCGCGGGAACCGGTGCCTCCATCCTCGACACCCGCAAAACCGTCCCCGGCCTCCGCGCCCTGGACAAGTACGCCGTGGCCATGGGCGGCGGCGTCAACCACCGCTTCGGCTTATTCGACGCAATCCTCATTAAGGACAACCACATTGCCGCGGCCGGCGGCGTCACCGCCGCCCTGAGCGCCGCGCGCACGGCCAGCCGGAATGGCGCTCGTGTCCAGATCGAGGTGGACACGCTCGACCAGCTCGACGAAGCACTGGCCGCTGGCGCGCAGTTCATCCTGCTGGACAATATGACGCCCGGCCAGGTTCAGACTGCCGTGAATCGAACGGCAAGGCGTGCCCGCCTGGAGGTCAGCGGCCTCGTCAACCTCGGCAACGTACGCGCCTACGCCGAAACCGGAGTCGACGACATCTCCATCGGCTCGCTCACCCACTCGCCCCGCGCCGTCGACATCGGGCTGGACGCGACCGAACTGGCCTAGCCGTCCATTCCCTCCGGCCCACGTCGCGTCAGGCTCACCCGGCAAACAGCGGCGGCGTCCGCGGCCATGATCGCTCGTGCGCCAGCAACCGCCGCTTCACGTCCAGCCCCCGCGAATAGCCCCCGAGCCCGCGGGCGGCCACAACCCGGTGGCAGGGAACAAACACCAGCAGCTCATTCGCCCCAATGGCGGTCCCTACCGCGCGAGTAGCCCGTGGCTTCGCCAGCTCACTGGCAACCCAGCGATAGCTCTGGACCTCGCCGAAGGGAATGCCGCGTAGGACGTCCCAGGTTCGCTGCTGAAACTCGGTGCCGGCGCGGCGATCCAGCGGAATCGCCAGGCGTTGCCGTCCGGTCATCAGGTACTCCCACAGCTGCTCCAGCCCGTTGCCGGCGATTTGGTGGGCGCTCCACCCGGCGGCGGCACTCGATGGTTCCACCACGCGCCGTGTATGGAGTCGCTGGGCGCCGCGAGATCGGTTGCGCGCCGCGGTCGAGGCTGCCCGCAGGGCGTCCACGCAGGCCGCCTCCGATGCGTGCGCCAGCGTCGCGCTCACCAGCCCGACTTCGGTCGCGGCGACGCCGCACCAGTCCCAGGGCTCGATGCGGCGGGCGACCAGGGCGATTTCCTGAATCTCGCCCGCCATTGGTCAGGCGGCTGACGCGCCCGGCACCGGAACGACGTCGAGTATGTCCGTCACGATGGCGCGCGTGTCCACGCTCCGGATGCGCGCTGCCGGGCTCACGATCACCCGGTGCGAGAGCACGGACTCGGCCAGCCGCTTCACGTCATCCGGGACCACGTAGTCGCGCCCGGCGATCGCCGCCAGCGCCTGCCCCGCTCGAAACAGGCCCAGGCTGCCGCGCGGACTCGCTCCCAGATACACGTCGGCGTGGTCGCGCGTCGCCCGCGCGATATCCACGATGTAATTCGATACCAGCGGGTCCACGTACACGTCCCTCACGGCTTCCTGTGCCGCGAAGACCTCCTCCAACGTCACCACCTGCTGAATGTCATCGATAGGCTGCTCGCGCTGTCGCGTCGCCAGCACCCGCAACTCGTCCTGTCGGTCCGGGTAGCCCAGATTCACCCGCATCAGGAAGCGGTCCAGCTGCGCCTCCGGCAATGGAAACGTGCCCTCGTACTCGATCGGGTTCTGCGTCGCCAGCACCAGGAACGGTTCGGGCAGCACGTAAGTCTCGCCGTCAACGGTGATCTGGCGCTCCTCCATCGCCTCCAGCAGCGCGGATTGTGTTTTTGGCGTGGCTCGATTGACTTCGTCCGCCAGCACGATCTGGGCCATTACCGGGCCCTCGCGAAACTCGAACTCGCTCGTCTTCTGATTGAAGATCGTCACTCCGGTGACATCGCTGGGCAAGAGGTCGGGCGTGAACTGCACGCGCTTGAAACTCAGCCCGACAGAGCGCGAGATGGCCTTGGCCAGCGTGGTCTTTCCAACCCCGGGCACGTCTTCGATCAGGATGTGGCCGTCAGACAGCAGCGCTACCGCCACGAGTTCGATCGCGTCCCGTTTGCCGACAATAACCGTGGCAACGTTGTCAATGATCTGATTCGCGACCGTGCGAATGTCTTGCATACGGACTCTCAGACGGGACCGCGCGTCCCGCGGGTGGCATTCCCAGAAGGTTCGGCACTATAGCCGAACGATGCCAAACGGCTCCCTTGTCGCCCCGGCGTATTGACGCCCCGCGCCGGCGCCGTCACAGTAGGAGTGTCGCGCGCAGCGGCGGCTGGCGGGGATAGTTGAGTGGTGCAACATGGGCTTCCCAAGCCTAAAACGCGGGTTCGATTCCCGTTCCCCGCTCCACCCTTCGGCGTCGTCCCGCACGTGCGGACGGCAGTTCCTCGCCGGCAACTGGTCGATCGGCCGCATCTCGCCATCGGCTAGAGGCACGTCAAGACGGTGCCGGGAATCTAGCGAGTACTAGGCCTCGTCCTGAATCGTTGGCAGCACGAACTGCCGAATCGAGTCCTTCCCCAGCACGATCAGCTTGCCGTCAATCTCGCTCACCCAGATTGACCGGATGTCCGCGAAAAAGTCGTCCGAACCGGCGTACTTGAACTGCCGCACAAACTCGCCGGCGGTTTCCTCCCGCTTGTCAACTTCAACAATCCGCTTGTTGGCTGAATCCACCAGGTAGAGGCTGTCCGTCTCGACTTCGGTGAAGAGGCGCGTCGCCTTCGGCGTATTCCCGTCAAGGCCGCTAATCTCAAACGGCTCGCGCTGCCCGCCGCGCAGCCGCAAGACCGATCCATCGGACTTCAGCACGAAAATATCTCCGTCAATGGCCATGTCAATGGCGTTGCTGAGGTCAACGTCCGCGCTCGCCGAGACGTACGAGGTGGGCGCAACTTCGTAACCGCCCGCGGTCGCCTGGTACTTGTGAATTGCATCGGCGCCTGGATCCAGGACATAAAAGTTGTTGTTGAAATTGTCGAAAGCAACCGGGGTCCGCCACGCTTCGGTTCCCGTGATCCTCAGCAGCCTCGGATTCTGGTCTGGCAGCAGGCTCACCAGGTTGTACCGGCTGTCCAGCACCAGCACATTTAGGGCCCGATTCACCACCGCAATCGGGTCTTGGACCGTGATACTGCTCACCACGTCACCCTTCCGGAGCACCGTGGCCCCTTGCCTGGCCGTCACGAAGGACACGACGCGCCCGGTGGTGGCGTCGATCACGTATTTGGAGTCGACCCGCACGTCCATTTGCTCGGCCGCGCTCCCCACGCCCGCGCTGTCGAAGTCCCCGATGGTTGCGCTCGTCACCACCGTTCGCACGCGGTTGAGTCGATCTTCTTCGCGGCCGATCTGACTCAGCAGCCGGTTGACGTCAGGCGCCAGCGTGCCGACCAAATCCGCCTCCAGCGCCTGATTCGCCAGGTCCTTGGCGTCGCGAAGCACGAGCAGCGTGGCCGCGCGATTTTCGTCAGGATCCCGGTCCAGCGCGTCGCGGTATCTGGCTTCAGCATCGGCGAGCAGCGCGGTGGCGTGCTCAGGGCCAACGGCGGGCGACTCCGTGGACTGGGCCTCGCCTGATTGACCCGCCAGCCCGCCTGCAGCCGCCTCGGTTTCCGGCGATACCGTCCCCGATTCACTATTGCGCAAAAACAACACCGCGCCCATCACCACCAGCAATACGAGCGAGACGGCGAAGAGCAGCGTTCCCGGACCAGGCAACGAGCGTCGCGGCCGGTAACGAAACGGATCCTGGCTGCCTTGCAGCGGCTGGCCGACGGCGCTGAGCGTTGGCGGGGACGGCGGCGATGCGGCCTGCAAACTCTCCGCTCCGCGAGGTCCGGCGGCGCGGAGCGAGCGAAGGCTCTCCCAATCGTCCTCCGCCACGCCTCCGCTCGCGTTGGCCGGGGCCGGCAGCGGCGCGGCCGGTGGCGGCATCGTGGGCGGTGGCTGGGCGGGTCGCCCCGTGACCATGCGCACCAGTCCGCGGACCGCCATCACCGGCAGCACCAGCAGCATCAGCAGCACGGTCACCGGCAGCGACACCATCCGCTGACCGAAGGAGCGCTGCCGGGGGGCGCCGGTCAGGCCCTCGCGCGGTTGAGTCGACAACGCTGGCTCCGGCTGGGCCGGCGCCGGCGTCTGCGGCTGGCCGGCCAATCCGTTGCTGGACATTGCGGAAGTCGAGCCTGCCGACATCCAATGCTCGTCGACACTCGGTGACGCTGCGACTCCGGTCGTCGCCGCGGCGATGCTGAGCACAACGATGTCGCACGTCGCGCCTCCACGCTGAGCAACGACCGAACAGAGGTCGTGGGCGGCGCGCTGAGCGCTACGGCCCTGGAGGAGTCCTTGGATCTCGCGCTCCGTCAGCGCCCGCCGAAACTCCGTGGACGCCAGGACCACGACATCGCCCGGGTCCAGCTCCACCCGGAAGATCTCCACGTCCTGCTCTGGGACTGAATCACCGAAGCCGGTCGGCTGCGGCTCCTCCGGCAGCGCATTGAGCACTCCATCGCGCAACACGAAGACTTGGCTTGGCAGCAACTGTGCCAGGTAGAGCTGGTCGCCGGCATGGACGGCGCCTGTTGCGCCCAGCGGCTGGCCGGGGCTCATCGGGTCCAGGTCGATCATGGCGCTCTGCGCGGCCTGGCGCATGCCCTGCACCAGCGCGCTGGCGATCCCGTCCGACTCGTTCGAAAAGTAACTCGAGGCCACAGCCTGACCGAATGAAGCGGCCAGTCGGTCGTCCCCGCCCTCGACCAGGAGGTAGAGGTCGCCGAGGCCCCGGCGGTCCGCCGGCCCGCGCTGGGTCTGGATCCGGGGGCTGTCCTGCCGCGTAATACCGCCGCTCAGGGCGGCCGACCCTACGTCAACAGCAAGCGCCATGGGTTCCGGTGATCGATCGTCTCGGGTGGGGGCGGGGCTTGGCCTGGCGAACTAATGGATCGAAATACATTGTCGCGCGCATACCCCTATGCTAGCGTGAATAACTCGGCCGGCTCGTTGCCGACCAGCTCTGGGAGTTGCCCCTGCGTTCACCATCACCTCGCGCTGACCAGCGGCCGCATCAGCGCGGTCCGCGAATCAATGAGCACATTCGTATTCGCCATGTCCGTTTGATCGACGAAGACGGCGAACAGATCGGTATCACCCCCACCCCCGTAGCGCTGGAGATGGCGCGTGAGCGCGGCCTTGATCTGGTTGAGATTGCGCCGAACTCTCAGCCCCCGGTCGCCAAGATTCTCGACTTCGGCAAGTTCCGCTACGAGCAGAATCGGCGCAAGGCTGAGAACAAGCGGCGTCAGAAGGCCGGCACCGTCAAGGAAGTCCGCTTCGGACCCCGCACCGGCGACCACGACATCCAGTTCAAGATCAAGCGGCTCGAAAAGTTCCTGCGCGAGGGCAACAAGGTGAAAGCCTGGGTCCGCATGCGCGGACGCGAACTCGCCCACCCGGAAGTCGCCCTGCGCGTCCTCGAACGGGTCAAAACCAGCCTGGAACCCCACGGGGTGATCGAGCGCGACATTACCCGTGAGCAGGATGGCCGCGTCCTGAGCATCATCATGGCCCCGCAAGGCAAGAACTAGCGGAGTAACACGGCGGCCTGGAGACGGTATGCCCGCGTCGGTGCGATGGCACCCCGAGGAACAGCGCAATCATGATGGCAGCGTCCGCCGCGTCCAGGCGGCTTGGCTGGTAGCCGAACCCACCCCCGACGAACCCCGACCCCGCTACCTGGCCTATCTCGGCAACAGTCCCCACGTCACCCAACAAGTCCGGGAGGAATGCCAGGTTCTGTATCCTGAGATCCGGATTGACTGGGCCGCCGTGGCGCGGGCCCTTGAACACCCCCCGCCAATTGAAGGACTCGACCTTGAGACGCTGGCGCAGCGCTGGGCGCAAATGGCGGCCAACCAGGGGCTGGACCCAATGGAGGTCGAAGTCCGCATCGGCGGCGGCTGGAAGCGCCCCCTGTCCAACCTGGCGCGCCTCCTCTCGGACTCCGCGGCCGTCGCCCGCATGGAACGCACGTCCGGCTCGATCCTGGCCTACATGCTCGAGTTCCATTCTGATTACGCCTACGCCCTCGCCAAGCTGGGCCTGCTCATGACCGGCCGGCACACCGAAC
>JAPOXI010000036.1 GCA_026707185.1 Chloroflexota bacterium
TCATCGTGAAGACATGCTACACCGTCTCCGACGGCCTTGCTGGGCATCGAGTTGGGAAGAAGGGCTGAGGTAGGTGGTTGTAGGGCGGTTGGATCACAGGTTGGGAGGAGGGGTTGGAGGCGCGTGTGCGGGATGTCGTATTGCGCGTCCGTAGAATGGGGCGCCGTGGAAGCGCGGGAAGCTTCCGGCGAGGAGAACCCAGATGGCGACGGCGACTCTGGAAGAGCGCGTCAGTCGTCTCGAGGGCGGGTTCAAGCACTTGGCCACGAAGGTCGATGTCGCGGAACTACGAGGCGACCTTCATGCATTGGAATCGCGCCTGATGCGATGGATCGTGGGCGCGATCCTGGGATCGGTGGCCGCAGCGGCGGCCGTTACCGGGGTGATTGTGGCGCTGGTGGGAGCGTTCAAGCGCGGGAGACGGCGCACTGAGCGTCTCTAAGGCGCCGTTCGACAGATAGAATGACGGGTGGTCGGCGGACGCTGCCTGTCGGCCTGTGGTGGGCGTAGCTCAAACGGTTAGAGCGTCTGGTTGTGGCCCAGAAGGCTGGGGGTTCAAGTCCCCTCGCTCACCCCCTTGAAGAAGGTGAGAGGAAAGAGGAGAGAAAAGTGAGAAAGAGAAGAATTGGAAAAAGAGAAGCGAGGTGTCGTTAGAGGTTGATGCGGGACGTTGGGTTGCAGGACTTTGATGCGGTGTACTGGATGAGGCGGACGAGGAGGGCGCGGGCCAGGGGGTCGTTGCGTCCGGCGTGGCTGAGTCCCAGGGTGGTGACGACGACTTTGCCCTTGCCGTAGTTGGCCTGGGCGGTGATGGCGGCTTCGTTGCCCAGCCAGCCGCGGAAGGTTCCCATGAGGATGTCGGCTGGGTCGAGACCGTCTACGGCCGGAATGACTCGCGGGGCGGCGCTGGGGACGAAGGGCGTGCTCATGAGGGGTTCGGTGAGGAGGCCCTCGCGGAGTTGGGGCGCGATCCAATCAAAGCCGGTGGACCAGTGCGAGGCGAAACGGCCGGTTCGGGGAATCGAGGGTAGGAACGGGGTGTCGGCAAGGTCGGCAACGATGAGGGCGGGCAGGCCGCCGGCCACCATCTCAAGAGCATCGGCACCCCCACCGCCGGCAACGACGACGGCCTGGGTGCGGACGGGCTGGGTAAGGGTGGTGCAGCCGGCTTCGGCCAGGGCATTGGCGAGGGTAGCGACGCGGTTGGTGTGGTCGACGCCGGTCAGGTAAATGCGGAGTTTGCCGTCGATGGTGGCGGCATCGGTGGGGACGACGAGGACTTGCTCGTGCTGGTGGAGCGAGAGGTCGGGAGCGCGGATTGAGAGCCGAATATCGAGGACGCGGGGGGCCTCGATCAGGGGCGCGGTGAATTCGAAGTCGTCGATGACGGTGGGTTCGACGCCGGCCGGGATGGCGATGGTTTCGCGACGACGGGATTCGCCGGAGACGCTCCAGACGATTTCGGCGTCGCCGGCGGCGCGAGGGCCGGATATGAGGGCGCGGACGGTGACGGGGCTGCCAGCCCAGGCGGAGCCGGGAAGGCCGTCGACCAGGGCGACCGTCTCGTCAGCTACCGGGCGCATGGCCTGGACGACGGGCTTGGGGCGGGCCTGAAAGTCGGCGAGGCCGTTGACTTCCCAGCCCTGGTCCATGAGCTCGGTGAGGACGAAGCCGGAGAGGCCGGGGGTGGCGCGCAGGCGGGCGATCTGGCGCCGGAAGCCTTCGGCCTGGACCCGGCGGGTTGCGGCGGTGAGGTCGTCAAGGGAGTCGAAGGCCTGGCGGGCGACGGAGTCCTGAAAGCGGGCGCCGAAGCCGGCCTGATCGAAAGCGAGGTCCGGGGTCCAGGTGCGGCCGGCGTGGAGCCAGGGGGCAGTGGGCTTCCAGTCTTCCGGCAGACCCCAGAGGCCGAACTCGCTGAGTGACACGGGGCGGTTGGCGGGGGCGTCGGCATCGGCCCGCTCCCAGAGGTCGGGGGGACGCGAGGCGAGCCAGTCGACGAAGGCGCCGAAGTCGCGCGCGCCCTGGGGGTGGGCGGCATAGGTGTGCATGTCGGCGAGGTCGGTGTCGAGATGGAGGGCGCCGAGCATGGCGGAGTTGTCGACGATGAGGCGGGTGGGGTCGGCATCGCGGGCGACTTTGACCCAGCTGCGCAGACGTTGGCGGTGGTCGGCGTTGGCGGCAAGGTCGAGTCCCCAGCCCTCGTTGATGACAGAACAGGCAATGAGTGAGGGGTGGTGAGCATCGCGGCCTGCGGCGCCGCGGAGCATGGCGGTGACATCGTCGTCGAGCCAGTCGGGGAAGGGTTCGTCCGGTCGTTGTGGGTGGCCCCAGCTTGGGACGTCGTACCAGACGAGGAGGCCCATGCGGTCGGCGAGGGCGAGATAGCGGGGATCGGGGAGTTTGACATGGCAGCGGACCAGATTGAGTTCTGCGTCGAGGGCGACCTGGAAGCGGCGAGCCAGGATGTCGTCGCCGGGATAGGCGTAGCCGGATTCCGGGCTGTAGTCCTGATCGAGGGCGCCGCGCAGGTACAGGGGCTGGCCGTTGAGGCGGATTTCCTCTTCGTCGGACTCGATTCGGCGGAAGCCAGTAGTGAAGCGGCGGGTATGGGTGAGGCCATCCGAGGCAAGGGTGGCGTCAACGTCGTAGAGGGCGGGTGCGCCTGGCGCCCAGCGTTGGAGGTCGGGCCAGCTATGGAGGAGTTCGAGGCCGGAGCCGAGATCACCGGTGGCCTCGGCGGTCCACAGGGGGGTGGGGCTGTTGGCTTCGCGGACGGTCACTTGGACTCGGCCGTGGGCATTGGGGTTGCCGAGGACGGACAGGCGGACCGTCCGAAGGTCGTTCGCAAGGTCGGTTCGAAGGCCGGTGACGTAGTCGGGTGGGCGTTGGTCGAGCCAGACGGGTTGCCAGAGGCCGGAGCATTCGCCGTACCAGTGCTGCTTGCCACGCGGGATCCAGGCGGCGCGCGTTGGAGGGCTGCCGGGGGGCGTGACGATGCCGGGGGCATTGGCCGGGGCGTCCCAGACGCGGACCGTCAGGGTGACGGATTGGCCGTGAGTCTCCGTGGGCAGGACGGCTTCAAACGGGAGGTGGCCGCCGCGAGAGGCGGCGAGATGTTGGTCGTTGACCCAGACGTCGGCGAGCCAGTCGGCGGCGCCAAAAACGACAACGGTCCGGTGGCCAGGTGGAGGCGTGGGGACGTCCAGCTCGCGGCGGTACCAGTAGAAGGCGGGACCGGTGGGTGGACTGTCGAGGATGAGCTGGGGGTAGATCGGCGGTTCGATCTGAGTGTCGAAGCCGACGTCGCGCAAGTCGGGCGAGTCGGTAACGCCGAATTCCCAGGGGCCTGGGATGAAGGTGCGATCCGGGCAAGTCATCGTTTGATACCTTGGCCTGCGGTGGCCGAGCAATACTCACAGACCGGGGCTGGGTCCGGTTCCCAGCCGCCAGGCGAGTCCTTCGAGCGCCCCGCCGCCGGCACGTACGCGGGTCTGGCTGTTGCCGCGCTCCTGGTCGCGAGCGCAGTTTTCATATTGCTGGTGGACCGCAGCCTGCGGCGTCCGTCGGATATTCCCGAAGTGTTGCAGCCGACGGCGGCGGCCGCGGACACCGCGGTCCCGACGCGACAGGCGCCAGCAGTGATTCCCGTAACGCCGGAACCGATCGTCATTGACCTGGAGGTGCCTGAAGGGCCGTTCGAGCTGCTGCCAACGCCCACGGCAGTTCCTGTGCACACCGAGGCGCCGGCGCGGTATTTCCTGGTCACGGTGCAGAGTGGGGACACGCTGGCGGCGATTGCGAGCCGATACGGATACAGCTTTGAAGAGATTGCCGAACTGAACGGCATCGACGAGCCGTACGTGATCCACATCGGCGACGAGCTGCTGTTTCCAAATCGCTAGCTGCGCCTGCGTGTAGGCCGACGTCAGGCCTCGGTGCTTCGCTTGGTGGCGTTGGTTTCGTCCGGATCATCGTCTGACGAGGGTTCATCGGCTTCACTCGACTGGTCGTTCTCCGCCTGTTCTTCAGAATTGGTCTCGTCAGCCTCTGCACTGGGGTCGGAGTCAGACTCCTCCAGGGCGGCGGACTCTGGGACGGCATCGGCCTCGGCGGGATCCACTTCTGGTTCGGGCTGGTGGACCGGGCCCTCGACTTCGACGATTTCCTCGGTGGGGTCGAGACCGGGGTCAAGGGCGATGAAGCGGACGGGCCAGGCGGTGACGTCGGCAGCGGGTGCGGGCAGGGCCATGAAGGCCATGCGCTCGGTGCTCAGCGTTTCGGTATTGACCAGGCCGAGAACAACGGGGACGTCGTTCTCAAGAAGGGTGCTGAGGATGACGCGTTCGTCGTCACGTTCCTGTTCGCGACCAATGGAAATGCCGTCGGCCAGGGCGACCAGCTTGGCGCCGCGGACGAACAGCCATTGGGCGGCCTGGGCAGTCAACACCGGGGAGACATCGTCGCCACGGGCCGCGATGAGGACGATGTCGCGGGTGCGGAGATTGCGGCCGAAGGCGTCTTCGAGGCGACTTGAGTCGATGTCGGGGGCATCCGCCGAGACCTCGAGGTGGGCGACAAGACCCTCGCCAAAGAAGGTCTCAGGCGAGAGCCCGGCCAGATCGGAGCCCCAGCGCGCGTAGCGGCGTGGGGCCAGTACGTGCGTTCCAACGTCTGCGTCCATCTCGATGCGGTGGGCTGACGTTTGTGGCTCGTCAGCGCGTTCGAATTCAAGGGCCGTGAATGAGTCGGAGGCGCCGTGGCGGAGAACCTTGGTGCAGTCGATGACGCGGCGTGACATCAGCCTCGGGGATCTGCGATGAGTAGCGGTTTGAGCGATGGTGGGGCGCGGGGGCGTGCCGCGTCAATAGCTCGTTGGCCTTAGCCGATGGTGAGTGGCTTGCCCCAGCGCGGCTGACGAAGCTGAATGGACGACTTTTCGAAGGTCTGGCGATAGAAATCCAGGCCATCGGACTGCAGGTGGACGGGGATGAGCAAGCGCGGGTTTACGATTTCGATGAAGCGTTGGAGGTCGGGGCCGCTGGCGTGGCCGGAGGCGTGGAATCCGGCGGCTTCGGCTTCGGACTCCGAAGCGCCGCCGACGAAATCCAGTCTCAGCAGATTCGTCCAGTTGCGAAGTCGCTGCATATCCAGGTGCGATTCTTCGTCGTAGGGCTCGCTGGAAGAGTAGATCCAGGCGCCTGACGACGATTCGCCGAGGTCGAGGAGGCGGGTGACGTCGAAGAAGCTGAGGCACAGGACGAAGGCGCCGGGGTCTGTTCTGATGGCCGAGGGGGCGACGAGGGCGTCAGCAAATTCCTCGGTCAGGAGGTCCTGCCAGGCAGTGCTGGTGGCCCGGCGGTCGTCGAAGATCAGGAGACTGTCCGGCGCCGACGGCAGGGGCGTTGCCGGATCGACGGTGTGCATGGCCTTCAGAAGGAGCGCATCCTTCATTAGGACGACGAGCTGGCGGCTGGCCAGGCGAGCGGCTTCGAGGAACGTCTCCAGGCGCTCGATATTGCGGGGGCCAAAGTCGGCGACGACGAGGCCTTCGGTCCTACGCACTCGGTCAACGGCGCGGGAACGTACGTCCGCTTCGGACGCGCCACGTGGCCTGGAGGCCTGGGTGCCCTCGCAGATGAGGGCAACGAGGTTGAGTTCCGCCAGGGCATGGGCAAAGGCCCAGGTCTGGTCAGCGTGGCGGCCGTGCATGCGGATGTCGCCGGTGTAGCCCACCCAGCCGGCGGAGGTCTCGACCGCGAAGCCGTGAGCGCCTGGAATGGAATGGTCAACCGCGAAGGCGTGGACCTGGTGCCCGTCAATCTCGGATGTCCCGGGAGATACGGGAGTCGTATCGGGTTCCGGGCCTGATTTGGCGTAGCGGTGCGACCAGTAGGCGGCCGCGTCTGCGGACCAGTGCGCACCGGCGGCGAGTAACCAGGGTCGCTGCCGAAAGGGGGTTTTGGCATCGGTTACGAGGAGTCCGTCCCTCGGAGTGCGGGGACGCAGAAAGACGGTCTGGCTGTCGTCGGTGCTCTGGCCGCCGTCCTGCATGGCCTTGGCGATCACAGCGGTGAGACCTCCGGACACGACGGGAATCTCGGGCCGGAGAAGCGAGATGTAACCGACGTGGTCGGCGTGGGCGTGACTGAGTAGGACGGCGCGTGGATTCACGTCGGCGCGGTAGGGCGGCGAATCTCGCAACCGGTCCCAGATTGCGCCGTGCTCGGGCAAGGCGTTGAGGTCGTCTCGATAGAGGCCTTCCAGCGGTGGGAGTAACCCGGTCAGCAGGTAGTCGGAGAGCCCGCGCACGGTACGCGGCTTGAGAAACTCCTCGAAGTACGTGCCGAGGGCGCCGAAGGACATTCCGAAATCAAAGAAGACCTGCCAATCCCCGTCTTCGAGCAGCAATTTGTTGCCCCCGATTTCTCCGGCGCCGCCATAGGCCGTAAAGCGGACTGGCATCAGGGGGTCAGGGGCGCAAGGTCTAGGTCTTGAGGCGGGCGAGCACGGTGGGGTTCTGGATGGAGCGAGGGCGGCCGCCCCGGATGACCTCGGCGGCACAGCGCAGGGCGCTCTCCGGTCCCCAACGCGACGCCTCCTGGGAGTAGCCGGCGGAGTGCGGGGTGAGGAGGGCGTCTGGGATCTGAAGGAGGGGATTGTTCTCAACGATTGGCTCGACTTCGGTCACGTCGAGTCCGGCGCCTGCGATTTGGCGTGATTGCAGTGCGGCGGCCAGGGCCGATTCGTCGATGATTGGACCGCGGGCGGTGTTGATGACGAAGGCGGTGGCCTTCATGCGCGCGAATGCCGCTGCGTTCAGGCAGTGGCGAGTTTCAGGATTCAGCGGGAGGTGCACACAGAGGTAGTCAGCAGTTGCAAGCACGTCGCCGAAGCCGACCAATTCGACCTTGAGTTCTCGAGCGAGCGAGGGATCGACGTAGGGGTCGTGGGCGATGACGCGCAAGCCGAAGGCCTGGCAGCGCGTCGCGACGGCGCGGGCGATGTTGCCGAAGCCGAGCAGGCCGACCACCTGACCGCGCAGGCGCGGCCAGTGCTCCGAGGTGTCGATGGCGCCGTCGCGGGTCGGAGCGCCCGTGCGGCTCTCATGGACCGTGCGAGGAAGCCGTCGGTAGCACGATAGCAGGAGCATGAGGGTGTGGTCGGCGACCTCCTCGATGCAAAGATCGGGCGTGTTGCCCACCATGACGCCGTGCTCAGTGGCGGCCTCGAGGTCGATCGGGTCGACCCCGGTGGTGCAGGTGATGATGGCGCGCAGGTGGGGGGCCGCGGCAAAGTCATCGGCCTTGAACGAGTCAAGTCCAACGGCGCCGGCGGTGGCACGTTGCAGTGCCGCGTGGCGTGCCCCGAGATTGTTCATGTCGGCGAAGAGAACTTCGCCGCCGGCTTCCTCCACGACGTGAACGAAGGGTCGGAAACGGTGTTCGTGCATCCGAGGCACGAAGACCAGTGGCCGATCAGTCATTGGAACTTCCTCCCGGGCTGCCGGTGGGTGGAACGCTGGCGGCGGTCATACGGCTTCGACGGTTTCGGCGCCGGTCAGCAGGCGAATCCAGGTGCGTCCGGGACGGAATTCGAGCGGGGAGCCGTCGGCATCGAAGAACTTGGTGACGTCGGTTTCGGAGGCACGGCGCCAGGTTCCGTCGAAACGCGCGCCGTCACGGAATAGGGACACGGGACCCTCGCCGGTCGTTCCTATCCAGACCGACTTGTTGCCGAGGTGGTCCTCGTCGTACTGGGTGACGCGGGCGGGGACCCACTGCGCGATGACGTTTTCAAACTCAAGCGCCTGGCCAGTGTGGGCGTCGATTTCCAGCGCGCCTCCCATGGAACGGCGCCAGCGGCGAGTCGACGTATCGAACTGGTACTCGGCCTGATAGGGACCGCGAGGTCCCGCGGGAACGGTGAGGTTGGTGAGGGGGCCCAGAGAGGGCTCGACGTCGTAGAAGCGAAAGCCCTGGATTTCACGCCGTTCGGGATGCCGGCGGGCACCGACTTCGCGGAGCGCGGGAAGGCTGGCGTACATGTTGAAGGGGGCGGGACGGGCGGACACGCGGTAGTAGGGCGTGGTCTCGTCGTAAAAGAACTGATCGAGATCCGCCGCTGCGGAATTGCGCAGATCCCGCATGACGGGTGGACTGGCCCCGACGTGGGCGAAGAGGGCGTCGAACTGCTGGACGAGGTCGCGGTCGACGAAGCGGGAACTGCGGATTGGGCCGACTCGTTCGAGGTCGCTGTCCAGAAAAAACGCGGTGTAGCGGGTGACCGAGCCCTCAGTGACGTGCTCGTACACGACAGCCGCGGTTCCGAGACCACTCTGGGGTCGGGCCTCAATGGAGTTGTCGATCTTGACCGCGACGACACGCCGGGCTCTTGCGTTCGGGCTGATTTCGAGGCCCGTGAGCGGCGAAAGCAATGGCGGTGGCGTTGGGGTGGGCGACGGCGAAGGCGTTGGGGTAGGCGGCGGGGTGGTGGGCGTTGGCGCTGGCGAAGCCGTTGCTGCGTCGGCAGGCGGTGGGCGGGTCGGTCGAGGCGCAGCAACCGTGGGTTCCGGTGCGGCGGTGGACGCCGGCGGCGGCGGGATTGGCGGTGAGGGGGCAACCGTTGCAGCCGGCGTGACGGGTGATGCGGCGCTCGCCGCAGTTTCCGACGTTGGAGCCGGAGGAGTCGATACGGGGGGCGCGGCCGGGGTGGGGGTTGGCGTCGGTGACGCAGACTCGCCGCAGGCGGCAACCAGAAGGGCGGTTCCGGCGGACAGAAGAAGTGCAAGGCGGCGCCGGGAAATGCGCGCCGGACTACGCATGCGTGACACGCGACTTTCCGGTAGGCGGACGGATATGGCTACAGGATGCGGTGGGGGCGGTGGCGGTGCAACGACGGTCCGACAGGGAGCCCGATTCCCTGATGTTTGCACCCGCCGCCGAAGGCTGCGCCGCCTCAACTTGATCTGCTGCCGACTGGGCTCGGGGTTGCTAGGGCTGGCCGAAGGCGCGGCGGCAGGCGGCGGCGACGCGCGCGGCACCTTCGGTGATGGGCAGGGCGCGCAGGTCGTCGTTAAAGATCTCGACGCCGCCGGGGCCCTCGTAGCCCACGGCTTCGAGGGCAGCCAGGATGGCTGACAGATTCATCACGCCGTCGCCGGGGAGGCGTCGCACCGAGTCATCGAACGTGGTTGGGTCGCCGGGCGGGGCGTCGTTGAGGTGAACGTGGTTGATGGCGCGTCCGGCCAGGGCGATGTCCGCCAGTTCGCTATCGCCGCAGTGGAAGTGGTAGGTGTCGAAAAGGATGCCGACGTTGACGCGGCCGATGCGGTCGATCAGGTCCAGGGTTCCCTTGATACCGGAAAAGAGCTCGTACGGCTGCTCAGGCCAGATGTTGGGGCCGATGAATTCGAGGCTGAGCGCAACCCCGTCGCCAGCTGCGGTGTCGGCCACATCGCCGATGCGCATCGCGAGCAGATCCAACATCTCATCGCGGGGCATGTCGACGCGGTTGGGCACGACGACGGCGGCAACGCGAGCGCCGAGGGCCGCGCCAAGCGCCGCGTTCTCCGCCACCTCACCCAGGCTGGCGTCGAATTCGGCGTAGGAGCCGATGACTTGCGCGCCGGCGCCCCAGGCGCCCGGTTGCAGGTCGCGGGATTCGAAGGCCTCGATTACGGCGTCTCGCCCGCTGGTGGTCTCAAGCGCGCGGGCGTTGGGCATGCTGAAGTCGGCGGCCTGAAAGCCGGCCGCCGCCGCCGCATCAAGGTAGGTCACGAGGTCGTCGACCTGCGCGACGGTGGCGGGATGAAGCCCGAGGATCAAGGACGGCATGGTGAGTAGTCTCCTGGGTGCGAAGGGGGAGTATGCACTGCGCAACGTCGTATAAAGACTGAGACCTAAATCACCTTGTCCAACTGTAGTTGCACTAAGCAGGCATGCGGACGCCGCGAGTCTCCAGGCCTGCCTTTGTACCTCCGCGATCTCCAGATTTGCGACGAGCGGCCGATGCCACCTCCGGTTGCTTATATTCCGATTACCGACTCGGACGCCTAACGGTGTCCGGACTGGTCGGCGAGCTCTCTCTCAACGGCCCGGTTTCGCTTGGACCTAGGCTTGGTCTGCGACGGCATTAGCGAGTTGACGCAGAACTTGAAGGCGCAAGAGATCAGCCAGCGACTCTTCAGACGTCGTCGTGTCCGCTATCTGTTTTGCCATTAGTGCCGCGATAGCAATCCGAGACTTCATGTGGAGTGTGGCGCCCTCCGCTGCGGCGGCATAGAGGTGCCCAGCAGGCTTGGCTTCGGAAGTGTCGAGCACGGCGTCTCGGGCGCACTGCATCCCGTTCGCAACTAGGACCAATGCCAAGAGCTCCTCCGGGGTTGCCTGCACTCCGGGCGCAACTAGACCTTCAATATCAAACGGAATCCCGAGCTCGACTTCTGCTGCCCGTTCTGCGGTGGCGCACAGCACGAGACTCTCGACCAATTCCTCTAGGGCGGCGATGGCCATTCCTCCGAGCCCATCATGCTCACGATCGGGGGAGCTTGAACTTGGTAATGCTCCGGCCACATCAGTTGCCTTTCGAAGATATGACTTGGAAGGGTCAAAACAGGCTGACTTTGCCGACCCAGCTGCCGAGCTTCAACTAGATTGAGCGCTTACATCCGTCAGCGGTCGCGGCCGGTGGCGCCGTGCAGGGCTTCGCGAACGACGATGTCGTCGATCAGGCGCTCGACCGGCGCCAGGTCATCGGTGTAGACGGTTTCGGCGCGGTTGATTTCGCGAAGTTCCCAGGGACGTTCCGCGATTTCGGCCAGCCAGGGCACGCCGTCCGTTGCAGCGCGCACCTGGTCACCCGTGATCGGCGTGAGCGAGCCATAGACCAGGCTGTTGTTGAAGCCGGAGGGCAAATCGATCACGTAGACGTGCGGGAAGACGGAGCGCATCGTCTCTGACAGGACCTCCACCAACCGGAAGTCGGTGGCGGTGCGGCCGGCGTTGAGAGCCACGACGCCCTTGTCCGTCAGGTGCTCGCGGGCTGCGATGAAGAACTCCTGCGTGACCAGGTGGAAGGGGATGTAGGGCTGACGGTAGGCGTCGACGGCGATGACGTCGTAGCGCCGGTCGACGCGTTGCAGGAAGGTCCGGCCGTCCTCGGCGTAGGTCTTGAGGTTGGGTTCGTTCATGTCAAAGTACTTGCGGCCGAGGTCGATAACGCGGTCGTCGATCTCGACGCCGTCGATGGCGACGTCGTCACCGAAAATCGTTGTGTACTGCTTGGACACGGTGCCACCGCCGAGACCGATGATGAGGAGCGAATCGACATCGTCAGGCTGCTGCCCGCCGATGATGGGTGCGAGCAGAAAGTAGTCCCAGGGACCGTTCGTGAGCAGGCGGTCGGGGTGATAGATGGAGTGGGTGCCAATGCCCTCGTTGAGGACCAGGCGCCGGCCGATGTTGGGGCTGTCGATAACCTGAAAGAACTGCAGGGCGGATTCGCCTTCCACCAAAAGGCCATCGGCGGGGCGGACGGGGCCTGGGTCAACCGCGACCCAGAGCACGACAAGAATGGCGAGCAGCACGACGTAGAGAAAGCGGCGGTAGAGGCGCGTGGTCGCGATGACTGACAGGCCCAGCAGCAGCACGGCGAAAATCAAGAAGGTCGAACGCGTGCCGACGGTTGGGATCAGCAGCAGGACGGGAATAAACGCGCCAAGGATGCTGCCGACCGTGCTGACGGCGAAGACCTGGCCGGCACGCTTGCCGGCCTGCCGCACGTCGCTGGTTACCAGGCGGATGGCGAAGGGCGAAACCATGCCCAGCATGGTGAGCGGGACTGCGAGCAACAACAGCACGCCGACAAGCGAGCCGAAGAAGAGACCGCCATTCAGGGACGCGATGGCCTGCGACGAGACGGACAGCACCGGCTTGGACATGAACGGCACAAGGCCAACGAGAAACGCGCCGATTCCGACGATGTGATACAGGGTGTCCTCGTAAGGCCGCCGGTCGGCCAGGCGTCCACCGATCCAGTAGCCGATGGACAGATAGAACAGGGTCAGGCCGATGACAACGGCCCAGATGATGATGCTGGTACCGAAGAAGGGGGCCAGGAGGCGCGAGGCGCTGATCTCAACGGCCAGCACCGACATGCCGGAGAAAAAGGCAACCGTGAGGACCAGCCAGGTGCGAGCATTCCCGATGGGCTGCGGCGATGGCGGGTCAGTCGTGCTCGACACGCGGCTCCTCAACTCAGCCTGAGCGACGCGGGGTCCGATGCAGGCAGTGCATATTCGCGGACGTCACTAAAACCCGAGCACCTGACCGTGCCAGCGCGGGTCAGTGGCACCGATCCGTGCGCCCGTATCCGGATCGAGCATAACGCCTTGGGCGCGCGAGTAGACGCTAAAGGGCGCTTCACGGCGGACGGCGTGACCGCGGTTCTCCAGGTCGGTGATTACGGCGGGATCGAATCGGTCTTCGAGCATGAGGTCGCCGGTGTCCTCGTCGTGGTACCAGCGGGGCGCATCAATGGCGGCCTGCCAATGCATGCCGTGGTCAAAGACGTTGGAGATGACCTGGAAATTGGTCTGGACCTGGTACTGACCGCCGGGCGCGGAGCCGAGGAGCAGGAGTTGGTCCTCTCGCTTGACCATAAAGGTGTTGAGGGTATGGATTGGCCGCTTGCCTCCGTGGAACACGTTGGGACTGGCGGGATCCAGCGAGAAGCCGCGCATGCGATTGTTGAGCAGGACGCCGGTTCCGGGCACCACGTAGCACGAGCCAAAGCTGGTAAAGACGCTCTGAATGAAGGTGATGGCGTTGCCAACTTCGTCGACCGCGGAGACGGCGGTGGTGTCGCCGCCGACGGCGCTGGGATCGCCGGCGGACACGTGCTGGGCGGCGCGGACGGGGTCGATGGACATGCGCCGCTGCGCGGCGAACTCCTTGCCGAGCAGCCGGTTGATGGGGATGTCGCTCCAGTCCGGATCGCCGACATGGGCGAGGCGGTCGGCAAAGGCGGCTTTTTTGCATTCGGCCATGAGGTGGAGGACGTCGGCGCTGCCGAATTCAAGCGTTGACAGCTCAAAGCCCTCGGCGATGTTGAGCTGCTCGAGCAGAAGAAATCCCTGCGAGGGGAGGGGCTGCTCGAGGATTTCGAGGCCGCGGTAGTAGGCGCGCAGGGGCGGGAGGATCTCGCAGCTGTAGGCGGCGAGATCGCGGGGGGTAAACGCGCCGCCGTCGCGGGACGAGGCGCGGACGAGCGCCTCGGCGAATGGTCCCTTGTAGAAGGCGTCGGCCCCGCCATAGGCGATCTGTCGCAGCGTATCTGCGAGGTCAGACTGGTAAAGCAGCGAGCCGGGGCGGGGCGGGGCGCCGTTGGGCAGGAAGCTGCGCGCGCTGGCGGCGAACTGGGCGAGGGCGGGACCGGCGTTTGCGATGGCCTGGGCCGTGTCGGGGTCGACCGGTACGCCGCCGTGGGCATATTCGATGGCTGGACCAAGGGCGTCGGCCAGGCTCATCGAGCCGTAGTGGTCGAGAATGGTCTCCCACGCCTTGACGGCGCCGGGCACAGTGGCGGCGTTGAGGCCGATTGGGGGGATCTCGTCGCCGAAGTCAGCAAGCGTGAGCCCGGCGGGTGACGGGCCGCTGGCGTTGATCGCGACGGGGTCGTCGGCGCCGGCCGGGAGGCAGAGGGCGAATACATCCCCGCCCACGTGGTTGGTCCCGGGTTCGACGACGGCGATCACGGCGGCCGCCGTGATGACGGCGTCGAACGCGTTGCCGCCGTTGCGCAGGGTTCGCAGGCCGGCTTCAGTTGCCAGGGGGTGGCCGCTGGAGATCATGGCGCGCCCACCGATGACCGGTGGGCGCTGGGTGGTCCAGCGCGGGTTGGCGGTCACGCCCGGGTGCTCAGCCTGATGAGGGACGCGAGGTCAGCAGCTGTTGAGATGGCGCCGACCTAGGACACCGTGTGCATGGGCATGATGACGTGACTGAACGACGGCATGTCGTCGCCGTCGTTGTCGACCTGGCGGACCAGACCGGGACTTGTGGGACCCGCCAGCGACAGCGACACGCGGTCTGAAGTGACGGTGCCCAGGCAGTCGGTGAGGAAGCGGTAGTTGAAGGCGATTTGCGCGCTGGTGCTCGTGCCGAAGACTTCGGCTTCGACCTCGCCCTGGTTTTCGCCGAGCTCGGCGGAATTGGCGGACAGGACCAGGCGGCCTCCGTCATCGTTGCCTTCGATGGTGGCCCTGATGACGTTCTGACCGTCGCGGGCAAAGAGGGCGGCGATGCGGGTGGCCTGGGCGACGGCGGCTGTATCCGCGACGACGCGCGTTTCCATGTTGTCGGTGTCGGGGATCAGCTGCTGGTAGGCCGGAAATTGGCCGTCGATGAGCTGGGAGACGAGGGAAACGGCCCTGGTGCTGAAGCGGACCGAGGAGGCGTTGGCGGTGAGGCCAATGGTGACGGCGCCGGGGTCATCAGTGAGGATGCGGGAGAGTTCGACCATGGCCGCGCGCGGAACCACGATCTGCGTCGGCTCGGACAGTCCTGTTTCGGCGGCGGCGCGACGGACGGCCAGGCGATAGCCGTCGGCGGCGGCCAGTTCAACGTAGTCGGGTCCGAAGGTCAGGCTGACGCCGGCCAGGACGGGCCGGCTGTCGTCCTGGGCCGCGGCTACGACGACCTGCTCGATGATGGATGTCCAGACGCCGGTGGGCATTTCGAGCTCGCGCTCCGCGTCGCCCTCGGGGATTGGGGGAAACTCGTCCGCGTCGATGCCCTTCATCTTGGCGCGAAAACGTCCGGAGGAGACCTCCAGGGTGTCGGTTTCGGCGTCGAGTTCAAGGGCGACGACGCCTTCGGGCAGCTGGCCGATGAAGTCGGAGAGGAGCCGCGCGGGGACGGTGATGGCGCCTTCGGCCTGGATGCTGGCCCCCGTCCAGACGGAGATCGCCATTTGCTGGTTCATGGCGGCGAGCTTGAGCCCGCCGTCTTCGGTCGCCAGCAGGACGTTGCTGAGCACGGGCAGCGGGCTGCGGGCGGCGACGGCCCGGCTCACGAGGCTCAACCCGCGGTTCAGGTTCTCTTGGAGGCAGGTGACGTTCACGCGGTGATCTCCGAAATCGTGGCAGCTATACCTATGGTGCGGGTCCAACCGGCGAGTGGTATCGCACATGTGGGGCGCCGCAGCCGGCGGATACTAGATGTCGTACCAAGGCGAGGTCAATCTGCCGCCCGGCTCGGGATGCGTCCGGACTCGAGAGGCGCCGCTGGTAGGCTTGCCGGATACGCTCGCATGGCGCGCGGGCAAGGACGCATCGGAAAGGAGCTCGCTTGAGCTTGCGAGTCATCGTCGCCGAGGACGAAACAATTATCCGGCTCGACCTCAAGGAGCGGCTGGAGGCCTCGGGTCACCAGGTTGTGGGCGAAGCAGGCGACGGCGAGAGCGCGGTACAAATGGCCCGCGAACTTCGGCCCGACCTTGTGGTGATGGACATCAAGATGCCCGGGGTGGACGGGATCGAGGCGGCGCGCACGCTCACGGCCGAGCACATCGCGCCGGTGGTGTTGGTGACGGCGCACGGCGAGCGCGAGCTGGTTGATCGTGCCAGCGACGTAGGCGTGATTGGGTATGTGCTCAAGCCACTGCGCGACCGGGACCTCGAGTCCGCGATCGCGGTGGCGATTTCCCGGTACGGCGAGTTCGAGGCGGTCAGCCGTGACGTGCAGAACCTGACGGAGCAGCTGGAGACTCGCAAGGCTGTTGAGCGGGCCAAGGGACTGCTGATGAACCGGCTGGGACTCTCGGAGCCTGACGCGTTCAAGCGGATTCAGAAGTTGAGCATGGACCGGCGTCGCTCGATGCGCGATATCGCCGAAGCGATCATCCTGGCCGAAGAGATTTAGGGAGGCCCTCTCGACCCCCATGCGGGGCGCTGTGACCCGGGGACTGCGTGGGCACGTTCCCCGCTCGCTTGGAGCGCCGCTGCTGGCCGCAGCGCTGCTGTTGGTCGGATTGCTGCTGATTTATAGCCGCCTGATATTCGAGGGTCTGGTAGTGGCCGGCTATGACACGCAGACCTATTTCTACCCATATTGGGCAGCGACGTTTGACGGTTTGCGCTCCGGGCGGATTCCGCTATGGAATCCGAATCTGTTCATGGGAGCGCCATTCCTGGCCAATCCACAGGCGGCTGTTCTCTATCTGCCGAACTGGCTCCTGCTTGGTCTGAGTGCCGAGCGGGCCATGAGCGCGGCGCTGGTGCTGCATGTGGCGTGGGCGGCCGCAGGAACGCTGGCACTGGCGCGCGTGGCACTGCGGGTGGGCTGGGCCCCGGCGGCGACGGGGGCGGCGGTGTTCGCGTTCGGCGGCTACTTCGTCGCGCAGTCGGGCCACGTGAACCAGGTGTCGGCGACGGCCTGGCTGCCCTGGCTGCTGCTGGCGATTGATCGCGCGGTGGCACGCGACCTCAGGGCGTGGACGGCGCTGCCGGCGGTGACCGCGCTGATGGTGCTGGCGGGGCACCCGCAAGTGGCATACATGAGCTTGTTGTTTGGACTGGTGTACGCGGCGACCGTGGGTTGTGCCAGTGGTGGCATCAGCTGGCGAGGGCGACTTCAAGGTGCAGGGCGCGGGCTGTTGGCGTGGGGCGCGGCCGGGGCCGGCGGCGTTCTGCTGGCGGCGGCGCAGCTACTGCCGACATCGGAACTCTCCCGCCACGGCATCCGTTCCGGCGGACTGCCGCTGCATGAAGCCGCGTCGTTTTCGTTGCCCGGGGAGGAGTTTCTTAGCGCGATCCTGCCCACGTTCACCCAATTGCCCTCGAGCACCGAGTTTGTCGCGCATATCGGGCTGAGCGGGATCATCCTGGCCGTGCTTGGGGTGGCAGCGCATCCGCGACGGGCGCGGACGGTGCTGCTGGTTGCGACGCTGACGGTCACGCTGATTCTGGCGGTCGGGCCGGCAACGCCGCTGTTTACCGTGGCACACCGGCTCGTTCCAGGGTTTGACCTGTTTCGCGTTCCGCCGCGGTGGCTCTTGCTGGGAATCCTGGCCGCGGCACTGCTGGCGGCGCAGGGCGCTCAGACGTTGGGGCATTCGCGGCTCAAGATCAGCGCGTGGAGGCTTTGGTTAGCCCCAGGGCTCGGCTTGGCCGCGGTGGGACTGGCCCTGGCGACTGCCGGGGCCGTACATCCCGTGAGCGAGGTCGTTTTCCGGCCGTGGATTGTGGCCGGGCTACTGGCGCTGGTGGTATTGGCCGCGGCCTATGCCTCCCCGTGGACGTGGACGCGGTGGGCGGTCGCCGCCGTGGTGGTGATCGAATTGGCGGTGGCGTCTGGGCCTGGAGCTGTGCGCCAGGCGGTGCCGCCGGAGGCGTTCGCCGCCGACCGCCACGTGGCGGCTGCCCTCAGCGCCGACGGCTGGGACGGCCGGGTGCTGAGCCTGGCGAACCCTGCGTTTGAGATTAGGCAGCCGGTTCGCGCGGAGCTGGCCGCGGCGTGGCTTGACCGTCTGGGCGAGCGCTCGTATCGCGAGTTGCTGGTGACCCTGAAGAATTCCTCGATCATGAATCCCAACCTGGGGATGGCGTATGGCCTGGCAAGCGCTGACGGATATGACGGCGGGGTCTTACCGCTTCGAAGCTACGTCGAGTTTCGCGACCTGTTGTTGCCTGGAACGGGGGCGACGCCTGATCTGCTGATACAACAGGCGCTCATGGACATACCGCCCGACCGAGTCCTGGACGGACTGGGGGTTCAGACGATCATTCAGAGCCCGGACACGATGCTGGACGTGGAGGCGGCGACACTGGACCTGGGCGATTGGCGGCGAATCGATGAGAACGGGCGGGTTGACGAGGTGCACGTGGATGATGTGGTTGGAGTCGCGGTTCTTATCGACGCTGCGACCGACGGGAGAGCCGGGTCGGCCGGCCGCGTGGACGTGAACGGGACCGACGGGATGACCGTGTCGCTGCCGCTCGTCCGTCGTGAGAATCGACCGGAGCGGGTTGTGCTGGGACCGGGGCACCTCGTGTCGGTTCGAAGGGGTTTGGATCGGCCGTCGTTCGTGAGCCGGGCTGTCTTCGAGACGCCGATGGACGTTCGCCGGATCACGGTTGCTGCCGAAGGGCCGCCATTCGAATTGCGCGGACTGGCGTTGCTGCACAGCGACGGCAATTCAACGCCCCTGGCATTGCGGTCCGAAGGGGCGGCCGTGAGCCGGCGGGCCGGCGAGGTGGTGGTGACGCGCAGGGGAACCGCCGGGCCAAGGGGTTGGCTGGTGTCGGATGTTCGGCTGGCGCGGGATGGCCCAGCGGTTCGCAACCTCGTTGGCGGGTTCGACTTCGCTCCCGACCAGACGGTGGTGTTGACGGTTGGCGGCGATGAGCCGTCGCGCTGGGGTGTGCTCGGCGAGGCGGCCCGCGCAGTCGGACTGCTTGGACCGTCCGCATCGGCAGGACACGTGAACGCTGACTTCGTCGCTGCATTGTTGGCGCTTCGGCCGTCCGGGGCGTTGGGGGAAGCGGTGGCCGATGGCGTGGTGTCGCTGGTGGAGGCGCCTGAGCGCGTGAGCCTGCAGGTTCGAACGTCCGGCCCGCGCGTGCTGGTGCTGCCGGATGCGCCGTATCCGGGCTGGCGGGCGTACGTGAACGGTGTGGAACAGCCAGTCTGGCAAGCAAACGTGGGGCACCGCGCGGTGCTCGTTCGGGAAGCCGGGGACCACCTGGTCGAGTTCAGGTACCGTTCCCTTCCTTTTGAAGTCGGTCGGGTCGTGTCACTTATGAGCCTGGGCGCGCTTGTCGCGGGTACAGCAGCCGTGGGGCTGCGCGGTCGACGCCGGTAGCCAGATGTACGCCGTGTACATCGCGCCGTTTGGGTTCGCGCCGAAGAACACGACGGGTCGGCGCCTGATGCCGATGGCGCGAGCGGCCGCGGCGGTTGGGCACCGGGTTCGCGTAATCGTGCCGCCCTATGACGACCCCGCCACCTACGGGCGCGAGTGGGAGGACGACGGCGTGGAGGTGATGTGCCTGCCACGTCCGAGGTTTGACGGCACGGCGCTGATTGGTGCCGCCTTTACCCAGTGGCGGCTGGCCCGGGCGGCGGCCGACCTGGTGGCTGCGTGGCGTCCTGACCTGGTGCATGTGTTCAAGCCGAAGGCAGTGTCGGGGCTGGCGCAAACGCTGATCGCGCGGCGGCGCGACCGACCGGCCATCGTGCTGGACCTGGATGACTGGGAGGGTCGCGAGGGCTGGAGCCGGAACGAGGACTACCCACGACCTCTGGTGGAGCTGTTTGAGATCCAGGAACGCCTGGGGATGCGGCGCTGCGATGCGTTCACGGCAGCCAGCCGGCTGCTCGCCGAGCGGGCGGGCGACGTCGCTTCCGACTGCCCGCGCTTGTATCTACCGAACGGTTTTGATCCGGCGGCATACGAAGCGTGGGAGTCCGATCGAGCCGGAAACGCGTTCCGCCGGTCGCTGGGGATCCGCACCCGGGAGCGCCTCATCCTGATCTACACGCGGTTCTTTGACTATGAGCTGGAGGACTGGGCCAGCGTGATTCGGACGATTGCGGCGAAGTCGGCGTCCGCGCGATTCCTTGTGCTGGGAGCGGGGAAGTTCGGGCAGGAGCGCGACCTGGCGGCGGACATGCGAGTGTCCGGCCTGGCCGATCGGATGTCGTTTCTGGGATGGCTCCCGTTTGCGGACATACCGTCGGCGCTGGCGGCGGTTGATCTGGCACTGATGCCGCTGGCCGATACGGTGGCGAATCGAGCGAAGTGTTCGCCGCGGTATATCGACTTGATGTACGCCGGGGTTCCAGTGGTGACAACGCCGGTGGGCGAGGCGCTGACGTTCATCAGCGACGGCGAGACGGGGTTCGTGGCGGCGGACGCGTCTCCGGAGGCCGTGGCCGCGGCCGCGATGCGCGCGCTGGCCGGAGACCTATCGGCTGACGTTACAGAACGTGCGCGCGCGCTGGCGGTCCAGGAGCTCGCGTGGGAACAACTGACCGAGCCGCTGTCGGGACTATACGAAGGCGCGGTTGCTCGTGCGGCGTCGCGACGCGGAGGCTAATTGATCGGCGACGTTGCCCCAGGCGGCGTCCCTGCCGTGGGTGTGGGTTGAACGGTTGGCGTCGGTGTCGCGACAGCACCGCCGGGTCCAATCAACGGCCGGCTCTGCGGCGTCGGCGCCGAGCTGTCGGCAGGTTGTAACTCGACGGTAAGTACCGGCGGGGTGACCTGGGTGATGTCAAGGCCGGGCGGAACGGTGATCACCGGGCGAAGCTGATGTCGCCCGGGACTCAGATTGGCCACGTCGAGTTCAGCGACAACATCGCCTGCGCGCAGATCCTGCAGGGTCTCGACGGAGCCGCCGACCACGATCTGAACCGAGGCCTGGGAGACGGCGGCCGTCAGGTTGGGATCAATATTGATAGCGACAACGGCCGCCTGGATGGTGGTGGTGTCGGCGAGTGGTTCCACGACGATAACGATCGCCGCCGTCGGCTCGTCACTAAGCAGCCGGACGCCGACCGGGCTGTCGAACGCGACATCGCCTTCGACATCGCCGCGTGCGCCGTCTATATCGAGGGCGACCGTACGAACGGCGCTCACTCGCTCGATGTCCTCGGGCTGCCCCTGGATTTCCACCGTGGTGGGGACCACGCTGATCTCGCGGACAAAGAAGCCGGGCGCAACACTCCCCGACAGCTCGGCGAGAACCGGCACGCGCTTGCGGCTGGTGATACGACTAATCGGAACCCGGACCTGGGCGGTTTGCGGGTCAAGGTGGACGTTCTCGACCTCATTGCCGCTTCGATCTGTTGGAATCAGCAGGGCCTGGGTGGAAACGTCGCTGGTGGCTCCCTCCAGGCTCAGGTTGACGATGACGGAGGCCACCTCTTCGACTTCCGAGGCGCCGCCGCTGACCTGCACGCTGGCGGGACTGGATTCCACGTCGTTGACTTCGGCTCGGAATCCGACGGCCGGGGCGCTTTCCAGGCGGGCGGTGACCTCAAAGGCTCGGACTTCGAATGGATCGATCTGGACCGTGACAGTCTCCGGCGTGACCCGGACCACGTCCGTTGCCGTGTCCGCGACGACGACCTCCACCGGAAGCTGGTGGACGCCCGAGCCGACGGCGGCAAGGTCCACGCGTGCCGAAAAGTCGCGAACCGTCAACCGCCGGATGTTCTCGCGCGGACCACCAACCGTCACGCGCACCGGCTGGATCGGGCTGGCGAGAACCAGGCTGGGCCCGAGGTTGACTTCGTCGACCTGGATGTCGTCGTCAATGAGTTCCTGAGTGCTTGGATTCTGCTCAATGGTCCAGACCACCCAAACCAGGGCCGAAAGGACAAGCGCTACGAGAAAGCGCACGCCGAGCGTGCGGGAGAAAAACCGGCGCGCGAGGATGATCCGACGCGCGCGCCGGCGTTCGGCGGCGTTCACCTACTGCGGGAAATCCAGGCTGGCAGGCCCTGGAGACCCGCACCCCGCGTCTGAATGCGGAACGCGGTTTCGAGCCGGCGTCGCAACTGGTCCGGCGTGAGATGGCGTTCCAGGCGCCCGTCCACAGCCATTGAGATTCCGCCGGTTTCCTCGGAAATGATCACGGCAACGGCGTCGGTCGCTTCCGTTATTCCAAGACCGGCGCGATGCCGGGTGCCGACATGATCCTGGGGCCCCAGCTCGTCGCTGAGCGGGAGCATGACGTGCGCGGCGACGACTTCGGTGCCGTTGACCAAAATCGCTCCATCATGCAGTTCCGAGCCAGGATGAAAGACCGTGACGAGCAGATTGCGCGAGAGGCTGGCTTCCAGCCGCGTGCCGGTGCTGGCGAATTCGTCCAGTCCGCCTTGGCGCTGCACCACAATGAGCGCGCCCCAGAGCCGCGCCGAGAGCTCCTCGGCCGAGCCAACGACGGAGCCAATCATCTGTTCCGTCTGCTCAGCCGTAACCATTCCGAACGGATGTGCCACGAGTGTCCCGGTACGGCCCACGCGCTCCAGCAGGCGCCGAAGTTCCGGCTGAAAAACTACGATCAGGGCAAACGTTGCCACCAACAGACCCTGGTCCAATATCCAGTTGATGAGTTCAAGCTGCAGTACGCGGCCAATGACGAAGAGACCAACAGCTACGACCAGCAGGCCGCGAAGCAGCTGATCAGCCTGAGTGCCTCGGATCAGCGAGAGAACGGCATTGAACAGGAGGGCGACGAGCAGAATCTGAATCGCGGCACCAAAGTCAAACTCACCTGCAAGGTATTCAAGCTGTTCCACGGGAGCCGCTTATCGTCGCCGCCGACGGTTATTCAGTCTACCTACGCTCCAAGCTCGTCGAACGCGGCGTCGCCGCGCATGGTCGCCACGAGCAGCGCCTTCTGGGTGTGCAGGCGATTCTCGGCTTGATCGAAAACGATCGACTGGGGGCCATCCAGGACGGCGTCCGTGACCTCCTCACCCCGATGGGCGGGGAGACAGTGCATGAATACGGCCTTGGGATCCGCGACCGACATCATGTCGTCGTCGACGCGGTAGGAGGCAAAGACCTCGCGGCGTTGGGCGGCCTCGTCTTCCATCCCCATGCTGACCCAAGCGTCGGTGTAGACCACTTCGGCGCGGTGCACGGCGGCTGCCGGGTCGTTTCCGATCTCGATGCTCCCGCCGCCGTTTTCGGCAATCTCCTGGGCGCGCTCCAGGATGTCGTCGTCGGGCTCGTAGCCGACGGGTGAGGCCACGCGGACGTTCATGCCCGCGAGGGCGCCGCCAAAGAGCAGCGAGTTGCAGACGTTGAATCCGTCGCCGACGTACGCCAGTCGGCGGCCGGCCAGACTTCCCAGGTGCTCCCTGATCGTCAGCAGGTCCGCCAGGGCCTGGCAGGGGTGCGTCAGATCGCTGAGGCCGTTGATTACCGGGATATCGGCCCACGCGGCCAGATCTTCCAACGTGCTGTGCGCATACACGCGTGCCATCAGGGCATCAACCCAGCGTTCAAGATTGCGCGCGATGTCGGGGATTGACTCGCGAACGCCGATCTGGGTGTGTTCATTCATGAGGTCGACCGCAAATCCCCCGAGCTGGGACATGCCAACCATGAAGGTCGTGCGAGTCCGCAGGGAGGCCTTCTCAAAGAGCATCGCGAGGCTGAGGCCGGACAGCAGAGGATGCGGCTGGCCAGCGGCCTGCAACTCCTTCAGCTGAGCGGCTCGATCAAGCAGGCAGCGGAGCTGGTCGGGCGACAGGTCTGCCAGGCTGAGAAAGTCGCGTCCCAGCAGGTCGGTGCCGGCGGTGTGCGTGGTCAATAGACGTGCTCAAAGTCGACGCCGGTGTAGTAGGTCGCCAGTATCTGCTCACCGTTGGCACCGGCGGCCGCCATGGCGTTGGCGCTGCGCAGCGGAAGTCCGACGCCGTGGCCCAGCAGGGTCTGGCCCTGGCTGTAGGGGTCGTCAACCGCTACGGCCCAGGGTTTGAGCGGGCCGCCCCACTGCGTATGCCAGCTGCGGGTGCGGCCGTCGGCGCGCGAAAAGTACACGGAGTGGATGGTACGTCCCTCGTAGGTGAGAACACAGCCCCTGGTGTCGTGAATCGCATCGCGCAGACGGGTTCCCGAGAGTTCGCGGGCGTAGCCGTGGTAGACCTGATCGCGGGTGTACAGCGTCGGCGTGTGCCGGGTGGAGGCGGCGACGTCGAATAGATTGGTGCGTGCGCGACGCTCGGAGCGAACCGTATAGGCATAGGTGCGAAACGCGATAGCCGACGCGCGCAGCGCTTCCCAGGGAATCGTGTCGTTTTGCTCCACGAGGCCCGACAGGTAGTCGTCCATGGGCAACGTGTTGACGAGCCAGGCGCTCCGGTAGCTGGACAGCCAGGCGAACTCCATGGACCCTCGATAGGTTCGCTGGGGGGCCGTTTCTTCGAGCCGCAGCAGTGAGTCCTCGATGGGATCGATCAACACCTTTCCGACAGTCTCAATGCGGGTGCCATCCGGGAGGTCGACCAAATGTCGTTCATTCGGGATGTCGCGGCGGATTATTGCTCGGTCGTTCTCGCCAAGCTCCGCCAGAACCACTCCGCCCACGTCGCTAATCCTCAGGCCGGCCGTCGAAAAGACGGTGGCCTGATCGACGCCCGGGTTGTCGTCGCTGATGTCAAGGAGTCCGACCCTGATGTCCGGCGTGTCCAGTTGCGCCGGCGCGTCGATGATCGGTGCGCGTACGGCCCGCGAGGAGAACCACTCGCCACCGATTTGCAGGTCCGGCTGGATTCGGAAGGGTCCGGGGACCGTCGGCATCTGCACGGGAATGTCGACGGTCACGGCGCCGCCAGGCGCCACGTCGTCAGGCAGCGTCAGCGGAGTTGGCGTGGCGCGAGCGATCGGATTGTGCGAGTCGGCCCAGCGAACGCCCACCGTCACGGCATCGTCGCCTGAAGCCGCCCAGGTGGCATCGCCGGTGTTCGCCGCGGTGAGCCTGAGCGACGCTGCGGCGCTCGGCGACTGCGGGGCGATGGAATCGACGGCGTAGCTGGCGTCAATCCCGTCCGAAAGCGACGCGAGGAACTGGCTGCCGAGGGGTTCGATCCGGATTGGGAGGTCGCGCGTGGCGAGGTAGCTCAGTTTGCCGCGCTGAAAGAATTGGGCCGTGATACCCCCGGCCTCAGGCACCTCCTCGGAGATTGGCAGACCGAGCAGATCGGCGCGGCCCAGGCGCTTCCAAAGTTCCAGAAAGCCGAAGCGGACCGAATGGCGCGTCTGCCAGATGTATTCCACGGTCGGCTCGCTGCGAAACGGAGCGATCTGGCGAAAGTAGCGGCCGCCCGAGACCAGTTCGCCGAGCAGGGCAGGCTGCACCTCGTATGTGGTGCCGGCGTTCTCGGGCCAGAATTCCAGCAGGAAGTTGGCGAAGAGTTGGGCTGAGCGACCGTTGCGTTGGAAAAGCTCCGAGAGAGGATTGCCAACAACCTCGACTCCGCCGACGCGCTCGACGAAGTCGGTGAAGAGCGGATCGATAGCGGCGTCCGCTACGGCCGTGATCTCGGCGAGAACGCGACCAGCCGGCGCCGCAACCATGCCAGCGGTACCAAGGGCAGCCGCTCGGCCGAAGGTTCGTCGTGACAGCTGTCGAGGCATAGGGGACTAGCGTAACGGGAAAACGGGCCGTTTGGGGTTACAAAGCTCACGTTTGGAGACGATGTTCCCGATAGTCACGGCAATCCTCGGGGTGGATCGGGGCGCATGCCGCTGCACGCCGAATGCCAGGCTTAACGCGGGCATACTGGCGATGTGACGCCGAAGTTCAGTTCTCGCATCTATCTCGATTACGCCGCCACCACGCCGCTGGATCCGGCGGTGTTTGACGTCATGCGGCCGTACCTGTGGGCTGAACCGGGCAATCCATCGAGCGTGCATGGGGCCGGGCGGCGCGCGCGGGAGGCCATGGACGCCGCGCGTGAGCAGGTGGCCGACGTGCTGGGCTGCAAACCAGGCGAGTTGGTCTTCACCAGCGGCGGAACCGAGGCTGACAACCTGGCCGTGATCGGGGCGGCACGGGGGGAAGCGGCACGTGGCCGTCACGTGGTGACCACGGCGATCGAGCACCACGCCGTGCTGTTTGCCGCCCGCTCGCTGCGAGCAGACGGATTCGACGTCACAGAGCTCGGGGTTGATACCGAGGGACGTGTCGACCCGGCCGATCTGGAGGCGGCGGTTCGTCCAGACACGGTGCTCGTAAGCATCGGGCTGGCGAATAACGAGATCGGGACCATCCAGGACATTCCAGCCCTTGCGCGCATCGCGCACGAGGCGGGTGCACTTGTACACACGGACGCGGTGCAGGCGGCTGGGCAACTCGACATAAATGTTGATCTGCTCAGCGTCGACCTGTTAAGTTTGTCCGCGCACAAGCTCTACGGCCCCAAGGGGATCGGCGCGTTGTTCGTGCGCGACGGCGTGACTGTGGAGCGACGGGCGTTTGGCGGGGCGCAGGAACGCGACCGCCGGGCGGGGACCGAGAACGTGCCAGGAATCGTTGGACTGGGCGAAGCGCTGGCGCGTGCCGAAGCTTCACGGGAGCGACGCACCATGCATCTGCGGGCCCTGAGCACCACGCTCATTGACCACGTATCCGCAGGGTGCTCGGACGTTCGCGTGACGGGCGCGTCCGAGCGCCGACTGCCGGCGTTTGCACCATTTGCGTTTGGGAACGTTGATGCCGAGTCGCTCCTTATTCGGCTGGATCTGGCGGGGATTGCCGTGTCCACCGGGGCGGCTTGTACGTCGGGCTCGCTGGAACCGTCGCACGTGATCGAAGCACTGGGATTGCCTGAGAGCTTTCGGCGCGGCTCACTGCGCTGCACCGTCGGTCGGGGAACGACAGCGAAAGAGGTTTCGCAGGCCGGCCAGGCGATCGCACGGCACGTAAGGGCGCTGCGGGCTGTTCCGCCGGCACCGACAGGAGTCATCTAGGCATGGATGTGCTTGTTGTGATTCCGCCATCCGTCTATCTGGGGTTGCTTTTGGCGACCTTTGTGAGCTTTACGTTTCACGCGGTCGTGGGTCGGCGCCAGAATTCCGGGTTCTTCTACTGGCCGTTCGGCGTTGCCGGATTCGCCGGAGGCGCGCTCGCCGCCGGTGCGATTGGCGCGACCTACATGGCGATTGGCGGGTTGCCGATTCTTGGGGCATTCGTGGGGTGCGTCGTGGGTTTGCTGATCGCGCACCTGGTACTGACCTAGCCCTGCCGCTGCGGCGCGACGCGGTGGTGGGGGCAATGCCGTATACCCGGAGAATTCTGTGCTAGTTTTCTGGTACGCGGTAGTTTCGTTTGGAGTCGGGCGATGCTAGTCCGGCTCGCCAAGCTGATCCTGGGATTTTCGATCGGGCTGGTGGCGGGATTCACGCTCCGCGTGATGCGTCCCGAAACCGGAACCGAGCAACCGATGGAGGACCTCCGATAGCGCAGGCATAACCCACGGCTCGCACATCCATTAAGGCTGATCGGGAGGCAGCTTCCGTCGGTCTTTCTTTGTTTTGCGGGCCTGGCCCGCCTGGGGACCACCCGATGAATACGGCCGAGATTCGCCACCACTACCTGAACTACTTCGCCGAGCGGGGGCACCGCCTCCTGCCGAGTTCGTCGCTGGTGCCGGTGGGCGATCCGAGCGTGCTGCTGACGTCGGCGGGCATGCAGCAGTTCAAGCCGTACTTCAGCGGCGAGCGTCCTTCCCCATACCCACGGATCGCGACGGTGCAGAAGTGTTTTCGAACGACCGATCTGGATGAGGTCGGCGATCTCAGTCACCTGACATTCTTCGAGATGCTCGGCAACTTCAGCTTTGGCGACTACTTCAAGGTGGAGGCCATCACCTGGGCACGCGAGCTGGTACAGGATGTAATCGGGATTGAAGCCGAGCGGGTCTGGGCGACGGTCTATGAAGGAAGCCCAGGGGTGCCTCGCGACGAGGAAGCGGCGGACATTTGGGCGGACCTCGGACATCCACGCGAGCGTATTGCCTACGCGGGCGAGGACAACTTCTGGGGGCCAACCGGCGATAGCGGTCCCTGCGGACCGACGACCGAGCTTCACGTGAATCTGCGGCCCGACCTGCCGGACGTGGGGCCGTTGGTTGCGCCGGAGCGCTATCTGGAGATTTGGAACCTCGTGTTCAACCAGTACTTCATGTCGGCGGACCGCGAGTTGACACCACTGGAACAGCATGGCGTGGACACCGGGGCCGGCCTGGAGCGCTGGGCGGTGGTGCTGCAGGGCGTGAACTCGATTTATGAGACGGACACGTGGTGGCCGCTTCTGCGCGAGGCCGCAGGCCGCGCGGGATTGACGTATGAGGCCGATCAGGACAGCGGGCGTTCACTGCGAGTGATCGCACAGCACAGCCGCGCGGCGGCCTTCCTGATCGGCGACGGGGTGATGCCGGGCAACGAAGGCCGCGGCTACATCCTGCGCCGCAGCATCCGGCAGGCAGTGCGGCACGCGCGGCAGCTTGGTATCGAGTCGGATGCCTTGGCGCCCGTGGTCGAGACGGCCATCGACGTGATGTCCGAGGAAGGCTACGAGGACTTGCTACCGCGCGCAGACTTCATCCGTAGCGTGGCGAGCGACGAAGAGCAGCGTTTTCGCCGAACGCTCGACGCCGGGATGGCGCGCCTGGACGACCTGCTCGCCGACGTGCCGCGTGGCGGGCAGGTGGACGGCGCGCGAATGTTCGAGCTGTACGACACCTTTGGCTTTCCGCCGGACATAACAAAGGACATCGCGGCGGCCCGCGGTGTGGATGTCGACGAAGCCGGCTTCGACGACGCGCTGGAAGAGCAGCAGACGCGCAGCCGCGCCGCGCAATCCGATGGTCAGGCGCTCGCTCTGCCGGCAGGATTCGGCGAGTCCGTCTTTCTCGGATACGACTTCGTGACCGAGGGCGCGGGCACGATCGTGGCCCTGGCCCGCAACGGCGCATTGCTCGATGCCGCGACGGCGGACGGTCAGGTCATGGTGGTGCTGGACCAGACGCCGTTCTACGGGGAGGCCGGTGGCCAGGTTGGCGATGCAGGCGCCCTGGAGGGTCCCACAGGCGCGGCGCGCGTGACCGACACGCTGAAGAACCCCGAAGGCACCGTGGTGATGATCGCCGAGGTAACGCGAGGTCAACTGGCGGTGGGCGAGCGCGTGGGGGCGCGCGTGGATCGCGCACGACGTTTCAACATCATGCGCAACCACACGGCGACCCATCTGCTGCACGCGGGGCTGCGTCGAACGCTGGGCGATCACGTCCGCCAGGCCGGCTCGCTGGTGGCGCCCGACCGGCTGCGATTCGACTTTACGAATCCCACGCCGGTGACTGATGGCGAGTTGCGCGAGATTCAGCATTGGGTGAACTCGCAGATTCTCAGCGATCACCAGTTGGTGACCGAGCTGACGGAAGTGCAGGCGGCCGTCGAAGCGGGCGCGATGGCGCTGTTCGGCGAGAAGTACGGCGAAGAGGTTCGGATGGTCAGGATGGGCGAAATCAGCCGGGAGCTCTGTGGTGGGACACACTGCAGTTCCAGCCACCAGATCGGGCTGTTTGCGATCGTGCAGGAGTCTGGGATTGCGGCTGGCGTTCGCCGCATTGAAGCCGTGACCGGGGCGGGGGCGGTGACGTTCGTGGAACGGAATCAGGACTTGCTGGCTGGGATTGCCCGGCAACTGGAGTCGGCGCCGGCGGAGGCGCCGGAGCGTGTACAGCGCCTATTGACGCAGCAGGCCGACATGCGGCGGCAGTTGCAGGCATCGGAACGGGCCGAAGCGCGGCGGCAGGCCGAACGATTGGCCGCGGAAGCGGCGACGGTGGGCCCGCTATCGCTGGTTGCGGCCGGAACGTCGGTGACCAACCGAGACGCGCTTCGCGGGCTCAGCGATGACCTGCGCCAACGCCTGGATACGCCATGGGTGATTGTGCTGGCGGCTGAGATTGACGGCCGTCCAGCGTTTGTCGCCGCGGCGTCCGACGAGGCCGTAGCGGCCGGCGTCAATGCAGGCGAATTGGCCCGCGCCATGGCGAGAACCGCGGGCGGCGGCGGCGGCGGCCGGCCCGAACTGGCCATGGCCGGCGGCAAGGACCCGGCACGAATCCCCGCGGCCCTGGACGCGGGACGCGCCTACGTGGCTGAGGCGGTGGCAGCGGCATGAAAGCAGTTCGCGAGCGGCGTCCCGACACGGTTCAGCGCGTGTACATCCCGGAGGCCGGGATAAACCGGCCGCGCCTTCATAGCCCACCTCGGCCGGTTTTCGAAAGATCTCCCCGCGCTGGTCGCGGCGTTGTGTTCGAACGGCTTACGTCGAATGACCCTGAGCCGAAATCGGCTGCCTGGCGCCTCCCGCGCTCGACGGTTGCACCGATGCGGCTCTGGCGAGAACCGATGTCCCGAGTGTCCATCGCGGCGATTGTGGCCGGCTTGGCGGCGGTCTTGGTTGCGGTTGTGGCGTTTCAATACTTCGTCGTCCCCTCGAGCACGATTGTGGTCGCGCCGCAGGCGAAGCGCCTGCCGTTTGACGCGACGGTCCGCATCGATCCGGACGCCGGGTCGCTGGATCTGGACCGCGGCATCGTGCCGGCAACGGTCATGGAGGCTACGGTTCAGGACGCACTGACCAAGCCCACAACGGGACGTCGGCGAGAGGCCCAGGGTGTTGCCACCGGCTTTGTGACGA
>JAPOXI010000078.1 GCA_026707185.1 Chloroflexota bacterium
ACGACGGGACGTGCGCGGCCGCGGCGAAGTCCGCCGGAGGGGCGAATAACTCGGTCTCTTGCGAAGCCTGATGCGTGTCCTGCGCCGCCGCCATCAATCACCCTCGCCGGTCTATCGGGTTGACCCGAGCGGAACCGAGGCTAGGGACCGCCCTCGAACCCGTCAACTCTGACGCGCCCTCCATGCCAACCAGCGTCGTCGGTCCTGGTGCCCCAACCGTCGACAATGTGCGGACGATCAGTCCTCCGCCACGTCGACGTAAGTGGGACTGGACCACGCCATGTGGCCGTCCAGTTGCAGCACACGTACGTGGTAGGCGTGAACGCCAGCCAGCGGTGCGGAGTCGACCCACGACAGCGCGGCGTCCAATGGACCGTCGTTATGCGGCAGCGCCTGTACGCGCAGGTGCGCGCCCAGCCCCGCAGCCTCCACAAAGATCGGGCCGTCCTCGATGCCTTGCAAATCCTGCGTCACCGTCAGCGGCTCCGCGCAGAACTCGAGCGTGGCATCGCTCGCCGCGTCCAACTCCATCAACACGCCGTCGTAGTCGCCCGCCGTTTCGCTTGTCCACCGCACGCTGTGCCCGTCGGCCCCAGTCAGTCCCTCTTCCGGATGGTCAAAGGCGAATGGCTCGACCCGGTTGATTCGCGCTCCGTGAACGGTCAGTTCACCGTCCCAGGTCTGCTTGCGACCCCGCGCAATCCGCAGATTCCCCGTCCACGCCACCAATACGTGTAATGGGTCGCCCACGGGCGTCCATCGATAGACGGGTTCGCCGTCGCGATACACCGCAATCTCGATGATCGGAGCCGTGCCATTGACCCTGGCGTCCACCGACACATTCCCATGCGATTCGGCATCGGCACCCATGCGCGCACCCGCAATCTGGGTGTCCAGCAGGATTCGCGCACCCGAGGTTCCGTGGCAGTGGCGCGCGTGCAGGCCCTCCCAGATGCCGTCGCGCGTAAGTTCGGCCGCACGAATGCACGCGAGGCCACCGTTGACCGGCATCTCGTTCGCGTTGGCCCGCGTTGCGCCAGGCCGTCCCATGTGGTCGTCGCTGCCGGCCAGGAAACCGACACGCACTCCCGTCGCCAACGCCTGTTGAAGGAACCACTCCGAGGTGCCGTGGGCCGAGTGCACCTCTACGACCGGCTCCAGCTCGGGTTCAATCCAGCGGAGCTCCGCGCGACGTCCCCCCACGTGTGGCAGCAGCATCACGTCGTCGCGACCGCGAAAGCGCGTGTAGAGGTCATCCAGGGTCAGCGCGTCGTGCTCGGGATCCAGCGGCCGGCGGTCTTCGATCAGCCAGCGCCCGGAGCGCCAAATGTCGTCGGCCTTCGGAATGCCCCGGAAAATCACGTTCCGGTCGCCGCCGACCTCGGTGTTGCCGGACCACTCATATCCGTGGAAGCACACGAACTCGCCATCTTCGTGGATCGCCTCCACTTCGCGCCGCAGCCGCGCCCAGAACGCGTCCGTGATCTGGAAGTCGTTGCCCTGGTGACAGGTGAAGTCGGCGCAGGCGAGATGGCGCGCGAAGTGAAAGTACTCCGCCGACGGGTTGGTCCCCACGGTCTCGCCGCTCTGTCCGTGCAAGTCACCCCACCAGCGCCGTTCAGCCGGAAGCTCGGCGCCAACCCGGATCGGATTACTGGTCGCCCGCAGGCCGCTGGTCAAGTCCGTCACTTCGAGCCTGGCCACACCCGGCGCCCCCAACGCTATGCCTTCAACAGGAATCACCGGCCCGGAGCCAATCGCCGTCCCTAACAGCGCGTCGCCGTCGGACATTCCGACCTGGAGCGAAGCGTCAGGCATCTCAGCCGGATTGCCCCACACGTCCTCGAACCGCGCGCGCATCCTGAACGGCTCGCCCGCCTTCACGTCGCTCGGGGCAATGGCCGCCAGCCGCACCGCCGGCCCCGCCACCACCGGAAACGTCAGGAATCCGTCCAGGTCCAGAAACTCCTGGGCACCCTTGCAGTCCACCGATACCTGGAATTCAAATGCGTGCACCACGGTCACGGGCGCGCGGATTCCGGGACTACCTGCTGAGGTGTCGCCGAAGGTCAGCTCCAGCCTGTCGCCGGGCCACAGTCCGCCATCGTCGGTGTGAACGGTCACCGCCGGAACGAACGGCCGCCGGTGCCCGCGTTCGTTAAAGCGAGACACCGGGCGCACACTGCCCTCCGACACGGTCCGAACCGCCAGGTAGCCAGGCGCCGACGGATCTTCAAACTGCGGATGCCCCAGCCCCGCCTGCGCCCGCCACGAGACTCGTACCGCCCCGCGGTCGTCCACCCCGGCCGGGCCGGCTGTATAGACGATGCGAAACGACCTTGGCTGGCCGGCCACGCCCGGCCGGTCGATCTCCAATCTGGCCGACCCAAGAATCTCGTCCGAAATCTGATCAGCCATAGCGTTCACCGTCTCAGTTGGTGGAAGCACCGCATTTTGCAGTGTCGGGCCGGACGGCCGCAGGGCGCCAAGGTCACCGCAGCCTGCCAGCCCCCCGGAAACTCGCGATTACGGGATCGGATGGACGTCCAGCGACCCTTCATAGACCTGGTAGGCAATGTCGCCGCCTTCCGAGACGGTAATGTGCAGGACAGGAATCAGCGCCGCTTCCCACCAGTCGCCGCGCAGCCGCACGGCCAGCGACCACAGCCCGGGCGCCAGGCGCTCGCCTGACGAGGCGACCGCGGCAAAGGCGCCGTCACCGTCGGCCACGGCCATGCTGACCGTCTGCGGATCGAACCTGAACATCCGCGTACCGCCCCCTTGACCGGGAATGATCTGGCCCGCATACCACTGCGCCCCGGCATGCGTTCGGTCATCGGCCTCGAACTCGCCGGGAAAGGCCCACGTCGACCCATCCACAGGCACAACCAGCCAGTCCTGGCCCTTCCAACGCTCGGGCGCCCGGTCGGCAAAGGCGGCGGTAAACGCAAGACGCGTGGCGTCCGGCAGGAGTTTCAAAACACGTACGCTGAACGATCGAGGCGGAGGGCGCATCACGGGAGCTACGGCGCTGGTCGGGGCATAGACCGCGATCTCCTCGTTCCACCAGATCGGCTCACGCTGGTCGGGCGAGAAGCTGGATGGCGCCAAACGCGCCGATGTCACGATGAGGTCAGGCGTCTGGCCATTCAGCGGCTCGGTCGAAATCCGCGGGCGGCTGTGCCAGGTTGGCGTCGGTCTGGCTTCGCCGAGAAGCACGGCGTGCGACAGCACGATTGCCGCGCGAATCGAGTTCGCAGGCTCGAGTGAAGGGGACAGGTACACGGTTGTCGTCCTCGGGACGGCGCGACGCAGCGCTTCGAACGAATCTGCTGGCGGCGACCGGTCCGTTGCCAGGAATGATTGCCGCACCCGGTAGAGCGAGTCGGCGCCGTCGCGAACGAGCAGTTCAGCTAAGTCAGGGTTCTGCAGGCGACGCCGGGCCTCAGCCGGCAATTCATCGACCCACGTGTCCGGGGCATGGATGTACGCAATCTCGAGTCGGCGCAGGGCGGCCGGCTCGAGAAAACGGATCGCATCCAGGTAGTCGGGGCTAAACCGCGGCACGAACTGCACAAACTCCGCATAGGCGGATGAATTCGGACGTCCCGTGACGATCGTCATCTCCATCGGCTTCGGCGAGAGGACACGAGCATCGCCGGCGGTGCGGTCGCGGATGTAGGCCAATGCGTCAGGCGCCATTGGCTGCGGGAGTGCGAAGCGGTCGGCCAGCCGCCAGCCGGCACTCGGGTCGAAGTCCACATTCTCGAACTTGGGCCCGCGAGTAAGCGAGATCCCGATGTTGTGCACCGGTACAACCGCGGTTGGCCAGGTCACGAATGCCAGGAACAGCCCGCCGCATGCGTACCGCCAGCCCGGCCGCAACTGCGATAGGCGGAGGCCCACCGCGACGATCAGCGCCAATAGCGCAAAGTTGCGGGCATGGCCGTCCAGGCGAACGACGTCCAGGGAATACTCGTACTGCACAGTCAGCGCGGCCAGCAGCAGCACAACGGCGGCCGCGGCCGTCATCCAGACCAGTCGACGGCGCCATGCCAGCAGAAGCGACGCGGCGACGACCGGAACAACGCCAAGCTCCAGCAGGCCAATGCCGCCAGGTAACACGCTGAGCGTTCCGACTGGCCGGCGACCTCCGGGATCCGCAATCCAGCCCAGCGACAAACCTGATCCCGACGATCCGGTCAGAACATCGGAAATCGGTCCGCCACCGAACACCAGGAACAGCGTCCCCAGCATTGGGCCCACGGCCGCACGCGCAGTCGAGCGCCCGAACACCTGTTGACCGCGGCGCCAGTCGCCCATGACTTGCACGGCGACCAACACGACCCACATCCCCAGGACGATCGGCGCAACAATCTCGTCAACCAGCCCGAGGAAGCCTATGAGTAGGGCCAGCGCGACATGCGCCGGCAGCCGCAATCTGCACAGCGTCGCCACCCGCTCTAAAACCACCAGGGCGAGGGCATACGCCAGCACAAAATGGGGTTTCCAGACATTCGGCGGCGACGCATCCACGGCTGCGTTCCAGGGGAACTCAACCGATGGCCAATACACGCCCCCCAGCGAAGCCCGCAGGCCAGCCTCCGGGAGGCCGGCGACAACCGGAATCTGCACGATTCCCGGTGGCGAGATGTTGTGCAGCTGTGTCCAGAGTCCAACCGACAGCAGCAGCGGACCCCCGGCCAGTACGCCAAACCACGAGCCACGGCTGAAGAGCAACGTCCCCACAACCAAAGCCAGGCTCGTCCAGACATAGGCCTCGAAAAGCTCCGTGGCAAAGGCCAGGTCGGGTCCGAACGGCGGCGCCAGCAGCCCAATCAGCATGTCCGCGCCATAGTGGTAGGCGGTTGGCAGGTCCGGGTGCCACGGAAAGGCGGGTGGAAACGCTCCGGCCCGAATTGACGACGCCAGGCCCAGGTGGAGATACGCGTCCACAATTGACAGCGTCTGGCGGCTGGCCAGCACGATCCAAAACAGCACGAGCGCCACGACACCGAAGCCAACGACCCGTCGAGGCGATGCGCGCACCGAGGACGGCGCACGCCAGGCGAGCCAGACGCCTGCGGCCGCGATTCCAACCCAGCCCACCAGCGCCCCGGTCATCCCTGGAAGCACGCGCATCACGAAATTCACCGTCAGGCCCCAAAGCGCCGGTCCAATGACCAACCCCTGCGCCAACGCCACCAAGTCGTCGCTCTGCCGCAACGCCACCCGTGCAACAACAAAGCCAGCGGCCGCCAGCACCAGGAATTCAAGCGCCATCACCAGCAGCCCGGGCACGACCGCCAGGTCCAGGGTCATTCAGCCAGCCGCCCGCTGAGCTCGCCGTCGTAGACCTCGTACGACACGTCGCCGGACTCGCCGACCACAATCTTCATCACCGGAATGAACGCCGCCTCATGCCACGCTTGACGCAGCCGCACGCCCAGGGTCCAGACTCCGGGCGCCAGCCCGCCGCCTGACGACGCCGCCGGCTCTGGAATCCCGCTCGCGTTCCGCACGGACAGATGGCCCGCCCTTGGGTCGAACTCGTAGCCAAATGACGCAGAGCCGTCGGTCGGAACCACCTGCCCCGCAAACCACTGTCGACCCTTGTGCCGAGCGTCCGTTTCGAACTCCCGCGGGAACGCCCATGGAGATCCATCGCCAGCCGCGACAAGCCAGTCTTGCCCCACCCAGAGATCCGGAGCCCGGTTCGTGAATTCCGCGCGAAACATGATGCCGTCGTCGCTCAATCGCACATCGGATAAAGCAACGCTGAACTGCCCTGGCGGCGGATCCATGAGCTCAGGAACCGCAGCAGCCGGCGCGTAGATTGCAATTTCGTCGTTCCACCAAATCGGATCTCTCTGCCCAGCGTCAAGAGCGGACGGAGCCAGCCCCCGCGTAGGCATCACCACCAGGTCCGGCGTCTGACCGGCCAGAGGCTGCACCGGATTGGGCAGACGCGTCAGCAGGTAAACGCCGCCAAGATCCAACCTGCCGAGCAGCTGAACGTGCGGCAGCGCCATGGCCAGCCGAATAGCCGCGAACCGAATCGAATCGTCCGGCTGTAGTCCCGGCGTCAAGTACACGGGCGCGGAATCCCGCAAATCCCGTCGCAGCGCCTCGAACGAACCTGCCGCATAGACCGAATCCAGTCGCAGAAACGCCGGCTCGACCCGGTACAGCGCGTCGGTACCGTCGCGCATCAGGAGCGTGAAGTATCTCGGATCGCCAAGCCAGCGCCGGGCATATTCGGGAAGCGACGCACTCCACGAATCCGTGGCATGCACATATCCGAAACCCAGGCGTTGAACCGCGCCCGGCTCCAGAAAGCGCCGCACGTCCACGTACTCGGGACCATCGAATGGAAGGAGATTCAGATGTCCGACAGGCCCCGAGGCATTCGGGCGCCCGGTCGCGGCTGTCAGCTGGTGCGGATGCGGAGAGTAAACACGAGCGTCGATCGCCGTTTCCTCTCGAACAAACGCAGCTATGGATTCCGGAACCGATTGGGCGAGCACATGGCGATGCATGTACGTCCCTGACATGCGAGCGTCCCCGCCGCCTGGCCTGGCGTTGGCGACGTCGATCCCTTGACCGAGCGAGAGCGGGATCCTGTGGACCGGTAGAGCAACGGTTGGCCAGATCACCAGGACTCCCAGGCAGCCAATCGCCGCCATCCGCCAGCGAAAATGCAGGGTTCGCAGCCGAACGACGAGTGCGACCAGCAGGGCCAGCAGCCCAAAGTTTCGCGCATGCCCGTCCAGGCGAACCGCGTCGCCTGGGTGCGCGGAATGCTGCACCGTGAGGGCGGCCAGCACGAAGACGCCGGTGCCAATCGCCAAGAGTAGCACAAGACGCTGACGGAAGGCCAGCAGCAGCGCGCTGACGGCGACCGGCACCACGCCGACCCCAAGCAAGCCAACGCCACCCGAGAGCTCCCGGTGGGACCCGAACAGCAGGTGATTGGTCGGATCGTCTCGCCAAATGAACGATATGTCGCTCCGCGGCGCTCCGGTCAGGAAGCCGGTGAGCACACCGCCGCCGGCAGCAAGCAGTCCTGCCGACAGTGCGGGCCCCATGGCTGAGCGGAGGATTCCATCGCCATCCATCGACCGGGCCTTCCGGGCCTGCCAGAGGTCGAAGGCCGCGAGCAGCACCCAAAGTCCCAGCACGGTCAGCGCAACCAGCTCATCGACCAGGCCAAGAAACCCCACCAGCAACGCCAGTCCCACCTGCAGCGGCCAGCCCTTGTCGACCCGGCTCGTCAAACGTTCCAGGATCACGACCGCCAGGGCGTAGCCAAGCAGGAACGGCGGCTTCCAGATATTTGGCGGGGTTACTTCCGTTGGCCAGGTTCTAGGCAGCTCCGCGGTCGGCCAGTAGATGTCGGCAAGTGCGGCGCGAACGCCGGCCACGGGAACGCCCGCAGGAAGCGGAATGCTGAGAATGTCCGGAGCATCCGCGTACCAGACCAGCGTCCACGCTCCGGTCGTGAGCAGCAGCGGTGCCACGGCTATGGCGGCGAGCCACGATGCACGATCACGCAGCAGCGTCACCGCAATCAGGACAAACCCGGTCCAGAGGTAGGCACCCATCAACTCGGTCACAAACGCCAGATCCGGCCCCACCGGCGGCGTCAGCAGCCCGATCAGCAGATCCGCGCCAAAGTGGTAAGCCAGCGGCACGCCGGGATTCCAGGCCAGCTCTGGCGGGAACCAACCAGCGCGAATCGTCGCCGGCAGCGCGGTATGAATCGCATCGTCAGGGATACCCAGGAGCTGCCGGCTGGCCAACGCAGTCCAGAAAATAGCCAGCGCTGCCGCGACAAATCCCGCCAGGGTTCGTGGCGAAACCGGCAACCGCGACTTACCGCGCCAGGCAATCCCGGCGCCAGCAGCAAGAACAATGACCCATCCGATAAGCCCGCCAGACAGTCCCTGCGCCAGGTGCAGCACAAGACTTACCACCAACCCCCAAAGCGCCGGCCCAATCACCATCCCCTGCGCCAGCGCCATCCGATCGTCGGACTGTCGCAGCGCCACTCGGGCCACCACGAATCCCACCGTTGCCAGCACGAGTAATTCCAATGCAAACAGCACAAGCCCCGGCAGCACCGTCGGATCCAGCGTCATCGCGTCAGCCGAACTCCCAACGTCCCCTCATACATCTGATATGACAGTTCCCCGGAATCCGTCATCACAATCGTCATCACCGGAATAAGGGCTGTGTCATACGAGTCGTTCCGCAGACGCAGCACAAAGGCCCACACTCCTGGAGTTAGCCTCGTCCCGGATGATTGGAAAGTACGAATAGCGGAGTCATTTCCCCGGATGACTAGCTGCACATCTCCCACATTAAGTTCAAGTGTCGCTTGCTCCGGCACCGATCCCGGCACAATCCACCCGGAGTACCACTGTACGGCCCCTGAAGGTGTATATTGGCCATCGTCTACATCAGTTGGGATTGCCCATGCAGAGTCCTCTACGGGGATCACCAACCAATCCTGTCCCGTCCATGCATCGAGAGTACGGTCGATGATCTGCGCCGAGAATATGATGGAAGAATCACGCATCCTCGCGTTGGATAGTCGAATCTCAAAGTTGGACTCGGGATGCCGAATGTCCGCTGGCGTTATCGCTGACGCAACCGCACTTCTAGTTGCCCAGGCAGTAAGTTCGTAGCTCTGCCAGATCATCACCGGATCTTGCCAGCTTGATGGCAACCGCTGAGTGCTGGCATGCAGGAACGGGGTCGCACTCAGCGGAATTATTGCCACGTCAGGGATATTATCGGCCAACGACTCTGTATCTATCTGACTCAACAGATGGATTTGGTCAGCGTTGATTTCAGCCAGTACTCGAACATCCGGCAGCGCCGTGGCCACGCGGATTGCGTCCACACTTGGCAGACCCACGAGCGCCACCGCTGCTGACGCCGGGATTGCCTCCCGTAAAGCCTGAAACGACATCGGCTCGGGATTCGTTTCAAGACGTAAGAATGCCGCGCGGACAGCATATAGCGAGTCGGAGTCGGTGCTAATCAGGACTTCAAACATCCGGGCGTCATTTAGCCAGTTCCGTGCTCTCTGTGGCAAGCTTGCCGCCCACGCATCGGTGGCGTGGACGTACTCGATCCCAAGCCGCCGCAGGGCCGCAGGCTCGAGGTATCGAACGGCATCCAGATAGTCTGGACCAGTCCTTGGACTTAGATGTCGATATCCTGGAAAGCCTGAGGCGTTGGCTCGACCGGCGGCTGCTGTCATATCGTGTGGATGCGGAGAAAGGACAACGCTGTCAACGGGGGTTCGATTCCGGACATAGTCGACGATAGCCTCCGGCAAGTCTTGCCTCGCCCTGAATCGTCCAAGCAGAGCATGCGGCGGTTCTGGACTCTTCAGAGCGCCGCGTCGGTATGCTTCCGCATGGCGTCCTACGGGACTCAAGCTGTGCTCTGAACTCGGCTGCTGGGACGGGGGAAGCTTGTGATTACTCAGGCTAATACCTTCGCTAAGCGCTCTTCCAAGGGCCTGTACGGACGGAGTTGCTGTCGGTATCGTTACCAGAAGCAGCACAAGACTTCCGACGGCGAAGCGCCAGCGTGGCTGTAGCTCAATCATGCGCCCAGCCAACCCGATCATGAGAGCCAGGAGCGCGAAGTTGCGTGCGTGCCCGTCGAAACGGGTTACATCACGAACTGGGGACAATTGCAGCGTAAGTGCGGCGAGAAGGAATATGCCACTCGCGATAGCCAGCGCCACGACCAGCGAGTTGCGTCGCGATAGGATCACCGCACCGATTGCGGTTGGGATGACGCCGACTCCGAGTACGGCAACGCCCCCAGGCAATTGGTGCAGAGTCCCGATCGGAGTCCGACTCCAGGCATCAGCGTGCCAGCCAATTGTGGTTCCTGCGGACGCCCCGAACATCAACCCGGTCAGCGCGCTTCCACCGCCTGCCAGTAGTATCCCAGCCGGAATTATCACTCCTACACTCGAGAATATCGTGCTGACTGTTGAACCCGAGGAGCGCGTTCGATACACTCGCGCAACTTCGATAGAAATCCAAACAGCAAGTACGACCAAAGCCACTTCGGTGGCAAGCAGACCCAGGAACCCGATAAGCGGAGCCAGCACCCACCGATTCCAACCAGCGCCAGTCAGAGATGAGGTAGCCCGTTCCAGTATCACAAGGCTCAGCGCATAGGCGAGCACAAAAGGAGGCTTCCAGATACTCGGCGGCGACGCCTGCAACGGCAACTCCCAAGGCCATTCGGAGGTAGGCCAATAGATGCTCCCTAACGAGGCCCGTATACCAGCCGCAGGAATCCCGGACGGGATCGGTATCCGCAAGACACCCGGGGCGTCAACTTGCCAGACGAGCGTCCACGCCCCGGCCGTAAGCAACAGAGGCGAGAAGACAAGCCCCGGAATTCCTCCGTAACGTAGTAGGGCGGTGCCAACCACCAGAGCAAGGCTTGTCCAGGCGTAGGCGCCAAGCAGTTCGGTCACGAAGGCCACGTCTGGCCCAGCCGGCGGAGCTAAGAGCCCAATCAGCAAGTCCGCGCCGTAGTGATACCAAATGACTTCTCCCGGGCTCCAGGCCAACGTGGGCGGAAACTGCCCGCCTCGCAAGGTCGCTGCCAGGGACATATGCAAGGCCGCGTCTGGGATGCTTAGCAGCTGCCGACCTGCAAGTGCGACCCAGTAGATCGCCAGACCTGCGGCGGCCAATCCCGCGACGATCCGCGGCCGAACCGACAGGCCATACCTCTCGCGCCAGGCGAGCACTACCCCTGCCAGCAGAACGACGCACCAGCCGACAAAAGCACCCGCCATTCCCGGAACCACGTGCAAGACAAGACTCACAGTCAGTCCCCAGAGCGCGGGCCCAATCACCATCCCCTGCGCCAGCGCCATCCCATCGTCGGTCTGCCGCAGCGCCACCCGGGCCACTACGAATCCCACCGCCGCCAGCGCCAGCATTTCCAATGCAAACAGCACAAGCCCCGGCAGCACCGTCGGATCCAGCGTCATCGCGTCAGCCGAACTCCCAACGTCCCCTCATAGGCTTGGTAGGTCACCTCGCCCGACTTGCTGACCGTAATCGTCATCACCGGCACAAACGCCGCTTCGTACCAATCGTGTCGCAGCCGAACGCCCAGGGCCCAGGTACCAGCACCCAGCGCGTCACCGGACGACGCAACCTGGGTCACGGCACCGCTCGCATCGACGACAGCCAATCGCCGCTCGCGCGGATCGAAGTCATAGGTGTACGTCGCGGTCGCTTGCCGTGGGATCAATTGACCGGCGTACCACTGCACACCCTCGTGTCGGGCGTCGTCTTCAAACTCGTTCGGGAACTCCCAGGGTGACGCGTCGACCGCGGTCACCAGCCAGTCCTGCCCCTCCCAGGTCTCTCCCGCCTCGTTGATGAACGTCGCCGTAAAACTCACACGGCCCGTCGCCGCGCGCACCGACGACACGTTCACTCGGAAAGGCTCCCGCGGCGGAGGCATCGCCACCGGCGCAACCGTTCCGGTCGGGGCGTACACCGCCAGTTCGTCATTCCACCAGATGGGCTGCCGGCGGTCGGGAGCAAACGCCGATGGCGCTATGCCTCGGAGGGGCAGCACCACCAGGTCCGTCGCGCCTCCTTCGAGCGGATCAGGCTGAAAGTCCGACCGGTAGTGCATGCTGATATGCGTCTTCAACGTACCGAAGAGGCGCGTGTGCGACAGGGCCGATGCGGCGCGAACCCAGCTCAGGGGTTCGCTGGAAGGCGCAAGGTACACAGAGGCCGATTCGGGTATCGCCCTGCGCAAGGCCTCGTAGGTACCGGGCTCGCTTGGCAACTCCAGGAACGCCGGGCGGACGCGATACAGGGCGTCGTCGCCGCCTCGAACAAGGAGACGAAACAGGTCAGGGTTCCGCAGTCGCGCCTGCGTGCGCTCGGGCAGACCCTCAACCCAGTCGTCGGGCGCATGCACGTAGGTAACGCCAAGCCGCCCAACCGCCCCCGGGTCCAGATCTTGGATCGCGTCCTGGTATTCGGGGCCCTCAAAATAGAGGAACTGCAGAGACCGAATCAGCCCCGAGGCATTCGGTCGGCCGGTCGCGATTGACAGATCGTTTGGAGTCGCCGACAGAATCCGAGCGTCCACCTCGGTGTGGTGGCGGATGTAGCTGGCCACTTCAGCCGACAGGGGATTCCCAATGACTGTTCGATTCAGATACGGATTGTGAAACTTCTCCGTCTCCACCTGCGCGTTGGCTAGCTGCGGCCGGCGCGTAAGCGACACACGCAGGTTCTGCACCGGTTCCGCAATCGTCGGCCACACCACCAGGAGAATGCCGGCCACGGCGGCGAGATGGCGCCAGCGCGGGGCGAGGGACGAAAGGCGATAGGCAGTCGCCGGCAGCAGCGCCAGCAAGGCAAAGTTACGCGCGTGACCGTCGAACCGCACGATGTCGTGCTGGCCATGCTCGTATTGCAGAACAAACAGTCCCACCAGTGACACGAAACTCCCCACAGCCAGCGCCACCACCAGTCGGCTTCGTCTATTCAGGAGCACCGCCAAACCCAGCACGGGTAGAGGCCCGAACCACAGCAAGCCCAGACCTCCCGCACGTGCGTCCGCGCCGACCAGGGAGTTGCGGCTGGCTGGATCCTCGTTCCAGCCCAACGACAACCCCGACCCGGCCGACGACGTCAGGGCGCTCGTAATCACACCGCCGCCTCCGGCAAGAAGCAGGGCGCCCAGCACTGGTCCACTGAACGCCAGGAGCAACCCCCGCCGTCGCTCGGACCAGTCACCGCACCCGTCGCGCAGGTAGCGCCAGGCTTCCAGCCCACCCCACACCACCAGCGTCAGCAGCGCAAGCGTCTCGTCCACGAGACCCTGAAAACCCAGCAGTGCGGCAAGCGTGAGCACGCTCGGCCACGTGTTGGGTTCACGCTGGGCGGCCCGGCGCAGCACCAGCACCGCCAGGGCGTACGCCAGCACGAAGAGCGGCTTCCAGACATTCGGCGGCGACGCCACGGATTCCACAAACGACCAGGGAAGCTCAACTGACGGCCAGAAGACTTCACTGAGCGTCGACCGGATCCCGGCCGACGGCACACCGGTCGGCACTGGCACCTGCACGATTCCCGGCGGCTTATCCAGCACCAGCGTCCATGAGCCATTGCTCAGCAACAGCGGGGCCAGGACCGCCGCGGCCAGCCAGCCGCCGATCGCTCGCAGCATGCTGCCGATCACCAGAGCAAGGCTCGTCCAGATCCACGCACTCACAACTTCGGTAGTCAATGCGAGGTCCGGTCCGGAGGGCGGGGCCAGTAAGCCAACCAGAAGGTCAAGACCGTGGTGGTAGGCCGCCGGCACCCCTGGATTCCAGGCGAATTCGGGCGGCCAGCCGCCGGCCCGAAACTGCGCGGCCAGGGTCAGGTGATTGATGTCATCCGGAATCGCCAGCATCTGCCGAGCGGCCAGCACGACCCAGAAAGTGGCCAGTCCGACGGCGGCAAACCCCGCAGCGGTGCGTGCCGGGATGCGCAGCAAGCCGGGGGATCGCCAGGCCAGTCCGACGGACAGCCCCAGTAGGCCAATCCACGTTGCAGCCGCGCCGGCGAACCCCGGAAGCGCGTGCAGGACAAAATTCACGGCCAGCCCCCACAGCGCGGGGCCAATGACCATCCCCTGCGCCAACGCCTGCAGGTCATCCGACTGCCGCAAGGCGACGCGCGCCACCACGTAACCCAGCGTTGCCAGAGCCAGCAACTGAAGGGCCAGCAACAGCAGCCCCGGAAGAATCACCGGGTCAAGCGTCATTGCGCTAACCGCAAATCCAATTCGCCTTCATAGATCTGGAACGACGCCTGGCCCGATTCAGAGATCGAGACTTTCATAACCGGGATGAACGCCACCTCGTGCCAGTCACGTCGCAGGCGCAGCGCTAAGGTCCAGTCGCCCTCGGTCAGCGATCGTCCCGAAGACGCCGCGTCGACAATCTCGCCAGCGCCGTCACGAACCGAAAGCCGCGCCGCGCTGGGCTCGAATTCGTACCGAAAGACCGTCTCGTGGTGGCGGGGGACGAGTTGGCCGGCAAACCACTGAACCGCCGGCGCGCGAAGTCGTCTGGCGGTGCTTGCGGCCGGCGGAAACGCCCAGGGCGAACCGTCGCCAGACGTCACCAGCCAATCCTGGCCCGTCCACTGGTCAGGTGCTCGATTGCTAAACCTCGCGGCAAACGATAGTCGTCCGTCGGTCGCCGCTGCTTCGGACACGCGCACGCCGAAATTCGGCATTCGTTTCGGTGGCTCCATCAGCGGGGGCACGCTTCCTCGCGGCGCATAGACGGCAACGGACTCGTTCCACCAGACTGGCTGCCGGTCGTCGGGATCAAAGGCGGACGGGACAAGACGCGACGACGCCACAACGAAGTCAGGCGCGTCGCCACGTATTGGTTTCGTTGGAAATGGCGAGAGGGGATGCAGCTGTCCCGTCCACACGCTCCCAACCACATAGGTGTGCGATAGCGCTGACGCGACCCGAATCTCCTGGAGCGTCTCCCGGTTGCCGGGCACCAGATATACCGTGGCAGTCGCCGGAATCGCCCGACGAAGCGATTCAAATGACGCGGGTGTCGGCTCAACGTCGAGACGCAAGAAGGCCGGCTGTACCTGGTAGAGCGCGTCTGGTCCGTCCCGAGCCAGCGGCTTGAAGTACAGGGGATTCGATAGCCAGCGCACCGCCTGCACCGGCAACTCGCCGGTCCACTCGTCCGGGGCGTGCACAAAGTCGATTCCCAGGCGCCGCAGCGCTGCGGGATCCAGGTAGCGAATGGCATCCAGGTATTCGGGTCCCTCCAGATTGAGCAGGTGCAGAAAATCCATGAAGCCTGAAGCATTGGCACGTCCCGTGGTGACCGAGACTATCTGGGGCCACGGTGAAAGAATGCGTGCGTCCACGGCCGTTCGGTCGCGGATGTACGCCGCCAGTCCCGCACGCAGCGGACGCTCATCGGCCGCTTCTCGCGTGCGCCCGAACGCCCTGCCTTGTCGTTCAGTCCCGTATTCCGCGTTTGCAACGTGTACCCCGCGGCTGACCTGAAAACCTGTCCCGCGGACGGGACCCGCAATGGTCGGCCAGACGACCAGAGCCGCTACACTCCACGCGGCCGCATGGCCCCAGCGTGGCCGCAGGCTTCGGAGTCCGGCGCTGGCTGCAATGGCCACTGCCAACAGCGCAAAACTGCGTGCGTGTCCGTCAAACCGGACGACATCATGCGCCGCCAGGTCGTACCGCAGCGTAAACGCGGCCAGTAAAAACACGCCGCTGCCAAGCGAAAACGCCAGCGCCAGCCGGTGTCGCCAGCCCAGGAGAACGGCCAGGGCCGTGACCGCGACCGGGCCGAGGCCCAACACGCCCAGCCCGCCGCCGGGCCGACCGAGGCTGCCGATGAGCCCGCGACCGACTGGATCCTCAGCCCACGCGAGCGACAGCCCACCACCGACGGAGCGGGTCAGGACGCCGGTCACAACGCCGCCGCCGACGGCCAGCACAATGGCTGCAACCGCTGGCCCGGCAGCAGCTCGCATCAGCTCACGCCGCAGAACGACGCCCGCGGGTCGGTCGCCCACCAGCCGCGCGACACCCAGCACAACCCATATGCCGAGCACGCTTGCGGCCACGGCCTCATCCGTGAGCCCAAGAAACCCTACGAGAGCCCCGAGGGCAGTGCCCATCGGCAGGTCACGCCAGCGACGATCCGGCGCATTGGCGACGCGCTCGAGCACCACCACGGCAAGCGCGTAGGAGAACACAAACCACGGCGTCCAGATGTTGGGAAGCAGACGGTCGTACGGCCAGTTCGACGACGCGTCAGCGGCGGGCCAGTAGATGGCCTCAAGGGCTGCCCGCAATCCCGCTTGAGGGAGGCCCACCGGGACCGGGACCTGGAGCACACCTGGCGGCTGATGCCACAAGATCAGCGTCCAGGCGCCCGCCGAAAGCAGCAGCGGTGTCAACACCAACGCCGGCACCCATCCGCCAGACCTCCGTAGGACAGTCGCCACGTTGAGGGCGAGAGCGGCCCAGACAAACGCCCCGAAGACATCCGAGGTAAGCGACAGCTCGGGTCCAAAAGGCGTCGCCAGCAGGGCGATGAGTAAGTCAACGCCATAGTGGTACGGAACAGGCTCCCAGGGACTCCAGGGCAGCGCCGGCGGCCATCCCCCGGCTTGGATCTGGGCGGACAAACCGAGGTGAATCGCATCAGGACTTCCGGTCTGCGCCTGCCAACCGGCCAGGCCGATCCAAACCAGCGTCAGCGCGGCCGCGGACATCCCGGCCAGGCTGCGGATCGAGACCGGCAGCAACGGTCTGCGTCGCCAGGCCAGGGCGCCAGCCACGCCAAGGACGACGAGCCAGCCCGTCGCCGCGCCGAGATGCCCGGGCAGCACGTGCAGAACGAAGTTCGCCGCCAGCCCCCAAAGTGCGGGACCGATCACCATGCCCTGAGCCAGTGCCATCAGTTCGTCGGACTGGCGTAGCGCGATGCGAGCGACGACGTAGCCCAGCGCCGTGAGCGCCAGCAACTCGCCTGCGAGCAGCAGCAACTCGGGAAGCACCCTTGGATCAGCGGTCACTGGGACACTCCACGCGCCCGACGCAGGCTGCCGACCCGGTTGCTATCGGTAGAGGATGGACGCCGGCCGTCAAGTCCTGCGACTCGCGACTCAGCCGAGAAACAGGCGGTACTCGCCGCCCCGCGGATTATCCACGTCAGCGCGATACAAGAGATTGCGTGAGACGCCAAGCGCTCGCGCGGCGATAGCGCGATTAATCTCGGGCACCTGTTCCAGCGCATCCAGTTCATCCAGGGTCAGGTACTCGGCGCGGTCGACCTCGTCGCCGGGCGCGGGCTCGCCGGTCTCCGGCCGCATGAGAAACACCACATACGTGCTGTTCGTGTCGTCCCAGCGGGTACGAACAGCAAGGACGCCCTGGACAGAGGCTTCGACTCCGGTTTCCTCGCGCACTTCACGCACCACCGCCGCGTCCAACGTCTCGTCCCGGTCAACGAATCCGCCGGGAATCTGCCAGTTGCCGCGACCGTATCTGGAGGACCGGCGGACAAACAACACCGAACGGCCGCGGACCACGGCACCGCCCACGCCCACGTTGTAACCCTGGTTGTATTGCTCGAGGCTCATGACAGCGTTGCCCCCGCACGCATGATTGCCGAACCGGTAGACCGCCGATTATGAACCACAGCCGACAGGCCGTAGGCCGTCACGTTGTGGCCGCACACTCGCGCTCCCTAAAATCAAACGCGCGCACGGCGCCTCGCCAACCACTGGTTACCAAGCCCATGCTCTTCGACTTTCAGACCCATACGTTCTTGAGCGACGGCGTACTGTCGCCGATGGAACTGTTGCGCCGCTGCCACGTCTCCGGCTACACGGCCATGGCCATTACCGACCACGCCAGCCCGGCAAACGTCCAGCACGTGGTTGAGGCCGTGGCCCGCGATTGCCGCGAGGCGGAGAAAGTCTGGGGAATAGTCGCGCTGGCGGGCGTCGAGATTACCCACGTGCCACCGGCCGCCATCGACCGCGTCGCGCGCCTGGCTGCGGAAGCCGGCGCAGAGTTCATTGCCGTTCACGGAGAGACCATTGTTGAGCCGGTGGCTGCCGGCACCAACCGCGCCGCACTGGAGTCGGAATACGTGCATGCGCTGGTCCATCCTGGCCTGCTCAGCCCTGAGCTGAGCCATGTGGCGCGCGAGAACGGCAAGTTTGTCGAATTGTCGGCCCGTCGCGGCCACTCGCTGACCAACGGCCACGTGGCCAATGTGTGTCGCGAAGCGGGAGCGAAACTCATGGTCAATAGCGACGCGCACGAACCGGGGGATCTGCTGACCGAGGCGTTGGCCCGCCGGGTGGCGCGCGGCGCCGGCCTGGACGCCGACGAGACAGAGACAGTACTCGTTGACAACCCACTGGACCTGCTCGCTCAACTCGGTCGATCCATCACCCAGGGCCCGGGATCCTGATGACGGACACCACCGTTCTGCCCGAGGTCCCGTGCACGCCGGCCGAAGTCGGTGAGGACAACGCAAACCGGAAGTCCTCCGATGGAGACAGCGGTCCAATTGAAGTTGACCTGCCCGTGCTCCCGCTGCGCGGTGAAACGCTGTTCCCAATCCCCGACACCGTGAACTCGTTTGTGGTCGGCCGCGAGCAGTCCCTGGCCGCAATCGAAGAGGCGTTGAGCCTGGACCGCCGTGTGCTGGCACTCAGTCAACACGATCCCGATGCGGAGACCGTGTCATTCAGCGACCTGCATGAGGTTGGCACGGAAGCCAAGATTGCGCGCGTGCTCAAGCTGCCGGACGGAAGCACCAGCGTGCTGGCCGAGGGCATTCGACGGGTGCGCGCGGTCACGCCGGTGTCTGAGCACCCGTTTGTGCGCGCGATTGGATGGGTCGTCGAAGAACTGGACGAAGCGCCGGCCGAGGCGCGTGAACTGATGCCGCTCACGCTCGAACTCTTCCAGCACGTCGTGGACCTTAATGAGGCAACGCCCGATGAGGCCTTCATCCGCGCAATGAACGCCGAGACGCCCGGTCTGCTGGCCGACATTGTGGCCGCTTCGCTCAACCTGGTTCCAGGCACGCAGCAGGAACTGCTGGAGATTCGGGAAGTATCAGAGCGACTGCGGCTGGTCCATACGGTCCTCGAAGAAGAAATCCGGGTGCTGGAACTCGAACGTCAGCTCCGCGATGACGTTCGCGAAGAAGTAGACAAGGATCAGCGCGAGTTCATTCTGCGCGAACAGCTGCGGACAATCACCAAGGAACTCGGTGAGACCAACGCGCAGAACACCGAGATTAGCGAGTTTCGGGAGAAGCTCGAAGCCGGGCGCTATCCCGAGGCTGTCATCGAGCGTGGACTCAAGGAGATCGACCGGCTCAATGCCATGCCTCCAGGTTCGCCCGAGGCCAGCATGGTTCGTAACTACCTGGAGTGGCTGATCGAACTTCCCTGGAAAAAGCGTACGCGAGACAACACCGACATCCGGCGGGCGGCACGGATTCTGGACACCCATCACCACGGGCTCGACCGTGTCAAAGAGCGGCTCCTTGAGTACATCGCCGTACGTCGGCTGGCACGCCAGTCGCGCAGCCCCATCCTGTGCTTTGTCGGTCCCCCCGGCGTGGGAAAGACCAGCCTCGGTCAGTCGATTGCCGAAGCGCTCTCCCGGAAATTCGTGCGCGTTTCGTTGGGCGGCGTGCGCGACGAGGCCGAAATCCGTGGGCACCGCATGACCTACATCGGCTCGATGCCCGGCCGCATTCTGCAGATGATGCGCCAGGCAGGAACCGTTAATCCCGTGTTCATGATCGACGAGCTCGACAAGCTCGGGGTGGACTTCCGGGGCGACCCCTCGGCAGCGTTGCTTGAAGTGCTTGACCCCGAGCAGAACGCGGCCTTTAGCGATCACTACCTGGAGATTCCCTACGACCTCAGCCGCGTCATCTTCATCGCCACAGCCAACTCGCTGGAGGGCCTGCCCCCGGCGCTCATTGATCGCATGGAGGTGGTCGAACTCCCCGGGTACGTGGAAGACGAGAAGCTCGCCATCGCCCAGCGCTTCCTGGTGCCGCGCGAACTGGACGAACACGGCCTCAGCGCCAATGCGGTGCAATTCAAGCGCGGCGCGCTCACACGGATGATCCGCGAGTACACGCGTGAGGCTGGCGTGCGCGGGCTCACGCGGTCCATCGCGGCTGTCGCGCGCAAACGCGCGCTGGCGAGCGCCGAAGGCTCAGACTCCGGTTGGAAGGTTCGCGCTCGCGACCTGCCCAAAGTCCTTGGACCACCCCGCTTTCGCTTCGGCTCAGCCGAGACTGAATCCAGCATCGGCGCCGCCATGGCGGTGTTTAGCACTCCGGCCGGAGGCGACCTTTCGCCGGTGGAAGTGTCGCTGGCTCAAGGCACTGGCGAGATTCTGCTCACCGGCTTACTTGGCAGCGTGATGAAGGAATCCGCCCACGCCGCCCTTACGTATGCGCGGGCGTGTGCTGACGATTCGCAGTATCACCGTCGCAACTTTGCCGAACTCGACGTCCACGTACATGTGCCGTCCGGAGCCTTGCCCAAGGATGGGCCGTCGGCCGGTCTTGCCGTCGTCGTGGCCCTGCAGTCCGCGCTGACGGACACGAAAGTCCGCCACGACCTGACCCTGACCGGCGAGATCACCCTCCAGGGCCGCGTGCTGCCGGTTGGATCCATCAAGCCGAAAGTCTTGGGCGCGCACCGAGCCGGCGTTCGCGTGTTTGTATTGCCGCAGGGCAACCGTCAGGACCTGGCTGAACTTCCCGCGCACGTCCGGGAGGACATGGAATTCATCGAAGTCGCCTGCGTTGCTGAAGCGCTGCAGAGCGCGCTCATCGACGAAAAATAGTTCGCCGCTCGGCCGCCGCCCGACCGCTCGCCGCGTCGACCTGTCGCTATGCTGACGGGCAGACGGCGGTCGCCGCACCTCACCAACTCCGGAATCCTTGATGTTCGGACCGTTCAACGCGCTCCTCGGCCTGTTTTCGCGCGACCTCGGGATTGATCTAGGCACCGCGAACACGCTCGTTTATGTCAAGGACCGCGGCATCATGCTCGCGGAGCCATCGGTCGTCGCCACCGATACGCATACCTCGCGCGTGCTCGCCGTCGGCGCCGAGGCCAAGAAAATGGTCGGGCGCACACCCACCAACATCGTGGCCAGTCGCCCGCTGCGCGACGGCGTGATCGCCGACTTCGACACCGTGCACGCAATGCTGTCCTACTTTATTGGGCAAGTGCACGGTGAACTGCCAATTGCCGCCCGCCCTCGAGTAATTGTCGGCGTACCGTCAGGTGTCACGGAAGTCGAAAAACGCGCTGTGCACGAAGCCAGCCTGCAGGCCGGCGCGCGCGAGGTGTACCTCATCGAAGAGCCCATGGCCGCCGCTATCGGCGCCGGACAGCCGATCCAGGAAGCCAATGGCAGCATGATCGTGGACATCGGTGGCGGCACCACCGAGGTGGCCGTCATCTCGCTTGGCGGCGTGGTCGTGAGCCATAGCATCCGGATTGCCGGTGACGAGATCGATGAGCAGATCGTGGACTACTGCCGCAACTCGCATAATCTCCTGATCGGAGAGCGAACAGCCGAGGGCTGCAAGATTGCCATTGGCTCGGCAGCCCCTGGACCGCAAGAAGAAACGACGCTTGTACGGGGACGCGATCTGCAGTCAGGGCTACCACGGCAAGTGGAACTGACCGAAGGCCAGATTCGCGAGGCCATCAGCAGTCCGGTCACCGAAATCGTTGAGAACATCAAACTAGCGCTGGAAGCCACACCGCCGGAATTGCTGGCCGACGTAATGGAACATGGCATCGCCGTAGCCGGCGGCGGCGCGCTACTGCGCGGGCTCGACCGGCGCATCGAGCAGGAAACGGACATTCCAGTGCACATCGCCAGCAACCCGCTGGAGGCCGTCGTACGCGGAACCGGCGCCTGCCTGCATAATCTCGAAGCATTTCGCGAAGTGTTCGTCGCGGAGAACGCCGCGCCGTACGTGTAGTCGGCACCGGGATGCGCGGCGGACAGCGGTCGGTGCTCCTGCTCCTGGTCCTGGTTGCCGCGGCCGTCGTGCTCGCGGTGCTACGAAACACTGAAGCCGGCTCGGCAATCGAAGGCACGGCGCTGGCCGCCGCCGCCCCGCTCCGCTCCGCTCTCACCAGTGCCTCATCCGGGGCGGCGGCCGCCCTTACCGATGCCCAGCACTTCAACGATCTAAGGGCCGAGAACGAAGCGCTGCGCGCCGAAGTCGCCGATCTGCGTTCCGCCGCGGCCGGCGTGCAAGCGACCCGCCGCGAGAACGCGGCCCTTCGCGCAGCGCTCAACTACCAGAGCAAGCACACCGAGCTGACGCTCCTCACCGCGCAAGTCGTCGGGCGCGACAGCGTTGATGTGCTGGACACACTCATCATCGACCGCGGTGCGGCGGATGGCGTCCACGTTGGCATGGCCGTCATTGCCGATGGAAGCCTGGCCGGCCGCGTGGTGGGGGTCACAACGTCCTCGGCCGACGTCTTGCCCATTCAGAGCGTGACCAGCGCCGTCAACGCCGTGGCCCAGGGTGCCGACGGTGTGGCCGACGGCATCGTCGAGAGCGACGGCAACGGCGGATTGATCTTGACGCGAATTGAACCTGACGCACCTCTGGCCATCGGCGCTTTGGTGGTGACGTCTGGCCTCGGCGGCGGCTTCCCCCGCGGTCTTTCCATCGGCCGCGTCATCTCCGTCTTTGCGTCGCCCGAAAACGTCTTTCGCGAAGCCGCCGTCCAGCCCTTTGTACGCCACGAACGCGTGGAAGTGGTCCAGGTCGTGCTTGGGCGCGTGCCCAACCCGCCGTGATCGCCGCCAGATTCCCCCAGCCCCGCCGCCGCTGGCAGCTCCGAACCGGTGCCGTCGGCGCCGCGCTGCTGCTCCTGCTGCTTGGCCTTCTACAGACCTCGGTCTTTCCCTCCTTCGCCATCGCGGGCATCCGCCCCGCGCTGGTCCTGATGGCAGCCATAACTCTGGCAACCGTCAGTGACGATTCCCGCGCGCTCTACTGGGGCTTCGCGGGTGGATTGGTGGTAGATCTGCTGTCCGCGACGCCCACGGGCGTCAACGCCCTTCTGTTTACGCTGCTCGTCTACATCGTTGGCGGGCAGGGTCGCCGTTTTGATCGCGCCAACCTGGTGTTTCCGGTCCTGGCTGGAGCCGCCGCCACCCTGTTGTATTACCCGGCCGTGGTCCTGACGCTGCAATTGCAGGGATTCGACATAGACTGGGGGAAGCAGGTCTGGGATCGCCTGCCGCGCGCCGTGGCGGTAAACGCCGGAGCCACCACGCTGCTGTACCCGGTGGTACGACTGGCGGACCGATGGACGCGCCCGGTCACCGCCGCCCGCTACGTAGGGCACACGCGCGGCGGTCGTTTCGACTAACGACGGAGGACTCGCGTGGAGGCGCACGACCGCCCGGTCGCCAGGACTGGCACCGGACAACCGCGCATCAGGGGTACACGTCGCGCGCTGCTCCTGGGGGGCGCAGCGCTAGCGGCCAACACCGCGCTGGCGGCCCGCCTCTGGCAACTCCAGGTGGTCGAGTCCGACGCCTACCAGGAGCAGGCGGCGCAGAACCGTGCCCGCACCAGGCCCATTCAGCCGCTTCGCGGGCTGATCTACGACCGCAACCGAGAGCCCCTTGTCGCGAACGCCCCCGTGTTCAGCGTCTGGCTTTCCCCGACCGAGCTGCCCCCGGAACGCGAAGGTCCGGTGCTGGCGAATCTGGCCGTGTTGACGGGCGAACGCCCGGACGACCTGCGCTTCAAGTTGAGCCAGGCGCGCCTCGCTCCGGACACCCCCGCTCGGTTGGCCCGCGCCGTGCCCAGGGAGTCCGCCCTCACGATCGAAGAACGCCGGCGGGACCTGCCGGGTATCTCCGTTCGCACCAGCACGAGGCGCGAATACGCGTATGGCGACGTGCTGGGCCACATCATGGGCTTCACCGGCCCGATCCCCGCCGAGGAAGTTGAAGCCTATCGGCAACAGGGAGTTCGGTTCGATGAAGATATCGGGCTCGCCGGTGTTGAACGCAGCTTGCAGGCGCAGCTTCGCGGCCGGGACGGCGAACAGCGACTCGAGACGGATGCGTTCGGTCGTGCCCTTCACGAACTGGCCTTCACTCCGCCGCAGGTCGGCCAGCACGCGGTTCTAACCGTTGCCGTCAACGAACAGAAGGCCATTCGCGAGATTCTGGCCCGCCACCTCGCGCTGCGCGATCGGGGCGCGGGCGCGGTCGTTGTGCTGCGTCCCGACACCGGCGATGTCGTCGCAATGGTGAGCTTGCCCGACTACGACAGCAACATCTTCACGCGCGGCGCTTCGTCCGAGAACTTCGCCTTGTTGGTCAGCGACCCCCGCCGGCCGTTGATCAACCACACGGTCTCCGGGCTCTATCCGCCGGGCTCCACCTACAAGGTCATTGCCGCCAGCGGCGCGCTGGAAGCGGGCGTCGTGCTACCCCAGAGCAAAATCCACTGCGACGGCCGCCTGATTCTGCCCAGCGGCTGGGCATTCGACGATTGGCTGCCCGAAGGTCACGGCCTCGTGGACCTGCAACGCGCCATTGCCGAGTCCTGCAACATCTACTTCTACAACGTGTCCGGCGGCAATCCCTATACGCGGCTGCAGGGACTGGGCAATCGACGCCTTGCGGAATTCGAGCGCTCCTTCGGGTTCGGTGAGCGCACCGGCATCGATTTGCCTGGTGAAGCCTCCGGCCTCGTTCCAACCTCCGAATGGAAAAACAAGAACCTGCAACAGCCATGGGTCACGGGCGACACCTATCACGCCGCGATAGGCCAGGGGCTCGTCCAGGTCACCCCGCTGCAAATCGCGAGCATGTATGCCGCCATCGGCAACGGCGGCCGCGTCATGCGTCCGCGGCTCATCGATCGCATGCTCGACCAGCACGGCAATGTGGCTGAGCGCATCCCGCCTCGGGTTCGCAGCGTCTTACCGATTACCGAGACAAACCTGCGGTTGCTTCAAACAGGGCTTTACCGGGCGGTAAACGAGCCGCAGGGAACCGGTCCGCGCGCCCGCTCGTCGCATACGGTTGTGGCCGGCAAGACCGGGACGGCCGAATACAGCGGCCAACGCGATGCCGAAGGCCGGCTGCCCAGCCACGCCTGGTTCGCCGGCTACGCTCCGGCGGAGCAGCCCGACTACGCGTTTGCCGTACTGGTGCGCGACGGCGGCGAGGGAGCCTTCGCCGCCGCGCCGATCGCCCGCGACATCATCGACTACCTCATGACCGGCGACATGCCACCTCTGCCACAGGATCGCCCGGACTTCATCTCACCGGATCGCCGGCTCTAATGGTCCTTCGCCTGGCGCGCATTGAGTGGGCAACCGTGATTTCAACCATCGCCCTGGTGGCCTTCGGTGTCCTTCTGCTCAGCACAACGGCCGATCCCAACACCACCGGGCTGCAAAACCAGGCGGTGCAGAAGGCCGTGCTGGGCGTCGTCGGCCTGACGTTGGCCTTCGCCATGGCGCACATCGACTACCGCGCCCTGCACGGGGTTGCCGGCCCGGTGTACCTGCTGGGCGTCGCGGCCCTCATTCTCGTGCTGCTGGTCGGCGACTTCGACCTTGGCGCCCGCCGCTGGTTTGAGATTGGCCCAATCGTTGTTCAACCCTCAGAGTTCATGAAGCTCGCGGCCGTCATCGCCGTGGCCAAGTACCTGTCAGACCGAAGCAACGCCTCCCGATCCTTGCGCACGGTCGTCGTCAGTCTGGGGATCATGGTCATCCCCGCCGGCCTGATCTTCCTCGGGCCCGACCTCGGCACCGCCCTCATCTTCGGTGCGATCTGGATGGCCATGGTCTTCGTGGCCGGGGCGCGCTGGTGGCACTTGCTCCTCCCAATCGTCGCGGCGCTGGCGGCCTTCCCCTTCGCCTGGTTTTTTGCCCAGGACTACATGCGCCAGCGCTTCGTGACCTTCCTCGATCCCAGCAGCGATCCGCTCGGCGCCGGCTACAACGTGCTACAGGCACGTATCTCCATCGGGTCCGGCGGCTGGCTCGGCCACGGCCTCGGACAGGGTTCCCAATCGCAGCTCGAATTCCTGCGCGTGCGCGACACCGACTTCATTTTCGCCATGCTCGGCGAACAGCTTGGACTGGCGGGCACGCTTGGACTTCTGGGCTTCTTCACGCTCTTGATCGTCCAGGCCCTGGTGATCGGTCTGCGCGCCCGCGACATGTTCGGTCGCCTGCTGGCCATCGGCATCGCGGCCATGCTCTTCACCCAGTCGTTCGTCAACATCGGAATGAACGTCGGTGTGATGCCGGTAACCGGCATCACGCTGCCGCTGGTGAGCCTCGGCAAAAACTCACTGCTGGTCACGCTGGTCGCCATCGGCGTTCTGCTCAGCATTCATTCACACCGCGCGGCCGCGCCCTTCCGTCAACAGTCCATGCACGTGGTCCGCGGATCCCTGCCATCGACCACTCCACGCGGCCTGTCTGATCGATGACCGGCCGCGCTCGCGTATCCGTACCCGCGTCCTCAGGCAACTTGGGAGCCGGATTCGACGTCTTTGGGCTCGCAATTGATCTGCGCGACGTGTACGAGTTTCAGCCCGACACTCGCGATGCAATCGAACCACTCGGGAAATACCTGAAGCACGTCCCGCGAGACCCCAGGCGCAACCTGGCATTTCGGGCCTTCCGGTCGCTCGCGCCGGCCACGGCCGGACCCTTCAGGTTGCGCGCGACCCGTGAAATCCCTCCCCAGGGCGGGCTCGGCGGCTCCGCCAGCGCCATCGTAGGCGGCCTCGTCGCCGCCAATCACGCCTTCGGCCTCGGCTTGGACAACGACGAGCTGCTGCACCGCGCGAACGATATCGAGGGTCACCCCGACAACGTGGCTGCGGCCTTGCTTGGTGGCTTGGTGCTCACCGTCCAGACCGACGAATCCCTGCACGCGGTGCGCGTTCCGTTTCCGAGCGACATTGGAATCGTCGTTGTTGTGCCCGGCTACCACGTGCCGACCGCGCGCGCGCGCGCGGTGTTGCCGGCTGACGTTTCGCGTTCCGATGCGGTAGCCAATCTCGGGCGCGCCGCCTTGTTCGTCGCTGCGCTGCAAACGGGACGCTATTCGGAACTCCGCGTGGCGACGCAGGACTTTCTTCATCAGCCGTACCGGGCCGAACTTAACCCCGCACTCGTGCCGGGCGTGAGGGCGGCCCTTGACGCCGGCGCCTACGGCGCGGCGCTCAGCGGCTCCGGTCCCACACTCATCGCCCTCGCCCCGAAAGACCACACGATGCGCGTTGCCGGGGCCATGGCTGACGTCGCAATCGAGTCGTCCTCGGGCTGCGAAACCTACGTGGCCAATGCCGCCGAGACCGGCGCAAGCGCCATCGAGCGGGCAGCCTCAACCTGAGACGCTGCGATTCGTATACTTAAGCCCGGCAAGGATGAGCCGCGGCCATCGAAGTCGCGGTAGCTGGGAGGCACCATCCGCGTGGACGGCGCGCAGTCTTGCGCAGGCACCGTCTCGTCCCCCTACCTCAGGTCCGACGACCCTCCGCGCGGCCGGCTACCGGCGCGACCTTGAAAGTGGCACCCTTCGCACCAGACGCTGGCGCCGCCCACGAGACCATCGTCGTCCTTGACTTTGGCGCCCAGTACAGCCAGCTCATCGCCCGCCGCGTCCGCGAACTCGGTGTCCGCACCGTCCTCGCCCCCTGCGACGAGCCGGACGCGCTGCGCGTGTCCAATCTGCGAGGCGTCATTCTTTCCGGCGGCCCCACCAGCGTCTACGACAAGGGCGCCCCACAGCTTCCCCCGGCGGTGCTCACGGCTGGCGTCCCGGTCCTGGGCATCTGCTACGGCATGCAGCTGCTCGGCCACAGCCTCGGCGGCTCGGTCGAACCAGCCGACGACCGTGAATATGGCCCCGCCCTCGCCCGTATCACCGACAGCTCACACGCGATCTTTCGCGGCGTTCCCGACGAGATCGACGTGTGGATGAGCCACGGCGACGTCGTCGCAGACGTACCACCCGGCTTCCGAGCGCTCGCCCGTACCCAATCCTCGATGGCCGCCATGGGCAACGACAACGGCGTGGTGGCCGTCCAGTTCCACCCCGAGGTCCGTCACACCACCCACGGCCGGCGCCTGCTATACAACTTCGCCGTCGACATGTGCGGCTGCCGCGGCGACTGGGTCCCCGCCTCGATCATCGACGAGCGCGTCGCCCAGATCCGCCGCCAGGTCGGCAACGGCCACGTCATCTGCGGCCTCAGCGGCGGCGTCGATAGCGCCGTCACCGCCGCCCTGGTTTCCCGCGCCGTCGGCGACCGGCTCACGGCCATCCTCATCGACACCGGCCTGCTGCGTGCCGATGAAGCTGCCGAAGTGGAATCGACCTTCGGCCAGGGCTTCGACCTGCAACTCATCATCGTCGACGCCGCCGACGAGTTCCTCGCCGCCCTCCGCGGTGTCACCGACCCCGAAGCCAAGCGCCAGGTCATCGGCGAACGCTTTGTCCGCGTCTTCGAACGCGAGGCCGCCCGCATCGCCGACGCCGACTTCCTCGCCCAGGGCACCATCTACCCCGACGTCATCGAGAGCGGCGGCATCCACGGATCCGCCGCCGTCATCAAGAGTCACCACAACGTCGGCGGCCTGCCTGACGACCTTGAGTTCGAGCTCGTTGAACCCCTGCGCGACCTGTTCAAGGACGAAGTCCGAGCGCTGGGATCTCAACTCGGCCTACCCGAAGCCCTGGTCTGGCGCCAGCCCTTCCCCGGTCCGGGCCTGGCCGTCCGCATCGTCGGCGAGGTCACCGCGTCTAAGGTGGCCCTGCTGCAGCAGGCCGACGCGATCCTCCGCGCCGAAATCGCCGAGGCCGGCCTCGAACGCCAGCTCTCCCAGTACTTCGCCGTCCTCCCCGGCGTCCAAACCGTTGGTGTCATGGGCGACGGCCGCTCCTACGGCGAGTTAATCGCCTTGCGCGCCGTAACCACCGACGACTTCATGACCGCCGACTGGGCCCGCATCCCCAGCGACGTCCTGGCCCGCATCTCCGCGCGAGTCGTTAACGAGGTCCCCAACGCCACCCGCGTCGTCTACGACGTGACCTCCAAGCCGCCAGGCACGATCGAATGGGAATGAGAATCCTCGTCGTCGGCAGCGGCGGCCGCGAGCACGCCCTCTGCTGGCGCGTCCGCGCCGACCGCCCCGATGCCGAACTCTACTGCGCCCCCGGCAACTCCGCCATAGCCGACATCGCTACCACCGTCCCTCTCGCCGCCGATCACATCCCAGGCCTCGTCGACTGGTCCGTGGCCAACCGCCCCGACCTCGTCATCGTCGGACCCGAAGACCCCTGCGCCCTCGGCCTGGTCGACCGCCTGTCCGAGGCCGGCATCCGCGCCTTCGGCCCATCCGCCGCCGCCACCCGCCTGGAATCCAGCAAGGCCTGGACCACTGAGCTCCTGGACCGCGCCGGCGTCCCCATTCCCGACTCCGCCATCTTCGACACGCCGGCGGACGCCCACGACTACGTCGACGACTCGGTTGATCCCCTCGTCGTCAAGGCCGACGGCCTCGCGCTCGGCAAGGGCGTCCTCGTCTGCGACACGCCGGACGAAGCCCACGCCGCCATCGACGCAATCATGGTCGAACGCCAGTTCGGCGACGCCGGCGCGTCCGTCGTCATCCAGGAGCGCTGCTACGGCCCGGAACTCTCGGTCTTCGCCATCTGCGCCGGCGTCAGCTTCCGGATCATCGGCTCCGCCCGCGACTACAAGCGCGCCTACGACGACGACCGCGGCCTGAACACCGGCGGCGTCGGCGCCTATTCACCGGTGGCCGACGCCGACGAGGCGCTCCTCCAGGATGTCGCCGACCGCATCATCGGCCCAACCCTGCAAGCCGCCGCAGACGCCGGTTGTCCGTTTACCGGCGTCCTCTACGCCGGTCTCATGCTCACCGAAGACTGTCCCGTCGTCATCGAGTTCAACATCCGCTTCGGCGACCCGGAGGCCCAGGTCATCCTCCCCACCATGCGCGGTGACCTGGTTGAAGCCATGCTCGCGGCAATCGACGGCGACGTCACCGGTGTGGATCTGGCGCCCGACGGCACGGCCGCCGTCTGCGTCGTCCTTGCCTCCGGCGGCTATCCGGGTTCCTACGAGACGGGACAAAAAATCGAAGGTTTGGATTCTCTTCCCGCCGGCGCCCTGGCCTTTCACGCGGGCACCGAAGTCCGCGACGACGGGCTGTTCACCGCCGGCGGACGAGTACTTGGAATCGTTGGCACAGGGCCGGACGTTCCGGCAGCGAGGGCAAATGCGTATGCGGCGGTGGACAAAGTGACCTTCCAGGACTCCCAGTGGCGAACCGACATCGCCGCAACCGAACTGGCCCCGGTCGGCCAATCGAAAGCGGCGGTGCCTTCATGATTCCCCGCTACTCACGACCCGAAATGGCCGCCGTCTGGGACCGGCAGATCTACTTCGAAAAGCAGCGCGATGTTGAGCTCGCGGCCGTCAACGCCTGGGCCCGCGCCGGCCGCATTCCGGCCGAAGACGCCCGGA